>CAYTFM010000407.1:0-6731 GCA_964436735.1 uncultured Victivallales bacterium | reverse complement strand
CTACTCATTTCGATCTCGACTTCCTCCTGGGGCGGCGGCGTGGGAAGTGCGCCGCCGCGGCGCACGGCCGTGGCTCCGGCGGCTCCTCCGGCGCGGGGACTGGCGGGCGACGTGGTCGCCAGCAGCGAGGAACCGTTGGGCGGGGGGGGCGTCAAAGTGGTCTCGCTGCGGCGGGTCGATGGCGGAAAATATCCGCTGATCTGCGTGGAGGAGACATTTAAAAACGCCGCGGCGCGCGGCGCCGGGCGTCCGCTCCGCAGCCGCGAGATGGCGGGCGGGCACATGATCGTCAAACTGAGAAAAGGAGCCACGCTCAACGACTTGCGGGAGGTCAGCATCCGTCACGGCCATGTCGTGGCGACGCGGATCAAAGGGGCTGACGGATTGTATCTGGTCGAGTTTCCGGATCCGGCGCCGGGTACGCTTCCCGCCGCCATCGCCGCCTACGCCGCGGAGGGGGACGTCGTCGCCCGCGCCGAGCCCGACTACCTGTTCCACCCGCTCGAGAACGTGCCTGACGATCCGCGGTTTTCCGAGCAGTGGGGCATGTCAAAAATAAAGGCGCCGCTCGCCTGGGACGTGGGAACCGGAGACAGCGAGGTCGTGGTCGCCGTGATCGACACCGGCGTCGACTACACGCATGACGACCTTGCGAAGAACCGCTGGCGGAACGTGGGGGAGGATTGGGACTCGGACGGCAATCCCGGCTACAACGGCGTGGACGACGACGGCGATGGCTACGTCGACGACTACTACGGCTGGAACTTCTACGGCAGCAACAACAATCCGGTCGATCTCGTCGACGATGGCGGCGGACATGGCACCCACTGCGCCGGCGTCATCGGCGCGGTCGGCGACAACGCCCTGGGCGTCGCGGGGGTCAATTGGCGCGTCCGCGTCATGGCCCTCAAGTTCATCGGCCCCGAGGGCGGCTATTCCTCGGACGCCATCGCCGCGATCTACTACGGCATCCGCAACAAGGCCCGCGTCCTTTCGAACTCATGGGGCGGCGGCGACTTCGAGCAGGCCCTCTACGACGCCATCACGTCCGCCGAGGGCAACGGCATCCTCTTCTCTGCGGCGGCCGGCAATGACGGCTCCGACAACGACGCGACCCCGAGCTATCCGGCGTCGTACGACCTTTCCAACATGCTGGCCGTGGCGGCCACCGACTCGAACGACGACCTCGCCGACTTCTCCAACTACGGCGCGAAGAGCGTCCACCTCGCCGCGCCGGGGGTCGACATCCTCAGTTGCTACCCCGGCAACGATTACCAGCTCATGAGCGGCACCTCGATGGCCTGTCCCCACGTCTCCGGCGCCTGCGCCCTTCTCATGGGCAAATACCCGACACTCGACAGCCATCAAGTGAAGATGCTCCTCATGCGCTACGTCGACAAGATCGGCGCGCTCAAGGACAAGTGCCTCAGCGGCGGCCGACTCAACCTCGACGAGGCGATCAATGGCATGCTGATTTCCGTCACCTCCCCCAACGGCGGCGAGGCGTGGCGCAAAGGGACGACACAGACCATTACCTGGCAGGCGGTCGGTTTTGGCGGCGGCGTCAAAATCGATCTTCTCAAGGGCGGCGAGCGAGTTCTGGTCGTCGCCGCCTCCGCCCCGAACACCGGCAGCTACGTGTGGAGCATCCCGACCAGCATCGCCAACGGCAGTAACTACCAGGTGCGCGTCTCCGCTCCGAACGGCGGCGTTTCCGCCACCAGCGAGAAGACCTTCACTCTCAGCAACGCCTTCGTCACGCTGAACGTCCTCGGCTCAGGTGCCGGCGATGTCACGCCCGTCGGCGTCCAGTCCGTCCTCTTCGCCGAGCCGGTCAGCCTCAAGGCGTCCTCCTACTCCAAATACTATTTCAACCGGTGGACCGCCACCGGCAAGTACGCCCAAATCGCCGATGTCAGCGCGCCCGAGACCACTGTCACCTTGAGCGGCACCGCCACTGTCGCGGCGGTGTTCGAACCCTATGAGACGCTGATCGACGAGGGGTTCGAGAGTGGCGCGGTTCCTCCCGACGGCTGGTCGAAGATCGACGGCTCCGCCGCCCCCGACAGCGCCGCGCATTGGACGGCGACCTCCAACAACGCGCACAGCGGCGAGTACGCCGCCATCTGTCCGTGGGGCGACGGCGCCACGCTGAATGAATGGCTGATCACGCCCGATGTCGACTTGACCGCGATCTCCTCGCCGACGCTGTCCTTCTGGTGGAAGAGTTCCTACAGCTTGCTGGTGACGAAAGGGAAAGGGATCCTGCGTGTCAACATCAGCCTCGACAAAGGTCTTACCTGGTCGGAGCTGTGGAACACGGCGACCGCCGCCGCATGGAGCGACTGGACCTGGACCGAGGCGCGTCTCGACCTCTCTCCTTATGGGGGAAAAAGCGTGCGGTTCGCTTTCAACGTGACCGGCAAGGACGGCGCCGATGTGATCCTCGACGATGTCGCGCTGCTGTACAAACTCGACTACGAGTCGATCAAAATCCCTCGGGTCACCATCACCCTCGACACCTCCAAGCCCAACCTTGACAAGCTCATGGTGAGTGGCGCGCAGATCCCGTCAACCCTCGCCGCCTTCGATCCCGCCGTCAACAAGATCGCGTTCAGGGTCGAAGACCTCTCCTTCGCTCTTGACAAGGGAACGTGGACCAAAGGCGGCTCCGCGTCAGGCCCGGTATACACCTTCGTGTCCACGGCGGGAGTCAAGCCCGCCATCTCCTTCACGCTCGACTATGCCAACAAATGGTGGAGCATAATCATTTCGCAGACAATGCTTTACAAGAAAATATGGAACTACGACGGCGTCCGGCTGCTGCTGGAGGTCGACGGGAAATTCGCGGGCAATCCCTATGTGCTCGACGAGAGCACCTCATGGTTCTCGTACGGCCCGTCGAAGACGATCGCGGCGAGCGCGGGATACGTGCCGATGACCGGCTTCGGCGTCGGACGCGGCGTCGGTTCCACTGACAACACCAAGCTCAACTACGGCTCCTACGTGATCACCAGCTCCTTCTTCTGCCTCACCCCCGAGGAGTTCCAGAACACCGGCGTGAGCCTGGCACTCGACGGCAACACGCCGCTCAACGCCGTTGCCTGTCAGAAGCAGACGAAGGGCAACGTGTACCTGTACGCGAAGACGGGCATCCCCACGCTCAACCTCGCCGTCAACCTCGACGCCCGGCAGTGGTCCTTCTCGATGTCGAAGGGCGACACCTCCAAGATCGACGGCCGCGACGGCGTCGACATCCGCGTCCGCAACGGCGTCTACGAGGGCGCCGCCCGCCTCGACGTCATCCTCAAGTCCAGCCTCCGCCACCGCGAATAATTTCACGGGGGACCGTGAAATTATATTCCGCTGGTGTTCCAGCGGTAATGGATGCTATAATACGTAACAGGAAGTTCTAATCCACATAAGAAGCAGGGATACACTAAAGACTTGTGGAGATGGAGGCGATATGAAAAAGCTTGAAAGGATAACATTCGATCCAACCGTCATGGGGGGCAAGCCCTGCGTGCGTGGCATGCGGGTGACGGTCGGCATGATTGTCGGCATGATCGCCGCTGGACGATCCCGCGAGGAGATAGTTAAGCTTTACCCCTACCTTGAACCGGCGGACATCGATCAGGCGCTTGCCTATGCCGCATGGCGTGTCGAGGAGATCGAGGTGCCTTTAGCGGCGGCTTCAGCGTGAAGCTGCTCATCGATATGAACCTTTCCCCGGACTGGGAAGCCTACCTCCTCCAGCATGGGCACGATGCCATCCATTGGAGCAGGGTGGGAAATTCCAACGACCCAGACTCCGAGATACTATCCAAAGCGAAAAGCGAAGGCTGGACGCTGATGACGCATGATCTTGATTTCGGCGCGATTCTTGCCGCCACCGACTGGAACTCTCCCAGTGTGCTTCAAGTTCGAACGCAGGACGTCTCTCCTGATGTCCTTGGACCAACAGTGCTGCAAGCCATTACGCAGTTCGCCGACGCCATCGCGGCAGGCGCCCTCGTCAGCATCGACGAGAATGCGGCGAGGGTACGTGTCCTCCCGATAGGACGCTGAAGCGAATGTGTAGCCGTGAGGGCTGCTGAACCAAAGAGAACAGACCTAATGACGAAACCGTTGCCACTCCTCCTAATGTTTGCCTTTTGTTTTGCATTCGCACCCGCCGCCTGCGCTGATTTTCCTCCAGGTTGGGACGCCATGAACCCGGAAATCCCTGGTGTTGTCGGGTGTGTCAATGCGATGGTGTTCAGAGAGGGCAGCCTGTATATCGGCGGTGATTTCACCTGCGTTGGGGAAGTCATCTGACAACCGGTGACGTGCATCGTTCAGGAAAATTGTTATTTCGTGTGCCAAGCTGAATTGGGGAAGATCCCCACGGCCTTATGCCGTGGGGTTCACGGGCGGGACGCCCGTGCTGAAGATCTAGACAAAGTTCGATTAAAGGACGGCAAAGTGGGGCGCGGCACTTTCCGCGATGGGGATTTGGCGCAAAAGGTGTTGCGCCCCACCAAAACAGCCTCAATTTCAGAGGTTGTCCAAACTCCAGTCACGGACGGGACGGTCGTGCCACGTTGGCGGGACGCAGGAATTTTACCCGCACAGGTCGGAATATATTCGCCATCATCGCATGAGTGGAGAGGCACCTTGGTCGGGACGTCATAGGGAATTCAGTTCCCGGCGGGCGGCCGCCGGGCCGCCGCCATCGAGAAGACGCGGTAAAGGGCATCCTTGTCGACGGGTTTCGGGAGGTGCGAGTCCATGCCCGCGGCGAGGCAGGCGTCCCGATCCTCCTGCCGCGCGTTGGCTGTCAGGGCGACGATCATGAGGCGCGGTAGCCCCTTCTCGCATTCGAGCATCCTCGTCGCCTTGGTGAGGACGATGCCGCTTGTGCCAGGGATTCGAACGTCCATCAGGACGAGGTCGAAGTCGTCATGCCGTTTTTCCAGCAGGGCGAGCGCCTCCGGTCCGGTTGACGCGATGGTTGCCGTCCCTCCGAAATTGTCGACATACCGTTGGGTGAGGAGGGCGCTTGACGGGTCATCCTCTATGATGAGGGTACGGATGCCGAGACTTTTCCCTCTCTCGCCTGCTGCGCCTCTATGTGGCAGCGCTGGTGGTGGCGCTTTGGCGGCGAAAAGTGGCAAGGTGAAATGGAAGGCGCTGCCTTCGTGCTGCCTGCTTTCCGCCCATATCCGTCCGCCCATCAGCGTGCAGAGGCGCTCGCAGATGGTCAGTCCGAGCCCCGTCCCTCCGTAGATGCGGGTGTGGGACGCATCGGCCTGGGTGAACGGGTGGAAGACGAGGGTGAGTTTGTCGGCGGGTATGCCGATGCCGGTGTCGGTGACGGTGAAGCGCAGGAGCGTGGCGGGTTGCCCGCCGCCTTGCGGCGGGGCGTCAGCGACGCCATCCAACGCCACGCGCAGCGATACGCTTCCCTTGTAGGTGAATTTGAAGGCGTTGCCGAGCAGGTTCACAAGCACCTGCTTGATCCGGAGGGGATCGCCTTTCCACGGGTCGGGGACGTTGTCGTCGACACGACTGTCCAAATCGAGTGACTTTATTTTCGCCATCGCGCTGAACGTCTCGACCACTTCGCCAACGATGAGACGGAGGCTGAAAGGGATTGCGGCGATGTCAAGCCTCCCGGCCTCGATCTTGGCGATGTCGAGGATGTCGTTGATGATGGCGACGAGATCAGTGCCCCGTCGGCTGATGATCTCAAGCCCCTGGTGTTGCTCATCGCTCACCTGGGTGTCCTTGAGGATATCCGAGAAGCCAATCACGGCGTTGAGGGGCGTGCGAATCTCATGGCTCATGTTGGCGAGGAACTCGCTTTTCGCCTTGTTCGCCGCCTCGGCCTCCTCCTTGGCCCGCACCAACTCTGCCTTTATCCGCTTGCGTTCGGTGATGTCACGGACAATAGCCCACATGCCGATAGGATGATCCTCGTCGTCAGTGAGGAGAAACGTCCTCAGTTCGACAGGAAAGACACTTCCGTCTTTCCTGCGGTACTCCTTCTCGTACACGTCGGAGAAGCCACGCGTCATGATCTGCTCTTCAACAATACGGGATTCAATGGCGTGCCAATTCTCCGGCGTGATATCCTTGTAGGTTAGGCGCCGCAACTCTTCCGCCGAATAGCCGAGCATGGTGTTATAGGATTTGTTGGTCTCAAGGATGTCGCCGCTCATGTTGGTGCTTACGAACGCATCGGTCATACTCTCGTGCAAACGGCGGTACTTGGCTTCACTCGCCTTCAGTGTCCGTTCCGCCTCCTTGCGTTCAGTGATGTCGCTCAACACGATGCGGCACACGGGCGCGCCGTTGAGGTTCCTCAAGGCGGCTGACTCAATACGCGCCCAGAACTGGCAGTCGCTCCCGCGCTTCATGCGCAGTTCGCACGACTGCACCACATCCAACGCAAAGACCTTTTTGAAATAAAGATAAAAGACATCCTGGTCCTCGGGTAAGATGAAGCGGGTCAACGGCTGATTGGGCAAATCGCCCCGTGGCACGCCCAGCAAAGGGGCGACGGTGATGTTGGCGTCCAGGATCAGCCCCTTGTCGCAGAGGGTGACATAGCCGACAGGCGCCAGGTTGTAGAAATCGAAGAAGCTCTCCTGTAATGCATGAAGTTCCTCCTGCGACCGGCGCAGCTCATCGTTCTGCATCTCCAGTTCGATCTGGTGCACCTGCAGTTCGTGGAGCAACCGCCGCGT
>CAYTFM010000406.1:1141-6822 GCA_964436735.1 uncultured Victivallales bacterium | reverse complement strand
AGATCCTAGCGGCACTACGCGCTATTTTTTTTTTAATGATACGGCGACCACCGAGATCCACACGCCAGTCGGCACCGTCCGCCACGCCACGGACGCCACCGAGGGGCCCCACCGGTCGCGCGCCACCGTCGAGCACTTCGTCAAAACGGTCGACGACCTGCGCGTCATACGCTTCATCGCCGAGGCCACCCACTACGAGGCTGACTACGAGCCCACCCGCAAGGCCCTGGCGGAGACCGGCGACGACGGCGTCGTGCTGAACGGCGGCTTCTGCGTCCCCTTCATCCAATTCGCCAAGACGGACGTCGGCTACACGGAGGCCTTCTACATGTGGATGGATCACAAGGAGGAGGTGGACAAACTTCTCGCCGTCTACCAGCGTAAATACCTCGAAGGGTACGCCATCCTGGCTGACGGCCCGGCGGACGTCATCGCCACGGGCGACAACATGGACGGCTGCATGATCTCGCCCGACATCTTTACGGAATATGCGGTTCCCTTCTACCGCGAGGCGAAGAAGATCTGCGCGGCGAAAGGAAAACTGTTCGAGGGGCACTGGTGCGGCCGGACGCAGACGCTGCTGCCGCTCGTGCCCGACTGCGGGCTGGACATCGTCGAGGCGATCGTGACCGCCCCCATGGCCGACATCAGCCTGGCGCGCGCCTTGGATCTGCTCAAAGGCGAGGTCGTCCTGCAAGGCGGAATCCCCTCCGTCCTCGTCTGCGAGGAAGGCGGATCGAAAAAGGACTTCGAGACATATATCCGTTCGGTCATCCTCCCTCTCAAAGGGCGGAAAGGCTTCATCCTCGGCATGTCGGACAACGTGCCGCCCAACGCCGACTTCTCCCGCATTGAGGCGGTCGCCGCGCTACTCGTCTAAACCCCTGCGGCGGCGGCGGCACCCCCTCCGTGAATGCGTGGCACCTCTTGACATAGCAGGAGGACATTGCCATATTAGATGGTACTGCGACACGATACCACTTATTGGCGGGCGATGAGAAAAACTCAAAAAGACGGCGCGCTCCTGCACCGGAGCTTGTTCAACCTCCTGTGCGAGGAGATCTACAACGGGACGCACCCCGACGGCGCGCTGCTGCCCGCCGAGCGCGAACTTGCCGAAAAGCATAAATTGAGCCGCATAACGGTGCGCAGGACCCTGCAGACGCTGGAGCGCGACGGCATCGTGGAGCGACTCCAAGGGCACGGGACGCGGGTGCGGCTCCTGCGCAAGGGATATCCGGGGTCGCTGGAGATTGTGGCCGTGCTCGCCCCCGCCCATAATCCGTTCTTCGCCGCCTTCATGCAGGCCTTCGAAAGCATGGCGGAGAACCATGACTGCCTTGTGGTGCTCAAGCAGACGAGCGGTCAGTGGCCCCTTGAACGGCTGCCGCTGCGCTTCTTCCAACGCGGCGTGCGCAACCTTGTGGTCTGGCCCTACGACGAACGGCTCGACAGCTCGTTCCTGACGAGGGCCAGGGGCATCGGCATCAACATGGTCCTCTTCGACCGCGTCGTCGACTCGCCCGCCGTGGACTGCGTCAGCGTCGACAACCGCGACGCCATCACGTCGCTCCACAAGCTTCTCAGGGAAAAAGGCACGCAACGGATCGCCTATGTTGGGTGGGACAATGCGACGATCTCAAGCAACGTCGAGCGGGAAGAGGTCTTTCTCGACGCCGGCGGCGACGCCCGCTCCCTCTACCGCCTTCCCTGGCGGCGCGAGGCGGAGACCGAGAGCGAGGCGGGGGCTCTTCTCGCGCGGCTCGCGCCCAAGGATTTCCCCGACGCCTTCCTGTGCTCGAACGGCACCATCGGCGTCGCCGTCGCCAAACTGCTGCGCGGCGGCGCGTTCCCCAAGGCGGCCGTGGTGTCCGTGGACAATCTGCCGCAGGCCGAACTGCTCGGGATGACGACCTACGCGCAGCCGATGGAGCGGATGGCCGAGGCCGTCTTCGAACGGCTCTCGCTCCAGAACCGGAAGCCGTCCTCATGGCACGCCGAGCACCTGTATTTCAAAAGCGGGATCGTCGAGCATTGAATTTCCTGCGCTTCGAGTTATAAGGAAATAGAATAGCCCCCCGCTCATTTCTCATTATCCTTAATCCGGAGCATGACATGCGTACAACCATGATTCGTCTTTCACTCGCCGCGGCGCTCTGCGCGAGCCTGTCGCTGGCGGCCGGCCCCTCGGCGTCCCCCGCGCAATTCCAGAAGGCGCCCCTCAACCCGAAATTCGTGAAAGGGAACGCCACGGCGGCCGCTCAAGGCGTTTCCGCCACCCGCGACGCATCCGGCAGAATCCTGGGCTACCGTCCGGGGCCAACCATCATCCCGCCCCGCCCCGTCGACGCCCGCCGCGCCCAAACCGTCAGGGAATTCCCCGCCTCCTTTGATCTGCGGGCCATCGGCAAGGTCACCCCGGTGAGGGACCAGAACCCCTACGGGACCTGCTGGGCCTTTGGCACGTACGGGAGCCTTGAATCGAACCTCCTGACTGCCGAGAACTGGGACTTCTCGGAGAACAACCTCGCCAATTGGAGCGGCTACGACTGGGGTTTCAACGACGGCGGCAACGCCTGGCTATCGGCCGGCTACCTCGCGAGGTGGGGCGGCCCCTACGACGACACGGAGGATCCCTATCCCGCCCCCGGCTTCGTCCCCCCCTCGTCCGCCTCACCGAAAAAGCATGTCCAGAACATTGACTTCCTTCCCGCCCGCGTCGACTTCCTCGACAACGCCACCATCAAACAGGCCCTCACCGATAGCGGAGCCCTGTACTGCGCCTTCTACTACGACAACAGATTCCTCAGCGCCGGAACCTCCGCCTACTACTGTCCGACAGGCGACTCGGCCAATCACGCCGTCACGCTGGTCGGCTGGGACGACAATTACGACAAATCGAACTTCCTCATCACGCCCGAGGGAAACGGGGCGTTCCTCATCAAAAACAGCTGGGGCGATGGCTGGGGAGACAACGGGTACTTCTGGCTCTCCTACTATGACACGAGCTTCTGCGAGATTGTCCTTTTCAACGGAGCGGAACCGGTGGACAGCTACGCATGCGCCTACGGGTACGACCCGCTCGGCTGGGTTACAAGCTTCGGCCCCCAAAGCTCCGAGACCGCCTGGGGCGCCAACATCTTCACCGCGTACTCAACCAACCCGCTCGCCGCCGTCTCGTTCTTCACCACGTCGGCCGACTGCGCCTATGAGCTGTCGATTCACACCGACGTGAAGGCAGGCGAACCGCGGGGCGGCACGCTCGCCGCCTCGAAAACCGGCAGTTTCGCCGCCTGCGGGTACCACACGGTCAAGCTTGACGCACCGGTCTCCGTGACGCCGGGATCACGGTTCTCGGTCGTCCTCAAACTGACCACCCCCATGTTCAACTACCCGCTCGCCATCGAATCCGTGATCATCGGCTACAGTTCGCACGCGTTCGCCGAAGCGGGACAAAGCTTCGTGAGCATCGACGGAGAACAATGGGACGACCTCGTTACGGTCGAAACCACTGCGAACCTCTGCATCAAGGTGTTCTGCGCGGGGCAGGCGCCCAGTGGCTCACACTCCGTTGCCGGATCGCTGAAAGGTCTTGAAGAATCGCCCGTGACCCTCACCCTCTGCGACTCCGGCATGATCCCGGTCGCCTCGGCCACGATGACCGCAGATGGCTCCTTCTCCTTCGCCGGGCTAAGAGACGGAATCTACATCTTGACGCCTTCTGGCGGCACGTATGACTACAAGCCGAAGGCGCGGACGGTCACCGTGGCGGGTACCGCCGTCGAGGGGCTGGACTTCATCGCCGCGCCGAAAGGGATCGACGTCGCCATCGGGGTGGAGTTCAGCATTCCAGGTACCTTCACCACCAAGCCGAAAGTGTACATCAAGGATGCCAAAGGGAAGACCGTGGCCGCCAAAGTGCCGACCCCGTTCAGCATTGTCAATCCCACCTGCGTGTGGACCGCGAAAGTCAATCCGACCGGCACCTACACGCTTTATTGTTCGGTTGGCGGCTCCGAGGCGAAGACCGTCACCACGCACTTCAACATCCTTCCGCCCAAAGCCGACAATGTCGAGTGGATCCAAAAGGACGCCAGCCTTTGGGCCACCGGCTTCGGATTCGGCGCGTCTATTCCTAAAATCACCCTCGCGTACACGGACGCCAAAGGCAAGACAAAGTCCCTTCCCTGCAAGCTTCCCTTCTACATCATGAGCTCGGACGGCTTCAGCTACACCGAGTTCTCGTTCAATTCGTCAACCTACCAGAAACTCGTCGCGGCGGGAATCACGCACTTCACGGTTGTCATTAAAAACTCGCTTGGCGAGGACCGGTCGTGGTCCATCGACGGGGGGATCATCCATAAATAATGGGGAGCTTGCGCGCACCCAAAATAGTCGCCATGCCATTCAGTGCCAGATGCCCGATTGGCCGGCGATCGGCCCGCCTTATTCATTTCCTGTCAGGATACTGCGCTTAAATCGTTTGGAAAATTTCATATTGCAAATAACGTTGTATCCGTAGGTTAGGCACGGAAATGAATATGGTTGAGTTCATGTTTTTCTTATCGGTATGTGGCACGTAAGGCGCTAAACTCGACTGTCCGGTTGGGGATAATGAATTGCAGCTCACTCATAATCTTAATCACATCTCCAAGGGATTGCGATTAAGATTAAAAGAAAAGCCGACCTCCACAGGTCGGCTCTTACTTTTCCGCATCTTCCGCGGGTCTGGTTCACTTCTACTTCTCGAGCAGTTTGATAGTGGCGGCGAGGAGGGTCTTGACCTCGTCGGGGATCTGCTCGTCCTTGACCAAGACGTAGAACTCCTCGATGATCTTCTGGAGGTCGTCGAGGTTGTCGGGCTTCCAGCCGTTCTCGTCACCCACCAGCGCGGTCATCGCCGCCACGATGTCCAGCATGTCGTCGGCGTTGTCCCACTGCCACTCCTCTTTGCTGAGGGCGACGATCTGCTCGACCAGCTTTTTCATCTCAAGGTAGTTCGCGGGGACCCAGCCATTCTCCTTCTGCTTGGCCAGGGCGTAGACGTCCTTGGCGATCTGGTACATCTGCCCGAAATGTTGGACCACCCAGTTGTCGCTCTGCGTCTTGCTGAGGATTTCCGCCACATCATCCACCGCCGCGAAAATATCGGCGTCGGTCAACTCCTTGTTCTGGATCTTTTGAAAGAGGGCGACGAACTCTTTGGCCTTGGCGATGATGAGGTCGCGGTTCTCGTAGATCCAGACCCAGACGCGGTAGGTGGGGGTGTGCTGCTGGACGACGGCGATGCTGGCGGCCTTCGCAAGTTTGTCGGCCGGGATCTGCTCGCTCCACGTCGCGGTCCGCTCCACCTTCTTTTTGAAAAACGCCGAGTTGACGCCCCACTTGCGCACGTCGGTCGTGAAGATGGGTTGCGAGGCGGCGTCAACCACCACCACGAAAAGTCCGCCGGTGAACCCGAGGAAGTTGTTGTAGTTGCTCAGCGTGGTCGCACCTTGGATGAGACCATGCTCGTCGACGCTCACCACACTCGCCATGTGCCATCCGTTGCCGACGCGGTCATTGACCGTCACCGTGCCAAGACTCTCCGCCGCCGAGACCGTCAACCCGACCAGCATGACCACCGCCATCACGACCGCCGACACCACGCTCCAGAGACCGTTATTTTGCGCCTTCATATC
>CAYTFM010000406.1:0-1131 GCA_964436735.1 uncultured Victivallales bacterium | reverse complement strand
CTCCTTCTTTTTCATGCTGTTGTGTTCCTGCCACTTCCCGCCTGCCTTGCCTTTGCCACCAGCCTCCTCCTCATCCAGGTGACCACCCCCTTTCCCGTGTCTTTGTCTTTTCGGGAATAGTAACAGCAACAGGCATGCCAAAGGAAATAAATAAATCACATATTGCTTATGACTAACGTTTTACAAATTACAGCCAAAAATGAGAGGATAGATGGATGACAAGAAAGTCGACGCACTCCTCGGAAGAGGCATCATGGTGGGAAAGGACACTCCGCCCAGCAGTACGGCGGGCGAGACGCCCGCGGTCCCAGGAGTGGAAAGAATATTGACGGTGTCAAGTCACTTGACACATAGTTTTTCCGGCTGCCGTTTCATGGTCGACCATGGAACGGCGGCGGGAAAAACTTAGGGGTACTCGTTGCAGAGGAGGTGGCGGGGCGGCTCGTCCTCCTCGATCCTCGGAAAGCGTCCGACGGACTCGTAGAAGCGGTTGTCGTTGGCGTCGTCGTTGACCATCGAGACCTCGCCGACCATGCAGACCGCGTCCTCGGCCCAGAACGTGTGGTAGATGTACGGTTCGAGGCAGATGCTCTCGCCCGGGGACAGGGATATCTGACCTCCGGGGGCGAGCCGCCGCGTCACACCGTCGACCTGTACCGTGAAGTTCTCGTTGGAAAAGCCCTCCTTGGCGTCAGCCTTCCACAGCTTGATGACGAGTCGTCCGCCGCCGCGGTTGATGATGTCCTCCATCTTCTTCCAATGGAAATGGATCGGGGTGATCTGCCGTTCCCTGACCACCATGATCTTCTCGGCGTAGTTCTTGTTGCAGGCGGGATTGTCGAGGTTGCCGTTCCTGATGGTGAACAGGAGGAGTCCGAGCTGCTCGAAGTCGCCGCCCCCGAAGTCGGTCAAATCCCAGCCGAGTTTGTTGTCCCTGATCTCGGCGTAGGTGCGCCCCTTGCCCTTCTTCTCCCAGTCGGCGGGCGAGAAGAAGGCCCACGGCGGGAGATGGAACTTATTGGAGGCGAACAAACTCTCGGCTTCCGCCATGTGACGGTTGATCTCGGAACGTTTCATTATGCTATTTCCTTCTATGTGATATGTCAATACCCGTTACATCATTGAATCCCA
>CAYTFM010000405.1:0-6828 GCA_964436735.1 uncultured Victivallales bacterium | reverse complement strand
CCACCGACTGTCCCCACCGCGAGAAGAATGGATGGACCGGTGACGCACAACTGGCCACCGAGACTGGACTCTATAACTTCGCCGCCGGAAGCTCATACGATCAGTGGTTGGACTGCTACACAGACGTCCAGCGCCCCAGCGGCCAGCTACCCGGCATCGTGCCGAGTTGCGGCTGTGGCTCCAACTGGGGTAGCGGGCCAGCCTGGGACAGCGCGGTGATCCTCATCCCTTGGTATGTATAACTTCACACCTGCGACCTCGGCATCGTCGAGCGCCACTACGAGACGATGCGCAAGTATGTCGGCTACTGCACCTCGATGGCGGACGACGACAGCGTCTCGTTCGGCCTGGGAGACTTGTGCCACGTCGACAACGCTCGCATTGCCGATGTGGCCCTCACCTCCACCGGCTACTACTACCTCGATTGCCTACTGCTCTCGCGGTTCGCCGACCTCACAGGCCGCGCCTCCGACCGTGCCCACTACACCGATCTCGCCACTCGCATCCGGACGGCCTTCAACCGCCGCTTCTACCATGGCGACGGCATCTATTGCAAAGGCGAGCAGACCGCCATCGCCTGCGCCCTCCATCAAGGGATGGTCGAGGATGCGGAAAGAGACAAAGCCGTCGCCGCCCTGGTGAGGGCGGTGGAGGCCAGCGACCGCAAGCCGGACTTCGGCATTCTCGGCGCGAAATATGTCCCGCGCGCTCTTGCCGAGAATGGGCACGCCGACTTGGCCTACCATCTCATCACCCAGCCGGAGTACCCCGGCTGGGGCCATTGGCTCACGCAGGGGGCGACCACTTTATGGGAGGATTGGGGGGGCAAAAGCTCCCGCAACCACATCATGTTCGGCGACATCAGCGCCTGGATGTATCAGTACCTCGGCGGCCTCGCTCCCGATCCTGAGAAGCCTGGCTTCAAGCATGTGCGTGTCAAGCCCTGTCCAGTTCACGGCGTCGAATGGGTGAGGGCGGAGCATGTGGCACCGATGGGAAGGATTGTCTCCGCCTGGACTGCCAAGGACGGAGCGTTCGAGCTGCATCTCGAAATCCCCTACGGCTGCACAGCCACGGTGTCCCTGCCTGACGGCAGCGTGCAGAGGGTGAATGTCGGACAGAGCCACTACACGTCACACTGCTGAGCTTGACAGATGTGCGGGGATTATGGGCAGATGATTTTTCGAGGCGACGTGATAAGGAATCTGAGACTGAAAAAGGGCATGGTTCAAAGGTTCCAGGTTCACGGTTCAGCGGTTGGCGGATTATGAGTGTGGGAAGCCTTAACCGTTGAACCCTTGAACTGTGAACTTTGAACCATGTCCGAAAAAGGAGCTTCTCGTATGAGTGCAAAGATTGCCACACAGGAGTTGCCGCTTGCTGGATCGGCAGTGTCAAATCCCGCATTGAACGGCCCCGCCAAAGGCGAGAGCGGGCGTGAGCAATTTGAGGATCCCGTCTATGTCGCGCCATCGCCGCAGAAAATCGGAAAGACGGCAGGAAACGCGTTCCGCATTCTTTTTGTCGGCAACAGCATAACAAGGCATGGGATCGCCATCGACAAGTTATACAAGGGAGCTCCCCTGAAATGGGATCACGTCGCCGGGATGGCCGCCAGTTGCGAGGACAAGGATTTTGCTCATCTGCTGGCCGCGTCGCTGCAAGCTGCGATGCCTGGACGGAAGCTGGAGCTCTATTTCCATGATGTCAATTGGCTGCTGGCGGGCGGCAAACTTGCGGGCGCGGATGACAAGCCCTATCCGCATCCCCACGTGGTCGTCGTGCAAACCGGCGAGCATGAAGGACCGGGCAAGTCGAAGGATGAGGTGGCTAAGGCCTATGAACAGTTTTTGATCAGGCCTTTTCAAAACATGAAACCGCGTCCTGTGATCCTCTGCGCCGGGATTTGGTTTCCGTCCGACGGGGAGCCCTATGGCGGTTGGGTACGCAACGTCGATGACGCCTACAAGGCGGTATGTTCGAACTACACAATCCCCTATGTCTCCGTTGAGCGACTGGCGTCCGATCCGAGCTGCCGCGGCTGGGGCGAGCATCCCGGCGTGAAATGGCATCCCAACGACAAGGGCATGGAGGGATATGCCGCTATGTTGTTCGACGCGTATTGTCACAAAGATAGTGGTGTCGCACGTGCGGCGGTGTCCCCCGAAAATCACCCAACCACATGATCAAATCACCAAAGTGAACGAAGATACGGGAGGAAAAGCAGTGAATCCAGGCATACAATTCCACGAGCAGATACTGCGGCGCACGGTGCTTGATCCGAACTCATGGAGCGGCGGAGCGGACTATTCCCTCTTCAAGCACAAGGACGCAGGCTTCACGTTCACGCAGGCCTATGGCCGTCCGCATGCCCGCTACGTCTGCTGGTGCGTGAATCCGGTGAGATCGCACTTCACGTTGGACGATGTCGTCAACGAACCGGACAAGCGGTCGCGCTACCTGCTGAAGATCGTTGCCGCATGGCAGGAGTGGCACAAATCCGTCCAACCGATTCGGATCACGGTTAATGGGGCGTCGGTTTATGATGGACCGTTCTTCTTGGAAAACATCTTGGTGGGCTGGCCCTCCCAGTATATTGATCTGCCATCGAATGCGCTGCGAAAAGGCATGAATGAAATCATTATCAGCAGCGGGAGCGGCCAGGAGAACATTCTCCTCCTGGCCCGAGTCGAGATTCTGCGACAACCCGACTTGATCGATTTCACCGTCCATTCCTCACCGGAGGCGGTGTCGGCAGGTGAAGACTTCTGGGTGCGGTTGCATTTGATGGGGGCGCATGGTGACATCACGGTAAAGGCTCCTGCGAGAAATGTGGAGTTCCTAAAAAGGGAAGGCGCGCTTTTTCGCTTTCGGGCCGTCTGCGAGGGTGAACATATCCCTATTGCATTTCAATCCGGAGCGAAACGCTGCGAGGCCGTGATCGACAGGATTGGCCAGACGCGCCAGGCCGAACGGATTCCGGTATGGATTGGCATGGACGGCGATGACGTGCGGCACGACTCCGCCGGAGAAATGGATCGGGCGCTGGCGCATTTCATCTATTCCGGCGTCGGTAACTACATGGGCTTCCGCATCGGCTTGGGGCGGAACTCGTGCCAAGAACTGCGTCCGGATCGGGAGCGATGGCGTCGCTGGATTCGCCTGTGCCGGGAGCACGGCGTCTTCATGCACTACTCAGGCAACCCGGAATGCCTGGACGGACTGGACCTCGAGGCGGAGGCCGGCGACCACTTCTCAGGCTACCAGTTCCACGAGCCTTATCTCGTCTTTCAACCATATGCCGCGAAACTGCTTATGACGGAGAAACTCAAAGACGCCGGCAACCTGTTGGAGAAAAAGGAGGCCTATCTCGACTATCTCCGTGGACGTGTTCGGAACGAGAGAAAGGGAGACACTGCGGTGTACAGCGGAGAACCTTCGCTGACCTGCATCTACAGCGCTGAATCGGGCGTGGACGGCCTGCTCTGCGAACCGGTGAGCAATGTCAGCTTGCTCTACGGCGCCGCCCGAGCCACCGGCAAGAAGTTCGGAGCCCACATCCCCGCCGACTGGTATTTCGGATATCCTCATGACGACGCCACGCTGCGACGACTCTACTTGGCCGTGTGGTTGGCGTACGCGTACGGCGGCCAAATCATCTACATCGAAAGCACCGTGTTCAAGACCAATGCCCATGATCGCAACGACTGGGAAGATCCCTACTGTGTCGGCGTGCGCCAGATTCTCCGCGATTTCCACCAGTTCACGCAGGTGGACGAGCGAGTTGGAACACCTTTCGTGCCGCTGGCGTTTGTCTACGGGAATCTTGAATCCATGTTCTGGATGGACGATGACCGCATTCCCGAAACCGTTGATATGGGCAACTGGGATCGCCTCCACTGGGGCATGCCGGGAACGACCGAGCACCGAAGACTGTGGAACGCCTCCGAGGCATGGCTGCCCCGCGTCCCCCTGGACGATCCCCGGAAGGAATCCCTGACGCGCATGTTCACCGGCACCCCGTTCGGGGCGGTTGATATCGTCACGCCAACCGCGGATCTGTCGCGCCACCGCGCGGTCGCCTTCCTTGGCTGGAACACGATGAACGAGGCCATATACGCCAACCTTCTGGCCTTCGTCAAAGGTGGCGGCACGCTTTTCCTGTGCGGATGCCACCTTGACACCCGCATCGAACTGAGCGCGCCTCCCTCCCCGCTATATGGCGGCAAGGTGTCGGAACTGATCGGTGCGGAGATTGAGGGGCCAGGCGAGCAAAGACTTCCGGGCATACGCTCCTGCTCCCTGCAATCTGTGACGGCCACGCGGATAGATGAAAATTTCCTGCTGCACGAGACAGGTGCAGGAAAAGTCTACTTCGGCGACTTCTTCGACTATCCAACTGACTTCTCATTGGTTGACCGGATCACTGAACTGCTCACGGTCATCGGCGAGAAGGTCCGCGCGGCAAGCCCGCTGCAAGTGGAAACGCAATCGCCTTATATTCATTACAGCGTGTGGGAACACCAGGGAAAGAAGAAATTGTACGCCGTGGATGCTGATTGGCGCAAGACGGAGGGTGAGTCACTGCTGACGGTGAAGGACGGGGAGCGCGTGCGCACCTTCACCGTTGTGGCTGGCAAGATGACGACAACTTCGATATAATGAACTATTTATTGAGAGGGAACAATGAACACGAATTTGTTTCTGACGACACTTGCCGTCTGCGCCGCCTCACTGACGTCTTTCCTCTCACAGGGAGATGAGATCGGCAGTCCCGCGGTCGTCGCGAAATACACGTCAGAGCCTGTCAGGCTTGACGGCAAACTTGACGAAGTCGCCTGGGGCACTGCTCCCGCATACTCTCCGCAGTTACCGCTGAAAGCATATACCAATCTGCCGGAAAGCGTCCAGAAAAACATTGGCAATAATGTTCGGGAAAAAGCCGCGGTGAGATTACTGTGGGACGATAGTTACCTGTACGTCGGCGCCACATTCGAAGATTCCGACGCCATGAATGAAGGCAAAGAAGACCAGAGTCCTCTTTGCAGTACCGGCGACCTGCCTGAGGTATTCCTCAAAACAACGCAGGAAAACTATTACTGGGAAATTTATGGAGCTCCGAGCAATAAGAAGTCATGGTTCTTCTTCCCAAGCAGAGGTCGCATCGTGTTTCCTGGCTGCGCGGGCTACCTGCCGGCTATGTTTAACATCGCCGCGGCAGTTGACGGCACCTTGAACAACTGGAAAGACAAAGATAAAGGCTGGACCGTTGAAATCGCGATTCCAATCAAGGAACTGACCGCCTACGGTGCGAAATTCGACACTTCGGCAAACTGGACGATCCTGCTGGCGCGCTACAACTACTCAGCCTTTCTACAGCAAACAGAGTTGAGTTCCTGTCCGCAGTTGTCCAACGCCAATTGGCACAACTATGAGGAATACGCGAAACTGCGCCTGGAGAAATGATCAGGAACGACAGTCGTCGATATACCTATACGTCTTGTCGAGACTGGGTAGCTGCTGACGTCAAGACTGGCGAGAAATCCGTGGTTGCGCACCCGCCAATTCCATCCCGCTTGCCTTGCGCATGCCTCAATGATCACCTATCCTGATTATTAGCGCGACAATACCAGAACCTTTCAGGCATCTTTCATATGTCAGCTTGCGCCCGCCTCGCCCAACTGCCGCCCCCAGACGCTCGAAAAGGGGGCTATTGAGGCTAATTATTGAAAATATCAGCATCTTTTACCGCACCTGCCCTTGCGATATTCCAAGGCTATGATAGACTATTTACATATGACAAGAAACATAAACGGCAGCAGCCGTAATTTTTTATGGAGGCCACACCAAATGTCCCACAAGTACCACATGGATCCAGTCGACGTCCCGAAAGTGAGCACGAAGTACCGCACCATCGCCACGAAGCTCCCCGTCCCCGAGTCGCTTCCCATCTTCAAGAAGCTCGAGGCGTACGAGCCCATCAGCATGCTTGGCCAGCCGCCGATGATCTGGGACAAGGCCGACGGCATCCAGATCCACGACAAGTGGGGCAACAAGTGGCTCGACTGGTCCAGCTGCGTGCTCGTGGCCAACGCCGGACATGGACGCAAAGAGATCGTCGACGCCGTCAAGGCGATGGCCGACAAACCGCTGCTCTCGACCTATGTGTTCGTCCATGAGGGACGCGCCGAATTGTGCGAGATGCTTGCGAAGATCGCGCCGAAGGGACTCGACAAGGTCTTCCTGCTCTCCACAGGCAGCGAGGCCACCGAGAACGCCATAAAACTGGCGCGCACCTACGGCGTGAAGCAACACGGCCAGAAGAAATGCGTGATCGTCTCCTTCGAAGGCGCGTTCCACGGCCGCACGCTCGGCGCGCAGCTCGCAGGCGGGATGCCCTCGCTCAAGGAATGGATCATCGACCGGCCGTCATCCTTCATACAGGTCCCCTTCCCCGACGGCTTCAGATGCGAGGACACGAGTTTCTCGCTCTTCGAGAAGACACTGGAGAAAGCGGGGATCTGCGCTGACGACGTGGCGGGTGTCATCACGGAGTCCTACCAGGGCATCGGACCGAACTTCCTCCCCGACGAGTACGCCCGGGAACTGGGCAAATGGTGCAAGAAACACGATGTCGTCATGATCTTCGACGAGGTGCAGGCGGGGTTCGCCCGCACGGGCAAGATGTTCTGCTTCGAGCATTACGACCTGACCCCCGACCTCATCTGCTGCGGCAAGGGGATATCATCGAGCTTGCCAATCTCGGCGTTCATCGGCCGTCACGACATCATGAACCTCTATGCGCCCGGTTCGATGACCAGCACGCAC
>CAYTFM010000404.1:3291-6837 GCA_964436735.1 uncultured Victivallales bacterium | reverse complement strand
TTTCAGGCATATAACTTTGCGGTCATCCGCAAAGTTATATGCCTGAAAAACTTTCCCGAAATCGGTGACGATTCCGGGGTGACGTGTGTGATCCGAAGCTCCAGGTTTTCCCGCTTCAGTTCTGAATTCCATGTGTGTCTTGCGCAGCTCTTAATCCGAACACCGAACCCCCACCGCAACCTGTTGCTTAATGAGGAGTTCCGCCGATGAGCTTCGAGAGCTCGGGGAGTTTTTGATCGAGCTGGGCTTGCGTCCGCGCTTCAAGGTTGAGCCGCACCAGCGGCTCGGTGTTCGATGTTCTGACGTTGAACCACCAATCCTTGTACTCGACCGAAAGGCCGTCAAGCTCGAAGGCCTTGCCGTCGGCGTACTTCGTCTTGATCTTCGCAAGGACCGCCTTGGCGTCGTCGACCATGAAGTTGCGCTCGGGGCTCTTGGCGTATTTCTGGAGCGGCGCGACGAGCTCGCTCACCTTTTTGCCGGTCTTGCATAGGAGGTTCGCCAGCGTGATCATGGCGAGCCCCTGCGACTCGGTCGTGTAGTTCTCCTTGAAATAGTAATGGCCGGAAAGCTCGCCGGCGAACACCGCGTCGTATTCGCGCATCTGCGCTTTGATGAAGGCGTGGCCGACACGCGACATGATAGCCTTGCCGCCGTTCTCCTCGATGCATTCCTTGACCGCCCAACTGCTCCGCAGGTCGTAGAGGATGGTGGCGGGACCGTTCGAGAGGATGTCCCGGGCGAGCAGGGCGGTGAAGATGTCCATCGGGATGATCTCGCCCTTGTCGTCGACGAACCCGCAGCGGTCGGCGTCACCGTCGAATCCCGCGCCGAAGTCCGCGCCGGTCTCCTTGACCTTCGCGCACAGGGCGTCGAGGGTTTCGGTCTTGAGCGGGTTGGCCTCGTGGCTGGGGAACGTGCCGTCAAGCTTCTCGTACAGCGGAATGACGTCGAAGAGGTCCCTGATGCCGGCGATCTCGAAGGAGCCCATGGCGTTCGCGAAGTCGGCGACGACTTTGAGTTTGCGGTTGAGGCGGGCGAAGGAGCAGATGTGCCGTCCATACTCCGGGGCGATGTCGTATGCGGTGATCTTCCCCTTGGGGGCGAGCGGCGCGCCCCAGCTTTTCTGCGTGACGATCCGCTCGATGTCCATGATGCCGGTGGCGCCGCTGATGGGGATCGCCTGCTGGCGGCAGAGCTTCATGCCGTTCCATTCGGCGGGATTGTGCGAGGCGGTGATGATCACGCTGCCGTCCGCGCCGAGTTTGCCGTTGGCGTAGTAGGACATGGGAGTCGAGCACATGCCCACGTCGATCACGTCCGCTCCCTGCTCGGTGATGCCCCGCGCCATAGCCTCGAACAGTGGTTTCGAGTGCGGACGCATATCGCGCCCGATCACGACCTTCTTCGCCTTCAGGAAACTGACGAGCGCCCTGCCGATGCTTTCCGCCATGCTTTCGTCGAGTTGCGAGGGATAAATCCCGCGGATGTCGTACGCCTTGAAAATGCCGGCCATGGAGAGACTCCTTAAGCTATGTGGAATGTTTTGGTTCGGTGTTCAGGAAAGTGGTGAAAGTATACCGGCCCCGCCGTTTTTTCCAATGTGATTCGAAAACCTGAGCAAGCCGGTCCGAAGGATGGTATGCGGAACGCTCATGCTGACTGGAAGTTCGGTATGTCGTTTACGCACACCCTCCGGCCTGCTAGGGGCTGTTCTTCAGCCGCTCGATGATGCGCTGGTTTGTCTCCTGGAAAAGCTGGGAGTCGGGCTTGGTGATCACCTCGCTGTGGGAGAGATCGAGCATTTTGCGCCGCTTTTCCGGGTCGGTGTCGTATTGTTCGAGGTAGCGGATGAGCGTCCGTGGGCTGAGTTCCTCAAAGACCCGCTGGCCATACGCCTCCGTGTAGTCCGCGGCGATGCAGGAGACCAGTTCGCTCTTCGGCGCCTTCATCCCCATCGCCAAGAGGAAGTCATTCACCATCTCCTGGCACATGATGTCATCGAAAAGCGGGAAGGTGATCCCGCGTCCGCGGCTGGCGATGTTCGCCGGAAACTCGAAGTTCGAGGCGATGACGATGGCGATGTGCGGTGGAAGCGAGAAACTGCCGCCGATATTCGTCCGGAAATAGTACCAGTTCACCCGCCGCGTGTCGACGTCATCGAAGAAGAGGACGAACTTCCGGTTCTTGAATGACGAGAGGCGTCGTATCAACCCCTCAAGCGGTTTCTCCAAATCCTGCGGTTCGGGCAGGATGAGCGTGAGTTTCTCGGACGCCAACGTGTGGGATACGGCGAGATGCGTTTTGCCAAGCCCAGGAAGACTGGAGATGAGCAACGGCAGATTCTGCTGTCCCTTCGCGAAGGTTTTGAAGAAATCGTGGAACAAGGCGCGTGCGTCGCGGTAGCCGAAGAAGCCGCCGGGGGGGCGAATCCAGGCCAGTCTTACCGGTACGAACTCCCCCTCGATATAGCGGAACGTGCGCGAGATGGCGAACTGGTCGATTTTGATTGCGACGCCGCGCAAATGAGCGACGATCTCTGGAATGCTGCCTCCTGAGGGATACGGGGGAGGGGAGGCGGAGAGCAGCGCGCAGCGCGGGTTGAGCCGTGGGAGACTGCCCCTGCTGGTCTCGGATCCTTCGGCGACGTTTTCCGCAAGAAGTTGCAGGTAGCCGGACAGGAGCGCCGATGTCGACTTCGCAAGGCGGAATGCATGCGCGAGCAGATGCCTCAGTTCGGCGCTTTTCTCCTTCGTCAACTCCATCGCGTCATCGCCGGAGGAGAAGTAGGGCGGCAACACCTCCAGCGTCTCGGCGGCGATGATGCCAAACAGCGGACTGCCATTGGTTTTCTCGGCGATGATATTAAGGTAGTCGACGGCGTCGGGGACGGCGTTGGCGGGACGAATGAGAAGGCAGTTCGAGGTATGCGGTTCCTCACCGGAGAGAGCCTGCTGAAGCGATGTTAAAAGTCCATGGAGGGGGGAGAGCAGATGGCTTTCCGGAGTCCTCAGCGCAAGACCGCCACGCTCGTCGGGAGTAAAGAAGAGGTAGGCGAAACTAGTCAACGCCTCGTCGGCCAAGTCGGTGAGTCGCGCGAGTTTCCCGTCTCCTGCGAAGGATTGTTTTCGGCGAGTGGTTCTCATATAGTGGTTATTTCCGGTTCGAGTGCTATGTCTACAAGTGGTAATTGGAATTAACGACGTAAGCGACGTTACTTCCGTAGTCAATGCCGGGCAATAACTATCGAATTCAAATCAGCTGACACTACTAAATACTCTAACTATGAATGATTTTCAATGCCGGCGGCGAGGCGGAAAGGGGAGGGGGCCTGTTCCTCGGGAGATCATCTTCCCCGACGTCTCAGAGGCTGACTCCCAGGGCATCCTGTGTGTCAGCCAAGGCGTCAACCCCGATCTGCTCCTTGCCGCGTACAGCCACGGGATTTTCCCGTGGCCCGTCGACGACGAACTCATCCCCTGGTGCGCCCCGCGGCGGCGAGCATTGCTGTTTTTTGACAAATTCCAAATTTCCGCCCGGACGCTC
>CAYTFM010000404.1:0-3281 GCA_964436735.1 uncultured Victivallales bacterium | reverse complement strand
ACTTCAAGGCCGCCGGGTTCACGGTGCGGGTCGACGGCGACTTCGAGGCGGTGATGCGGACGTGTGGCGGGGTCAGGAGGAAAGGGCAGCGCGGCACATGGATCACGGAGCGGATGATAGAGGCGTATCATGAGTTGTTCCGCATGGGATTCGCCGAATGCTACGAGACCTTCGACGCCTCGGGACGCTTGGTGGGCGGACTTTACGGCGTGCGGGTCGGTTCCTATTTCGCCGGGGAAAGCATGTTTCATCTCGCGTCGAACGCGTCGAAATTCGCCATCGCGAAGGCGGTCGAGAGGATGGCGGGTGAGGGGATGTCGTGGATGGACGTCCAGGTCATGAATCCCTTCCTGCGGACGCTGGGCGTGGTGGATGTCCCCAGGACGGAATTCACGAAGCTTCTGCGGGCGGCCGTTGGCGCGGTTGAATGAATTCCGCTTTTGCTCTTGATTTCCCCGCAGGTGACGTTACAGTAACGCCTTCTTCTTTATGGGGTGGTAGCTCAGCGGTAGATGCACCTGCCTTTTAAGCAGGGGGTCCCGGGTTCGAATCCCGGCCACACTACCAACTTTTACTCCTGTGTGTCAACGATTTACGCCTTGCGGCACTACCCTTGCGGTTATCTGCGTTTAATGGCGTTTATTGGCCTTTGTGGGCTTTTTCTATCCTTTTGCCTCTGTTCCCCCTGGTGCCCCCTCTTTCCCCCCCAAATAAAACATTCCTTTCCATCCATGTTTTTTGTTGTTGACTGTGGACTTGATGGCATAGCGCTACTCCTCGCTGGCTGTGTTGTATTACGCTTAAGGCGTGACGTTGGGCATCGCAGAAAGGAACACGGATGGATTAGTGCGCCCAATGTGAGTCGGTTATGAAAATCTGGCAAGGCCTGCTATTTTTAAGCAACCGAGGTCGTGTTTTCGATTATTTCCAGTGATCGTGAACTGACGATCCCGGAATCTTGGCACTAAATCCAGAAACTCAAATCCCGGCGAAGCCGGCCAAGAAAGGTTGCTGCAGATGATTAACGCTCGAAGATTAGGCAATGTCGTGCTGGTGGTGGGCTGCCTCTCCCTTTGCGAAGTAGGGATGCGGAAGATGAGCAGGAGAGTGGTTCCAGCCAAATCCCCATTATAAAACTTGGTCAAAAGTGGCCGATTAGATTCAAGACAATGTATTTATATGGCAGAGGCGAGAATAGTGCCACATATGCTGACATCGAGGTCGTGTGCACCCCCGTCAACGACACATCAAAAGTTATGAAGACGCTGTTCAAGTTGGAGGTGAAGAACAATGGCAAGGATAGACTCTCACTGGCGGAGGACAACTTCATCCAGTTAAATGACGTGGGAGTGGTGGGGGAATGCCATTTCGTCACAGCGGAGGGCAAGGAGCAGGGACAGGCAATCGATATCAAGCCCGGAAAGACAATGTGCGTCGAGATGTGGGCGAACGAGTTGAAGGTGAAAAATATATAGTGCAGAAAGATTGACCCTGCGACACGGCAGCGGGTGACTGTGTTCATAATCGACATCACGTGATCGCAGGACCAGCAGTGCGTACGCCTTGTCTGGGAATCACCTCCACCCGCTCATGAGGCGTGCGATGGAATGCGGCCTTGTCTAAGGGGGGCGGATTATGAGCAGGATGCGGGACTTTCGATGGCCGGAGCAGCCGCTTGGCGGTCCAAAGATGATGCTCCCGCACAGTTTTAACATCAGGAAGATTGCTGCGATCGTCGTATTGCTAATCGCCGTGAGCGGCGTGCTCCATTACTTCTTTGGCAGTCCGCCCTTGCCTCCCGTTCTCGACGCCATGACCCAGTCCGCATTTGAGGTGAGGAGGATGCTTGAGGAGGCGTCTGCGTTGGCGGCGGCGAAAGGCAGGCCGGTGGCCGTGCTCTTCCCGCAAGGCCTAAAAACACAATTGCCGTCCGCCCGCTATCTGGGGATGTCGTGCGCCGTCTGCCTGGTGGACGACAAACTCGCCTTCGACGGCTGGCCAAACGGATCCTGCCGCTGGCTGCTGCTGAGGTCGGCTAATGTGTTCTCGCTCGTGGCGGCGGACGGGGATGCGTCGAAGGTCGACCTGGCGAGGGATTTCGGCGATCAGTTCTCGGCCGTGGACGGCGTGCCGGCCGTGGTCTTCAGGCCCGGGGTGCCTAGGAAGGATGGAGAGGTCGTCCGGATAGGCCAGGGATTCGCCACCGGGGAGGGCCCACTCGGCCTGAGCGTCACCGGCTGGCGGAGAGTGTCGGTCGTGTCGGCTGGCGGGCGGCTCAAGATCGTCCACAACATCGACGACGGGAAATAGGGCGGGACGTGCCGGACGAAAGCCTTTCCACGCATTGTCTTAACGCCCCAAAGGGGCACCGCCATCGTAGCCTGGGGCATCCGCCCCAGGTCAGCGTATCCCATTTTCCAACAACCCTGAAGGGGTTGTACAACGACCGCCTGCCATAGATTGTGGATGGCCTTCAGCCTTCACGCGTTTTACCGCAACCACCCAGGGCGGCGCTTCGCTTGCCCTGGGTTACGATGGGTATCCCCTTGGGGATATGACATGGCACACGAAATCACAATTTCCTATGCGATCAAGTTGAATCAGGAGTGAAGCGGATAGAGGGTGGCGCATGGTTCTGTCCGCCTCTCAGCTGTATAGTATCCGCATGAAAAGGTTAAATGAGGAGGGAGTCGCTCATGGTCGTATCAGTTCGTCCGTTTTTCCTCTCAAATGCGACACGCCCGGTTGCCTGTCGGTGCGCCCGCAATCGGCTATTTGTCGGTATCGTCTCGATTTTTCTCGCCGCCCTTCTTCAGGCCAACGCCGGCGAGCCATTCAAGTTCATCCAGTTCACGGATCTCCATCTCGGCTGGGGTAAGCACGACTCGTGTGGCAGCTTGGAACTTGCGAAAAGAGCGAGCGAGCTGAATGAGAACGTCGAGTTCGTCGTCGTCACCGGCGACATCATCGACAAGGGGTTCAAAGTGATCCAGCACGAGGATCTCAAGCTGTTCAATGAATTTAGGAAGTCATTCCGGGTCCCTGTCTATTGCATGCCTGGCAATCATGATTTCTCCACCCATATGTTCGATGAGAAAGAGGCCCTGCATCTCGCCCATGGCTTTAATGAGCATATCGGTCCGATCAAAAGTGTCTTCACGTGCAAAGGCTATCGAATGATTCTCTTCTGCGAGCTTCCGTTGACGCGATGGTGCCCGCATATTGAGGGTTACGAGCCTCTGGCGTGGCTCGAAAAAACTCTCGCCGGAGAACCCCGTAAG
>CAYTFM010000403.1:0-6882 GCA_964436735.1 uncultured Victivallales bacterium | reverse complement strand
CCTTGCAGGGCAAGGCCCGCGCCACCGCCTGGCGCAGCTTATTAACTCCGTTAGACCGTCTGGACTGACAATGATCGGAGGTGTTGTGAAAATGTTGAAGCGAATATTCATAGCTGCCCTGTTATCATGTGTATGCTGCCTATTAATACTTGGCTGCAACGATTCTACTTGCCCTTGTTCGAATACGGATCCTAAAGACGACTGGTTGAATACTCCTCGCGAGAACCGCGAAGCCGAGGAAGCGGCGCTTTGGATGTCTGGGAAACTGGTTGCTCCTGATGATCTATATCGAGCATTGCAGCTCGACCTCGAAGCTATTCGAGGCGATTATCTTGCTGTTGAATTCAAGCCTTTGTGGATCTCATCAAAAATATATATCGAGGTAACTGAGAAGCTCCGCAATCATATTCTCCTTGGAGAATCCAATCTCGTGGATTCTCTCAATACTGTTTTTCGAGCGACAGGCATGGACACGTTTCGATTGAATGTCGGAGATAATACGATAATCTACTTCAAAGGCCGGCTTCATCCACAAAGATTGGCGGAGATATATGCGCAATTTGATGATATTACATATGCCGACTGCGATGCTTGGGTTGGAGATTGGAGCAATGTATATCCATGGCAACTCGGAGACACTCTTACGTACCTGTTTAGATATGGAATGGGCTTTTGTTCTGTCGGGTGTAATCCAAATCAGTTCTGGTATTTTCGGCGTGTTTCCGGAGTAACGGAATATTTGGGTACATTCGATACTCGTGACGGCGAGCCGTATCCTGATTGGTGGAGCGAGGCTCGAGTATCGTATGACAAGTTCCGAGATTATCAGTGATTTAAAGCGGTCTAACCAAGGCGTCAACCCGACGTTCCGTCCGGTCACGGCCCGTGCTTGACGAGCACGGCCCGCGCCCGTCCGTCCCGCGGGTTACGCAGATCGTTATGCGAACATGACCTTTCTGCTTGACAAGCGTCACGTGACATGTTACACTATAGATCATGATCAAGACATTCGGAGACAGACACACGCAGGAGCTGTACGTCACAGGCAAGTCAAAGAGATATCCGCCTGAGATCGCTGCCCGTGCGAGGCGCAAGCTAGAGTATGTGGATCTGGCCACGTGTCTGGACGACTTGAGGGTTCCACCCAGCAACCGACTGCATAGACTTGCGCGGGACCGGAAGGGACAGTATTCAATCGCCATCAACGATCAGTGGCGTATCTGCTTTCGATTTGTGGAAGGGGATGCCTACGACGTTGAAATCACTGACTATCATTGAGGTGAGGTGTGATATGAGCATTCCAAATACGAGAGAGAGGAAGATTCGGCCGATCCATCCAGGCGAGATGCTCCGAGAGGACTTCTTGCCGGACTATGGGTTGACGGCTTCGACGCTAGCCGGGGCGTTGGGCGTTTCACGTCAGACGATCAACGAGTTACTGCGTGGGCGTCGTGCAGTCAGTCCTGATATGGCGCTTCGGCTGTCCCGCCTGTTCGGGAATACGGCGGAGTTCTGGCTCAACGCGCAACGTGCGGTGGACCTGTGGACTGCGGCGCAGGCCATCAAGGCGGAGATGAAGCGCATCAAGCCATTGAGGGTCGCATAACAATCGCATGCAGCTGCCGACCGCTGCCATCACGCCGCCTGCAGAGCACGCGGCGCGCCGGCCCGCCGAGGACGGCGGATGCGGCCGCAACTGATGCTGATCGTTAGGCTGGCGAAAAATGGCTTGATATATTGACTATGGTATAGTATAATTATAGTATGTGGGAGATCTATGAGCATCGGCGTGTCGTGGTGGTACTGGAGCGGCTTCCATTGGAGATACTCAAACGATACGAGAAGTGGAAGGATATTATTCGGATCTCCGGGCCTTCGGGGCTGAGGCTCATCAGAGGATTTCGCGATGAGGGATTGCATGGTCACTGGGAAGGGCATCGGTCATCACGTCTGGGGCTCCAGTATCGAGTCATTTACAAACAATCAGGAAGAGAATTTGAGGTGCTGGTAATCGACATAACAGCACATGATTATCGAAGGAAGGGAAGCATGAGAAGAAGTGGCTTTCGGAAAGCACAGAAGATGATCGAAGTAACTGTGGGCGAATCCGTACGAATCATCCGAGAACTTCAGGGGTTGAGCCAAAACGAGCTCTCGGAGCTAACCGGAATACCCCAGTCTACCATTTCTGCTATCGAGAACAACAAGGTGAACTTGGGAGTTGAGCGAGCAAAGGTCATCGCAAGGGCGCTCAAGTGCCACCCTGCGGTATTGGTATTTCCTGGCTGGGAGGTTCGTCAGGAATCGGCAGCCTAACAACACGTCAACCCGACGGTCCGGCCGGTCACGGCCCTTGCAGAGCAAGGCCCGCGCCACCTTGCGTGCAGCTGATGCTCATCGTTAGGGCTACGAAGAAGTTGAATGGTGGAGAAGTCAGATCGGGATGGTGAAGGGAGGACGGGGGGAACATGACTTCAAACAAGGCGATCGTTCGGGTCGGGGACATACAACGGCGAATCCTGCTGGTTCGTGGTGAGAAGGTCGTACTCGATGCGGACTTGGCCGAGTTCTATGGGGTAACGACGAAACGCCTGAATGAACAGGCCAAACGTAACAAGGACCGGTTTCCTGAGGATTTTGCGTTTCGACTGACGCTGGGCGAGAGAACGGAGGTGGTCGCAAAATGCGACCACCTATCCAAGCTGAAGTATTCGTCGACGTTGCCCTACGCGTTCACGGAGCACGGGGCCCTGATGGCCGCGAGTGTTCTGAGCACACAACGGGCTGTCGAGATGAGTGTGTTCGTGGTATGCGCCTTTGTCGGGATGCGCCAAGCGATCGCCCAACACAAAGAAATGGCGAACCGACTTGCCCTTCTGGAACGACATCTGGCGGACCACGACAGCAAGATACTTACGTTGCTCGATGCCGTAAAACAACTCATGGCACCGAGCGAAGTGCCAAAAAAGGGACGGATTGGATTTCAAAAAGAGGAGCCCTAACAATAGCATCAACCCGACGGTCCGGCCGGTCACGGTCCGTGCGTGAGAAGCACGGCCCTTGCCTGTCCGTCTCGCGGATTACGCACATCGTTAGCCCGCATTATGAATTCCGAGCCTTGACACTTGAGCACAATTCATATATCTTACTAGTAAGATTGCATGAAAGGAGCTGGCATGGCTAAACTCGCAACAACAAAAATGTCCTCAAAGGGGCAAGTTGTAATCCCTGAAGAGATTAGAGATCGTCTCGGCCTCAAAGCCGGACTTCAATTCGTGGTCATTGGAGAGCGAGACGTCGTGATTCTCAAGGCGCTGACTGCTCCCTCGATGACTGATTTCGAGGATTTGATCAAGAAAGCCAAGAAACAAGCTCGCAAGTCTGGGATGAAGTACTCGGATATCAGCAGAACCACGGCCAAAGTGCGAGGCCAACGGTGAAGATCGTCCTTGATACCAACGTCTTTATTTCCGGTGTCTTTTTTTCAGGATTTCCATTCAAGATTCTTGAAGCTTGGCGAGATCGGCACCTTGGAGTTGTAGTCTCAGCAGAAATATTGGAGGAATATCGAAGGGTCGGAGTGAGATTATCAAGAGAATATCCAGGAGTTGATCTAGAACCATTTCTGGCATTGCTGGCTGTCGAAGCTGAAGTCGTTTTAGCACCTCCCTTGCCAGAAAGTGTTTGCGAGGATTCTGATGATGATAAATTCATAGCCTGCGCTCTAGCCAGCCGCTGCAAAGTCATTGTTAGTGGCGATAAGCTATTGAGAAAGGTCTCAGGATACCAAGGCATCGAGATTCTATCGCCAACAAGATTTGTAGAGCATCATTTGAAAAAATGATGCGGGCTAACAAGCGCATGCAGCTGCCGACCGTTTCCGTCACGCCGCCTGCAGGGCACGCGGCGCGCCGGCCCGCCGAGGACGGCGGACGCGGCCGCAGCTGATGCAGATCGTTATCTTCTCCTATCTCCGTCGAGGAGGAAACGATGACCGTGAGGAATACAATTGGAGTTGTGTGCAGGATCGTGTTGGTGGCTGTGTGCTGGACATGTCCGGGAGCGGTGCGGACTGCGCAGGCTGAGGCGCCGGCGCGACTCCCCACAGATCTCGAGCTGCGTGAGGATGGGCCGCAGCGCTACCGGGTGACGACGGTCTGGCACAACCGCGACGCCGAGGGTAAGGCGACGGGGAAGTACGTCATGAGCGGGCTGTACACGCGGGGTTTGGAGGGAGGTGCTGTGCGGTGGAACGACGTGCGCATAGCAGTATTCCGAGATCCGGAAGGGGCAGATGCGGACACGCTCTTCCAGGAGACCATGGAGGATTTCTCATACAAGTCTCCGGAAGACGTCTCCGACCCGATGCTCTTTGCCAGGCTGCCGACCGATGAGACGAGACATCTTCTGGGGACTCTCATCTGGGACGCCGTCGCGATCGAGGCGTTCGCATGGACGTGGTTCGACAAGCTCGAGCTGAACTACGTGTACCGGCCGGCGGAGTTCGAGGATTTCACGGTGCAGATGGCGGATTGGGGCACGCTGAAAATGCGCGATCTGAGACTGCGGTGGACGGGCGAGTCGATGATGAACGGCAAGAAGTGTGCGGTCATCCACTACGAGTCGTTCGTGAACCCCGTTCGGTCGGCGGGGATGAACGGGAGATCTCTGTATTGGGGAACGATTCTGGTATCTCTGGAGGACAAACAGATCGAGCACGGGACGCTCAACGAGGATGTGCTCATCAAACGGCCCTCTTCCGGCGACCTGTCAGGAATTCTCAACATCCAGCGCGAGTTCACGTTCGCCCGGGTTGACGGGTAGTCGGTCGGCGCTGGTGAATGAGAGAATGGTCGCGGCGTGACCTCATCGCTGTGAACTGGACCATTTACGCATTAGCATGGGTGGGCAAGTGATCAGAGACGGAGTCAAGGTGGTGGAGCATAGGGGCGAGATGCCAGTAGATAACAACGCTTCCAGCTGACATAGCCGCCTGTCACGCCGCCTGCAGAGCACGCGGCGCGCCGGCCCGCCGAGGACGGCGGACGCGTCCGCAGCTGATGCGCGATCCGTTAGCTGGAAGAGTAGAAACGGATAAAAAGTCAAAAATACTGATGTAATGTTTTCTCTGAGATTCCGAATAATATGGTGGTCAGCAATTCTCATAGGGGCGACACTTGTTGTATTTCAATGCCTGCATCCCAATGGGGCTGGTGATATTTGAGTATACCTGTTGGTTCAAATATGAATTGGCTTGGCCCTTGTTTTGTACTAGCATTTCAGCTTGCATTCATAGATAGGCGAGCCAGGCATGACGTCGATCGAGATGTTCAAAAAAAAGGAGGGAGTATGATGAAAATTAATTCAAGAATTGTCAGATCGAAAACATTCAGTTTTTTGGTTGTTTTATTCTTAATGGCCTGCGGTGAGGACGGCGGGTCCCCCGGATCCTCCGTTCTTGAATGTGAAGGTGAAGATATTTATGGCCCTGCAGGCGGGGTGATAGAGATTACGGATATCAATAGCGCATTTTATGGATTACGCATTGTTATCCCGGCCGGCGCCCTTGATGAATGTCGATCTTTATATGTCGATGAAGGTTTTGTCTCCGATCTCCCGGCCGGATGCGCCGCTTATCCGAATTACAATGCTCAATTCGATCTGTCGACAGGCGGTGACAAGCCCTATGATCTGGAGCTGGAATTCTACTTCCCGGTGACAGGCATGGCGATCGGAGCGGGAGAAGCTCCTTGCGCTTTCGGCTATGACGAAAGGGCTGGAAAATGGAACGTCATTATGCCTGATGCCTTCGATGGCGCCACGATGACGGTCAGGACGACCTATCGTGATAAATGGATGTGGGGAAAGATGAACCTCGATGTCGTCTCCACGGATAATTTGATCGGCGCGATGAAAGAGAAATACGGCGAAGAGACGTGGAATTCAGCCATCAGCGGCATTGCCGAGGCCATCGATGTGCTCAAGACACTATACGTCGACCATACTTGCCAGACCTGGACCAGGATGCGGGACGTGGATCTTCCTGACCTGATACAGGAACAGGAGAACGTACTTTCGTCTTTTCAATCTCAAATAGGTCAATGCGGGACCTGTGATTTATTTTCGGAAGAGTTTGGATTGGATCTTTCAGATTATATCACGGCCAAAACCGTGATTCTGACCTCGGATCTATGGAATTTGTTTACGGGGGGCTGGGCGGGATATCTGCCGTTTTTGTCGGAAGTCGATCTTTTTATGAAGTTGGATCGGCTGATAGCACTTACCTTTATTGAGTCGCAGACATGCAACTACGCTTGTATTACGAAAGAACTCGGATTGGGTGTCTACGAGGCTTATGTCATGCATCGTGTTTATATGGTTACGCAATTGGTGGTTGTTTTGGCTATCGACGGCGACTTCTGGGTTTCTTGCCCGTAGGCAAGTGTCATCAACTGCCTTTAAAATAAAACCCGGCGGTAAAGAGAAGAACTCCGGAGTTTCACAGAAGAAGCAGATGAAGCAGAACTCACATAGTGCGCTCGCAGTATAACATCCCGAGGTTTTTCGGCGGAATCGGCGATGTGATTGATTTTTAGGTGGTTGGAAGCATAAAGTATCGCGGTGATATTGGATACGCTGCGGAGCCTGCAGTGATATCTGATGTCATAGTTCTGTGTACTTTAAGTTCCCGGCAGAACGAAGGCCTTTTTTATGAAGGGTGATGCATTCTTCGTGTCCACCTACTGGAATTCAAGATAATTTCGAGACTTGGGGACAAATAAAAGCGATGTTCATGCTTGATTGATAGTGCAAAAAGAACAGCAAGCTAACAAGCGCATGCAGCTGGCGGCCGCTGCCGTCACGCCGCCTGCAGAGCACGCG
>CAYTFM010000402.1:0-6994 GCA_964436735.1 uncultured Victivallales bacterium | reverse complement strand
GGGTCACAAGTGGCTTTTGGATGCCCGGTTTAATTGTAGGACAGGCTCTATGGGTTCGCATAAGGTTTTGGGCCGCCATTGGGATTGTCGATTTTGATTCCCATGATTAGCACCCCACGCTCTTTTTCTTGGGTGCGTCCGGAGTCGCCGGCGTCGGCGCGGCGGGCTTCGCGGGAGACGGCGCGGGGGCAACAGGCTTCACGACGGGAGCCGAAGCTGGAACTGGCGTAACCGGCGGCAGGGGGGCGGCGGATTCGTTCCAGTAGGCTTCCAGTCCGCCATGAAGTGCCTTGATGGGGCGCTGGGTTTTCTGCGAGAGAATGCCACCCACCACCATCGACAGTGAGCCGTCGCGATCCACGATGATCAAAGGCACCGCGCCGTCGAGATACGTCGGATTGGCGATCACATCCGCGATGTCCGCGTTGATCGAGCCGGGCAGGCTGAAGTCCGCATACTGCGCCGGTGGGCGCACGTCCACGATCTCGAACGTGCCGGGGAGGTCCATCAGCATGCGCTTGAGCTCCGCGGCGGCCACGCGTTCGGGAAGTTTGATGGCTCGCGTGGTGGAGGCGCCCGAACCGTGTCCGCTCCCGGCGGCGCTCAGAGTTGGCAGGCCGTCGGCAATCCAGGCCTCGCTGCCGCCCTCCATGTTGAGGACGGTCTTGAAACCCATCTTCTTGAGCACGGCCGCCCCCAAGCTTGATCGATAGGCCGAGTTGCACACGGCGAGAACCGGCATGTCCTTGGACAGACGATTTCCGTCGGCGAACAACTTGTTCAGCGGGATGTTCAGCACGTTGCCGATGCGCAGCCCCATCCATTCGGTCGGCAAGCGCACATCGACGATGATGGGCGCCGTGCCGGCCAGCATCTGTTGATAGAGGTCCCGGGGCTTTACTAACGTGAGAGAGCTGACAGGCAGGTTGGCATGGTTCCATGCGTCCATGCCACCGCGCAGAAAACCGGCGGGCGCATCGTATCCAATGCGCTTCAATCGAAAGGCGGCTTCCTGGACTTCATCGTCCGAACCGACAAGCACGAATGGGTCACCCCATGGGATCATGATGCCAGTCCAGGTCTCGAAACGGCCACGGAGGCCGATGTTGATCGCATTGGCTGGGTGCCCGGCGGTAAAAGGCGCCGCGCCGCGCGCATCCACGAGCCACGCGCCTTTCCGCGCCAAAGCGGCAACGTCGGCGGCGGACAGGGACGGCGGTGTGGTCTTCTCCCAATCCACGAGTGGCGGACCATCGTGGTTCATCTGTGCGTTGTGTTTGAAGTACTGGGGGGCATCGGGAATTCCGTCGATCACGGCCATGATGTAGGAGGACAAGTTCTTATGTCGCAGATAGCTGTTCTCCTTGCGTTGCTCGCCGATCGTGGAGACGGGCTTGTCGCTTAGGTTCACGCCGCAGAGCGACCCCGCCCCGTGGGCCGGGAAGAACCTCGTGTCGTCGGGCAGCCTGGACAGCTTGTCATTCCATGAATGATAACCCATTTCCGCCAACTCGGCGGCACTCAGGTCATCGCCCATCAAATCGGGACGACCGACGCTGCCGATAAACAAGGTGTCGCCGGTGAGGACGAGAGTCGGATTCGTCTCGGAGGCTGGATGATAGATGTAGAGGCAGGTGCCGTCGGGGGTGTGCCCCGGAGTCGTCACGACGACCATGCGCGCCGTGCCGAATGTGATGCCATCTCCGTCAGTGACTGGTTTGTGCGGATAGACGGCCTTGGTGGCCTCGTTGACGATGATCTCGGCGCCGGTGGCCGTGGCCAGCTCTATGTGCCCCGCCACGAAATCAGCATGCGAATGGGTGAGGTAGATCCTGGTGATCTTCAATCCCAATTCCCGTGCGTCCTCCACGTAACGGCCGATGTCGCGGGCTGGATCAACGATCATGGCTTCCCCGCCGCCGCCAATCAGGTAGGAGTAGTGCGAGAGGACGGCCAGGTTGTACTGGCGAAACATGAAGTCTGCGCCTTTCAGCTCCGTCTCTTTCACCAGCTGAATGTTGGCCGCCGCGTCGCCGTGCGTCGCCGATTCCGCATCACCCGGCAAGGTGGCCGCTCGTGTCGAGGCGACCGCAATCAATATCCCAGCCGAGACCCATGTGCCCAGCTTAGTGGCTGTTAAGAAATCAACCTTCTTCATGCGAACACTCCTTTTGGTTGACGGGATGACTCACCAAGAGCGAATCCACATCAGAACGCCCTTGACATCCATGCGCCGACGACCATGCCAAAGATGCTGCTTATCCACGGGTTGGCGGTAATCGGACAGGATCCTGAGGAGCACCCGATGAAATGGTACACCCCATAACCGAGTAGACCGCCGATTACCACACCGATGAGCAATCGAACAATCATGACGCAGTCTCCTTGTCGTAGATTTCTGTGTCGTCTGTGGTGGTGATCGTACTCATGGTTGTATTTCCTCCATTGTTTGAGATCGGTTGTCTTCTTACATAGCTAAAATGCTTCTTTGAAAATCGAATTCTCATCATCATGTCACTTCTCTTTTTGAGTCCGTTCCTTCGCAAGATATTTCAGGGCACTCTTCTGGAAGGGTTTGAAAAGGGCGGAGCCGTGGTAGGCGCCAACGTCAAACTCGAAGGTGATGCCGTCAAACCCCGTGACATTGACGAGATTACCGCCGGTCATCTTGAACGACCAGTTTCCCTTTCCTATGTCGACGACGATCTCGGCGTGTGAACCATCCAACTCACTGATAGCCTTTGACTTGATTAGTTTCTTCTTCTCGAGGGCAGCGGCATCGAAGGTGATGAACGTCTGACTCCAGACACCGTCGAGCGACACCGAGACGCTGTCACGCGTCGGATCGAACACGAAGCCGGAGCCGGCGGCGAACGTCCCATTCGCCTTGAAGCTATCCGTGCGCCCTTTGGTTTTGTCGCCGAGATACGCACCCTGGGCGGAGGTGACCGCCAGGCCGGAATTCGATACCGCCGCGCCGTTGACCATTACCGCATACTTCCACGACGTCGTCTCGGTCATGGCGGGACGTTCGCCGTATGCCCTGAAGACTCCCGGCAGGTCATCCTTCTTTGAGACGACGAGGAAGAACCCGACGCCGTCCGAGCTGTCGACGACCTCGTGCATCTTGTCGACCTTCGACACCGAATAAGAACAGAGCCCATTCTCAATGTCGAGTGTCAGCTTGACGAACGGCACCGTCTTCGGCGTCGAGGCGAACGTGTAGAACTTCTTCGCTCCCTTTTGCTTGAAGACGCCGGTGGCGGGGCTCATCACGAACGAGACGCCGTCGACGAGCGCGGTCAGGGTGTCGCTCGTGATGTCGAACGTGAACGGTTGATGACCGGCCATCGAAAGCATCGCGAGAGAGACGCTGGCCCCTTCCATGTTGGACTTCGAGTTGTCCAGGTTCAGCATCGCCTTCTGGAAGGGAGACTTGACCGCGAACAGCGCGGTGATCGTGGCGTCGCCCCCGATCAGGACGGACGACGCGGCGGTGTACGGACGGTCGATCGTCGCCAATCCAGACGCCTCCCAACGGACAAAGACATACATGCTGAAAACGGATGTCGTTGCGTTCAGGCTGATCGTCTGGCCGATGAATGTTTGCGCAGGGGAGATCGTCAGATCAGCGACGCCCGCCGGATTGCTCACAAGCGTGACCACGCACGGGACGGCATCTTTGTAGGTGGCGGTGAGCGTAATGTTTTTCGAGGGGATCTTGACGGTGGTGGCGGCGGAGCAGACATCGGAGACGCAGGAGAGACCGGACGTATCTGACAACCACGTGAGGAAGAACTGGCCGGCGGGCGGTTCATCGGCCGTAATTGTCACCTCGCTTCCGGTCAGGTACGCCCCTGAGCCCGATCCGTTGGTGACAGTCAGTGTGAAAGTGCCGAATGGGGCGTCCTTGAATTCCGCCGCAACCGTGACGTTGGCGGCAGGCATGATGACGGTGGTCGATGCGGCAACCGTGTCGGCCAGGTAGCCGATGTCGCCGATCCACGAGTCGAAGACGTCCCCCGGCGGGACGATGGCCCTCACCGGCACCGTGGTTCCCGAGGAGTACGAGCCGCCGCCTGTGCCGTTGACGACGGTCAGCGTGTAGGTCGGGTTGACGGTTAGCGTCACCGTGGCCGTGTTCGAATCCAGTGTGCCGTCGTTGGCCTTGTAACTGAAGCTGTCCATGCCGTTCCAGTTCGAGGTGGGGACATAGGAGAAGGAGCCGTCCGCATGGAGGATCAACGCACCATGCGCCGGGTCGGTCAGCGTGACTGCCGTGAGAGCGTGTCCCTCCACGTCCGTGTCGTTGCCAAGGACGCCGGGCGCCGCCACGTTCAACGTCATGTTCTCGTCGGTACTGTAGACATCGCCCACGGTCACCGGAAGCGCAGCCCCCGTCGCGTATCCGATGGTCATGTTAACAGTGGCGCTGGTCAGCCCGGTAAACCACATTTTATAGGTGGCCGCCTCCCCATGACCGTCAAAACGGGAGGCACTGTAAAGCACCGCGGGGGTGTAGCATCTGGCGTCGCGCCATGCGACACCCTGAAATATCGAGAAAACCGGGTTGCCGGAATCTTTTGTCCAGAGAATGCCGTTGGGTGAGGTGGCATAGCCAATGCCCTGTTGCCCGCCGCCTGATGGGCCGCTTCCTGAATACCACATGCGCCACATGCCGTCGACGCCATGGATGACAACTCCCGCAGTCGCATAATCGCTGTCCCAGTCGCCCGGGATGCCGTGGTCAAGCACGGGGGTGCTGCCGTAGATGCGCCAGTCGGTGTTTCCATCCGTCGAATAGCCGAGGCCTATCGACTCCACTCCGCCGTTCGTTGCATCGAAATACATCGCGAAGGCGTAGTCGAACGGATTCGTTCCCATGTTGCTGGCCGCCGCATTATGATGAACCGAGATGGGGCCGTACGTGCCTCGGTTCCAATCAGTCGATATCCCGGTCACGAGCGGAGCGTTGCTGTTTTGCGTGATGACGGAGTCGTTTGCCCATGCCACCCCGTCGATCGAGTCGGCGGTGCGAATCCCATCGATGGTGTAGGGCATATCGTGGACGGAAGAATCCCAGTACCACATCTTGTAGTAGTAGGTCCCGCCGGCCGCATTATAACCACCCGGTATATAGGTGCTGACCTTGGCATGATACCCTGCGGCCCGAATCCCCGTGGTCTGGACGGGGTCGCTCCAGTTTACCCCGTCGTCGGAGTAGGTCACCGCCTCAAACTGCCCCTGGCCGTCCCCATACCACATCTTATAATAGTGAGACGCGCCGTGGCCCGAGAACTGTTCAGCGTCGTAAATCACACAGGGATAATAAGCCATGTCGACAACGTTGGGCGGGTCGTACACAGGGTTCGCCACGTATTCAGCCCATCTCAAATCCGACGCCTCCGATGACAGGGGGGGCAGCAGCAGATATGCCACAAGCGCAAGAAGCGCCATGATAACATCTGTGGAAGACTGCACCCGATCCAACATCGGACGACTAATGGCACAAAGTTTCATTGATTGCATCTTTGAGTTACCTGTCGTCTACGCCATGCGTCGACTGCGGATGATCCTGACCAGCTCCATCACAACCGCATTCAGCGACAGTTCATCACGTTGACGTCTCATTTCTTTCGCGCGTAATGCGTGAACAACTTGTCCTCGTAATCGAGGCTTATTGGCTTCGAGGGGTCGTACACGAGACTGCTCTTGATGGACTCGCGGGATATATCCACAAAGACTTTCGACTCCTCCCAGCTTACGCGTCCGATCCAGCGAGGGTACACCAGCACCTTTTTGCCCGGCAGCCAGTTCCGGGTGTTCACGACGATGAAGCGGATAGCCCAGTTGTCGTTGTCGATGATGAAATCCTCCACATGCCCAATCTCGCCGTCAGGCGCCTGGATATGGTAGCCGGTCACCGCGGCTGTGCTGCGCAGGTTTGGATCACCCTTTGGGTTTCCCTCCACCTCAGGCGGGACTTTCATTTCCTCGTTGTCCGCCTGGATGGCGAACGGAGGCAAAGGGGGGAGCACGCCGAACCCGCCGCCATACGTGCTCATGCTCCAATAGGTGGGCCACCCGTAATACGCATGCAGCTCGGTCTCATGCTGACGGGAGACAGGTTTGGCGGTGTCGATGCCGGGACTATTCCGCACCTGTTCTCTCGTCAGGTCTACGGGCATGATCCGCGACATCCATTCGGGCGCAATCAACGCGGCGGTCGAGATCAGCACTCTGCGTACAGGATGCCATTCTCCCGTGTCGACGATCATGTAGCGGATGATCCACGTATGATCGTCAAAGTAAAACTCCTCAATCGTGCCGATGTCGCCATCCTGCGCCCGGACAACGCAACCGATCAAACTGTGCGCAGTGCGTTTCATATGTCGTCCCCGTCTTCCTAAAAGTTCATTACAAAATAACCTGAGGATTTGGCTCAGGTTATTTTGTGACGAACCCTTATTCATGATCGTTGCTGTGCGTGTGGCTCCGCCCGCGTATGCGAACGGCGAGCGTTGAACCGTGATCTACGGAACGACAACCTTAACCGTGCATACAGTCGAGGTTGGTTGTCCCGTTGTCGGCGTTCCTTTGACGGTGACCGGATACTCGCCAATAGCGGCGGTCTTGGCTGCCGTGATGTTGATTTGGACTTCAGGCTTGTCGCTCGCTTTGACCATTACGTTTTTCGGCGTCACAGTGATGCCGTCCACTTTGAGATCGAGTTGCACATCCTGCTTAAAACTGGGGCTTCTTTTCAAGGAGACGATAATGGTAGTCACCTCACCCTGTTTGACGGTGCTGGACGAGGGGACGGTGATGCTGAATTCCTCGTTCACGGGAGTGATGCCGCCTTGGCTGCTCGTGCTCGTGCATCCCGATACCGTGATCAAAGCCAACATCATAGACAATGCGATTACAGTTTTCATCTTTATTCCCTTTTCGTAGTGGTGGTTGTTTTGCTGCTATTGGTTGTTAATTGTTCCCT
>CAYTFM010000401.1:0-7019 GCA_964436735.1 uncultured Victivallales bacterium | reverse complement strand
CATGTGTTCAAGGGATACGAGTCGGGAGCGGTGGATTTCATCACCAAGCCATTCAATCCAGCGGTGCTGGTGTCGAAGCTCAGAATTTTTCTTGACATGGATGCTCGACGACGGGAGTTGGTCGAGCACAAGGAGAATCTTGAACGATTGGTGCGGGAGCGCACCAATCAGTTGGAACTGGAAGTAACCCGCAGGGAGGAGCTTAATGCCCGTCTCGCGGATGAACTCTCGTTCAACACGTCGATCTTCAACTCGTCTGCCGCCTTGATCATGGTTTTGGAGGAGAACCGTCGGATTGTGCGCTTCAACCACGCCTGTGAACGGATATGCGGTCTGTCGGCGGAGAAGGCGATTGGCATGAGGTTCGAGGACATCTTCATTCAGGAGGATGCCTGCGACATCGCACCGATGATAATCGACATGAAGCGGATTCGGCAGGAGCGCGTCGACGGCGAGCTTAGCTTCGTTGACGGCAATGGCAAACGGCGTCTCATCTTCTGGTCGTTCACCAGTCTTGGACAAGGGGGAGAGTCTGTCGGGGCCAACGACCTCATTACCGCGGTAGGGGTCGACATTAGCATGCAGAAGGAGGCCGAGGACGCCACTCGGCTCGCCCTTATCGAGCTCAACCAGATATTCGAGACAACCAGCATTGGGGAGTGTCTGATCGACACGAGCCGACGTGTGCTGAAGGTCAACAACGCCTTCTGCGGTATGTTCGAACAGGAGATGGGGTTGCTCCTCAACCGTCCGTGCGAGGATGCCATCGCCTGCGGTAACTGCGGGGATGGGTGCATGGTCGAGAGGGTGCTGGGGGGGGACGAGCAGGTGGACTGCGAACTACGCAAAGTGAGAAATAACGGTGACACGTTGTATTTGCATCTCTCCGCCGTCCCCTTTCGCAATCAGAATAACGCGGTGGTCGGCATACTGTGCCGTTTCACCGACATCACGCAGCTCAAGCGCCACGAGCGCGAGCGCGAGGAGATCCATGCCCGGGCGTTCACGCAGTCCAAGCTGGCGACGCTTGGCGAACTTGCCGCCGGGGTGGCCCACGAGATAAACAACCCGGCCACCTTCATTTCCGGCAACGCCCAGCTCATCGAGTCGTTCATCCCCCTCATCGAGACGCAAATGAAACGGAGCCCTCCGGACGGCACCGACGCGGACAAGATTCGTTTCATCATCGAGGAACTTCCGGTGACAACCAAACGGATCCGAAACGGCGTCGAGCGCATCACCCGGATCGTCAACAATCTTAAATCGTTCTCCAGAAAAGAGGACGTGAATATGGAGCGGAAGCCGGTGGACATCCATCAGGTGATCGAGACCTCTCTTGATCTGTGCCACAACAGGTTGAAGTACATAATGAAAGTTGATAAACAACTCGAGTGCGCTCATGCGATCATCCTTAGCGACCGGAACAAACTTGAACAGGTCTTCGTCAATCTTTTCATCAACGCCGCTGACGCGTTGGAGGGTAAAAAAGGTGGCGCTCTCGCAATATCGACCAGGCGGGATGGGGAGGAATGCGCCATCACAGTCCGCGACAACGGGCCGGGGATCGACAGCAAAATCCTGTCCGAGATATGGAATCCGTTTTTCACGACCAAACCGACCGGCAAAGGAACCGGGCTGGGCTTGTCGATATCGAAGGGGATAGTCGAAAGCCATGGCGGTGTGATTTCTGCCGTCAACGCCGCGGATGGGGGGGCGGCGTTCCTTATTACGCTCCCGCTGGCCGACGCCAAGGTGTTTGCTTCTTAGTGCTACTGATAAAATATATGTATGGAGGAATGAGGAATGGCGTCGAAACCGAAAGTGCTAATTGTTGACGACGAAGCGGACATCGCCGATACGCTGGCGAGCCATTTCAAGTTCATTGGATACGAGACCGTCACCGCCTCGAACGGTAAGGAGGCTTTGGAAAAGCTGGCGGTTGATAGCGCGGAGGTAATCATCACGGACATAAAAATGCCGGTGATGGATGGCGTCAACCTTCTGCGGGAAGTCAAACGCCTGTATCCGATGACCCGCGTCATTGTGGTCACCGGGCATGTCACCCTCGAAAATCTCTTCGCCGTGTTCCGCCTTGGAGCGGATCGATGCTGCTTCAAGCCGCTCACCGATCTGGCTGAGCTTGACGCCGCCGTTGAGCGGGCGGTCGATGACCTGAAGACGTGGCAGCGGAAGCTCAAGGAACTGAAAAGCATAAAAGAATGAGAATCCATAATTAAGGAACGGCGAGGTGAGGCATGTCTGATAAGGAATATAGCATAGACCCCGAGTTGCTGCGGGAGTTTCTTGACGAGACGACCGACTCGCTCTCGCCGCTGGAGAACCTCCTCATCAAGCTCGAGGGCGAGCCCGACAATGTCGAGCTGGTCAACAGCGTGTTCCGCCCCATCCACTCTCTGAAAGGCACAGCCGCTTTTTTCAAGCTTCTGCGGACGAGGGATTTAAGCCACGCCATCGAGAACCTTCTCGACCTAATTCGCAAGAAGAGGAAAAAGGTGACCAAGGAGGCGGTGCGTTGTGTGCTTGATGGCTTGGACATGCTCAGGGAAATGCTGGGGAGGGTCAGAGCAAGCGCTCCCGAGCTTGAAGCGCAGGCCGACTACGATTATGTGCTGGAGGCTTTGGCGAAGGCGTCAATCGAGGAGGCGACGGCGCAACCTGACATCGCGGGGGCCGCCGCCGCGGCGGTGTCGTTGATACTGGAGTTCAGAAAGTGGCTTCCAGATGATCGGGCCGGGATGGCGGACGAGGTTGTCAACACCCTACGACGAGTTTTCGGAGAACGGTCGGCGGCATCACAGGTTGACAGCCGGCCTGCCGACCTCCGCGGACTCGCTGAGATGCTTGAGACATGTGCCGCCTCAAAACCACAGCCTGAGCAAACTACCGAGATTGAAAAACGGCTTCTCGCCCTGCGTGAACTCGCAGACTCGGAGGACACGTCGCAACTAGTCGATGCAGCGTTGGACGAATACCGTACGTTCATGGGGAGCATCGGGTTCGACCCACTTCTGGTGGAGCTTCTCAAAGAGAAATGCGTACTACTTTCCAGCAAAGGCTTGTGGCGGCTCATGTCGGCTTCGGCGGCGCGGAGCGAGCCTGTATCCACCCCGTCGCAGAAAGAAGGCGGACAGGAGCTGATGCCTGACGCTCAGGATCATAAGGCGACAGCGCCGAAAGCGGTGGAGTCGCAGGCCGCCGAGCCCGACAAGACCTTGCGGATCTCCGAGAAGCGGCTCGACGCCTTCCTCACGTACGTCGGCGAACTGGTCGTCATCGAGGAGATGTTCAACTTCATCCATCGGCACTTGGCTGCCAGCTCTGACGAGAAGGTCGTCGTCAATCGGTTCAAGCAGACGCTTGACACGTTCAGCATCCTCTCCGACCGTCTTCAGAAGAGCATCTTGAGCATCCGCAAAGTGCCCGTCAAGACGCTGACCCAGAAGGCGCCGCGGATCATCCACGACGTCGCCGACAAGTGTGGCAAGAAGGTCAATGTCGTCATCGAGGGAGGCGATATCGAGGTCGACAAAAGTTACATCGAGTTGCTGGACGCCCCGCTTGTCCACATGGCACGCAACGCCATCGACCATGGCGTCGAGACGCCCGATGAGAGGGTTAGGTGCGGCAAGAATCCCGAGGGCACGATCCGCATCGCCGCACGGGAACTGGCGGACGTGATCGAATTGCGCATCTCGGACGACGGCAAAGGAATCGATTTCGAGGCGGTGCGCCGCAAGGCCGTGGAGCTGGGAGTGATCAAGCCCGACGCGGCGCTCGACGAGCGTCAAGCCACCGACCTGATTTTCATGTCGGGGGTCTCCACCGCCGAGAAAGTCACCGACATCTCAGGCCGCGGGGTCGGGATGGACGTGGTGAAGCGGAACATAGACTCGGCGAGTGGCGTCATCTCCATCACCAGCACGCCAGGCAAAGGATCGGAGTTCTCCATCAGCTTGCCGAAAAACATCAGCACGCAGATCATCGACGGGTTCCTCGTGCAGGTCGGCGGACAGACGTACGTGCTCACGACAGGGGAGATCAAGGAGTCCTTCTCGCTTGACGGGGCGGGCATCGCCACGATGTTCGACCGCCGCGAGGTGGTGTCCCGGAATGGCGAAATCCTGCCCGTCCTCCGACTCGGCACGATCCTCGGGGTCAGAACCATCGACGAGGAGGAGGCTGCGAACCATCATGTCATCTGCGTCGAGACGGGGGGGCACCGGTATGGCATCTATGTCGACAGGATCCTTGGCATCCAGAAGGTGGTGGTCAAGCGGTTCAGGCGGCTCACGGCGGACTTCGACCTGTTCAAAGGCGCGGCGATCACCGGCGAGGGCAAGGTGGTGCTGATCCTCGACAGCGCGGAACTCGCGAGGATGGCGGGAGGGTGAAGAGGGGGGCAGCAGTGGATGACACATATGATTGCTTTTTTGGGATGCTTGCTGAAGCTCGCATGGACTTCCGCCTGAAGGCGGCGCTCCGGCACCCGCTCAAAGTCGGAGTCCCGCCTTCAGGCGGAAGTGGGGATGACGGCTTCAGCCTCATCCGAAATGTGTCTATGTCCTGGCATACCCGGCTAAGTCTATCGCCTATGAAATTGTTGTTTGGGTGTGTTTAAAATTGTTCTTGATACATCATAATCTTAATCTTGCTCTTAATCTTAATATCCCTTTTCTCCTATTCTTGGTCGGGGTTTAAGATTAAGAGCAAGAGTGGACGGGTTCAAAAGTGTTTTAATCCCCGCAGGGGTATGGCACAAGTGTAACCACGGGCGCGAGCCCGTGGCTACAATTGTTACGCCCTCTGCGAGGGCTAATATTCACTATTTAACGGAGGGTGGATGAGGACGACGATTATCATGTTCGGCCTATGCGGATTGACGGCGGTCACCGCCGGTGTGGGGCTCCATGTCCTGGCGCTTGCGTTTCCTCCGCTCCTGCTGTGCGGGGTGGGCGTCGTTCTGGTGGCATTCTCCTTTGTGGCGTGGTGTGCGACACGCGGGCAAGAGCGTCACGCATGGATGGCCGAGTCGCGGGCTGAACTCGCCGGCCGCATGAGGGGCGATCTGGCGGTCGCTCCTCTCGCCCAGGGCGTGGTGTCCCTGCTCGTCGACCGCACCGCCTCACTGTTTGGGGCGTTGTACGTAGCAGACGAGGCCGGGACGATGTTGACGCTGATGGCGTCGTACGCGTGTTCCGGCTCCAAAACGCCTGGCTCGAGGCTGCGCTTCGGCGAGGGACTCGCCGGGCAGGCGGCGGCGGAAGGCAAGACGATCATCGCAGCCGATCTTCCTCCGGGATACATCTCCATCGTCTCGGTTTCCGGCGCGGCCGCGCCGGTCCATGTGGCGGTCATCCCCTTCAGCCTTGAGGGGAAGGTGAAAGCGGTGCTCGAAGTAGCGTCATTCAAAAAATACACGGATACGCATGTGGAACTGCTGGAGTCGGTCAGGGAAAGCGTGGCGATCGGGATCGGCGCGTCGCAGTCCCGTCAGAAACTTCAGGACATGCTCGAGGAGATCCAGCGTCAGGCCGAGGAGCTGCAGACCCAGCAGGAGGAGCTGAGGGTGTCGAACGAGGAGCTGACCGAGATGACGCGGACACTCAGGGGCTCCGAGGAGGAACTCAAGTCCCAGCAGGAGGAGCTGCAAGCGGCCAACGAGGAGCTGACCGAGAGGAACAAACGGCTTGAGGCGCAGCGACGAGAGATCTCCTTGAAGAACGCCGCAATCGAGGCCGCCCGCGCCGACCTCGAACGCAAGGCCGCCGAACTTGAGGCGGCGAACAAATACAAGTCGGAGTTCCTCGCCAACATGTCGCACGAGTTGCGGACACCGCTCTACAGCATCCTGATTCTCGCGAGAAACCTGGCAGACAACCGGAAACGGCATCTGGACGAGGGCGAGGTCGAGGTGGCGGGCGTCATCCACAAGAGCGGCACCGACCTTCTCTCGTTGATCAGCGAGATCCTCGACCTGTCGCGCATCGAGGCTGGCAGGATGCGAATCGAACTAAGCGAGACTCCCGTCGATTCCCTCGCCGACAACCTCCGCTCCATGTTCACCGAGATCTGCGCCGAGAAGAAACTCGAGTTCGCCGTCAACGTGGACGAGGATGTCAAGAGCACCATTGTGGTAACCGACCGGATGCGGATCGAGCAGATCATCAAAAACCTTATCGCCAACGCCGTCAAGTTCACCGACGCGGGCAGGATTGGCGTCCATTTTCACCGACCATTCCCGGGAACCCGCTATGGCTCCGAGAACCTCGTTCCCCTCAGAAATGAGACGGTCCTGGCGGTGTCCGTCTCCGACACCGGCATAGGGATACCAGCAGACAAGTTCTCGACCGTCTTCGAGGCATTCCAGCAGTTGGACGCCGGGGCGTCGAGAAAATACCAGGGAGCCGGGCTTGGCCTTTCCATCTCACGGGAGCTTGCGAAACTGCTCGGCGGTGAGATCCATCTCGAAAGCGAGGTGGGGAAAGGATCCGTCTTCACTCTGTTCATCACCGTCATTCCGACTCCCCCTGTCGCCTCCACCCATCTCGCTCTCGCCTCGCCTTCCGCTCCGTCATCCCTCCCGTCCGTTCTGTCGGCGAAGGCCGCGTTCGACGGCACAGCCGCGATGCCGACCGTCCATGCGGATGGAGCCGCGGAGGCAGTTCCCGCGCGAATCTCCGACGATCTCGAGCAGATCCAGCCCAGGGACAAGGTGGCCTTGATCGTCGAGGACGATCCCGTGGCAAGGAAGGCCGTGATGAATTTGATCGGCAACGGGAACGTGCAGGTCGCCGGAGCCGCCACTGGGGCGGAGGCGCTGGATATGATTAACCGCCATGCGTTCGACTGCGTGATCCTCGACCTCAAGCTTCCCGACATGAGCGGGTTCGCACTGTTAGACAGGCTCAAAGCCTCCCTTTCCCTCAGGATACCGCCCGTCATCGTCTACACAGGGCGTGATCTGACGCGGGAGGAGGAACTGCGACTGCGCGCGTACG
>CAYTFM010000400.1:0-7172 GCA_964436735.1 uncultured Victivallales bacterium | reverse complement strand
CAGGGATTCGACGATGATGCGGAGAGAGGCCGCCTCGCGCTGGGTTCCGGCCGGCGCGGCGATCGTGACGCCCGGCGCGGCGTTGGCTTGACCTGGCGAGACGGTGAAGTTCATGAATCCGTTCAGGTTCAATCGTATGGCGTCGACAACCTGTGGCGAAGGGAAGCGGCGTTCCGGCATGTCTTTGAATTCCACGGAGACGCTGGCGAGGTAGGTGCCTGAAGCACCGCCGGCGAACAGGTTGCCGCCGCCGCTGCCGACGGCGCTGAGGGTGTAGGCGATGTCCTGGTACTTTTTGAGGCGCCGCTCCACCTCGCGGGTCATGGCGTCGGTCTTGTTGATCTCCGTCGCCTCGGGGAACTCGATTTTGATCTCGGCGCGCCGCGGGTCGACCTCGGGGAAGAACTCGACGCCAAGCTGGAACTGCGAGTAGAGTTGCAGCGTCAGGACGAGGAGGAGCGCGCCGACGCCGGCGATGAGCAGCGGATAGCGGAGGCAGTCGCGCAGGATGAACTCGTAACCTGACACAAGGGACGCTCCCAGGCGGTCGAGGAGTCGGCCGACTCCTCGGTGCTCCCGGCCGGGACGGACGAACATCGAGCAGACCGCCGGATTGAACACGATGGCGACAACCAGGGATGCTGACAGGGTGATGATGACGCCGAGCGGGATGTAGTACATGAACTTGCCGGTGACGTCCGGCCAGTAGAGCAGCGGCGCGAAGGCCGCGACGTTCGTCAGGGTCGAGGTGATGACCGGCCACGCCACCTCGCTGGCTCCGAGGCGGCTCGCGGCGGTCGAGTCCAGTCCCAGGCAGCGGTTACGGTAGATGTTCTCCACGACCACGATGGCGTCGTCCACCAGCATGCCCGACGCCAGGATCAGGCTGAACATCACCAGCATGTTGAGCGTCGTTCCCAGCAGCGAGAAGATGATGAACCCGATCAGCATCGAGAAGGGGATCGCCAGCGCCACGAACACCGTGTTGCGCAACCCCATCGCGAACGGCAGGATGGCGATGATGAGGATCAAGGCGGTGACGATGCCATTCTCCAGCTCGTAGAGCATGCTGTAGGTGTCCTTGGACAGATCGGAGGTGATGGTGTAGCTCACGCCGGAGGGCAGCTTCGTCCTATTCTCCTCGAGGATCTTCTTGACCAGGGAGGTGATCTTGATGATGTTCGCCCCCGAGCGCTTCTGGACCATGAGCGAGACGCACTGGCTGCCGTTGATCCGCGAGATGCTGGTCAGATCCTTGTAGCTGTCGCTGATGGTCGCCACGTCGGTCAGGTAGACCGGCTTGCCGTCGCGCACGAGCAGAATCAGGTTGTTGATGTCCTCGGGCTTGACGAACTCCCCCGGCACGCGAACCTGGAATCGGCCGCCGTCCATGTCGATGTTGCCGGCGGAGACGGTGGCGTTCTCCTTGCGGATCAGGCTCACGAGGCTCGAGCCGGAGATCTTGTAGGAATTGAGCCGCTCGATGTCGATCTCGATCCTGATCTCCCGCTCCCGGTCGCCGAAGATCTTCGCCTCGAGCACGCCGGGCACCGCCTCGACCTGCTCCTGGATGTCCTCGACCACCTTCTTCAGGAGCCTTAGGCTGGCCCCCCCGCCATAAAACGCCACGCTCATCACGGGGATGTCGGTGCTGAGGTTGACCTCGTTGACGATGGGATCCGACTCGAGGTCGTCGGGAAGGTCCGCCCGCGCCAGATCCACCTTGTCCTTGACCTTCTGCAGCGAGCTGTCGATGTCCTGGTCGGGGTTGAACTCGATGATGACGCTGCTGAACCCCTCCGCGGAGGTGGAGGTGATCTCCTTGACGTTGTCGAGCCCCTTGAGCTTCTTTTCAAGCTTGATGGTGATGAGGTTCTCGATCTCCTCCGGCGCGACCCCCTCGTAGCGTGTGCTGATGAAGACGAACGGGACCTTGATGTCGGGGAACGCCTCGCGCGGGAGGTTGAAATAGCAGTAGAGCCCCGCGGCCACGCAGAAGAAGAGGGTGGTGAAGACGGCCGTCCGAAGCTTGATGGCGTAGTCGCTGAGAATCACGTGCCCGACTCCGCGGTGTTCATGATCAGGAGCGGTTCCTTCCCGCGGAGCATGGTGTGTCCCTCAATCACGACGCGGTCGCCGGCCTTGAGCCCATTCGTGACAACCGCCTCGCATCCTGCGATGAGCCCGACCGATATCTCCCGAAGCTCCGCCGCGTTGTCCTTGTCCGCGAGATACACGTAGTACGCCCCATACTTCGGAATCACCGCCCCGAGCGGAACCACGATCGCGTCCTCGAGCACGCGGCGCGTCACGCGCGTCTTGACGATCATCCCGGGGCGGAAGTACAGGTCGTCGTTCCGCACCTCGATCTCCGCTTTGAAAGATAGCGACGTCTCGTCGCCGGCGGTAGCGAGGAACACCCCTGTGCCTTTGAAGTGGCGGGTCTCGGCGACCGAGAAATCGAGCTCCATGCCGACGGAGACGGAGCGGATGACGTTCTCGGGCACGCCGACGATCAGCTTGACCCGGTCAACCTCCTGGATGTTCGCGACGGGTTTGCCCACGCACACATACTCGCCGAGATCCACAGGGAGCGTGTCGAGGTAGCCGTTGATCGGACTGCGGATGACGCATTTATCGACGGCGGTGCGGGAGATCAGCACCTCGGACTCGGCAAGCGACTTGGCGTTTTTAGCGGAATCGAACTCCCGCTCGGACAAGGTCTTTGTGTCGAAGAGCTTCTTGGTGCGGGCGAATTCGGATGAGGTCTTGCCAAGATCCGCCTCCGCCTTGAGCACTCTGGCCGCATAGACGCGGTCATCGATGCGGAGGATAATGTCCCCCTTTGCAAGCTTGTCTCCCTTTTTCGCGCAGGTCTCGATAACCTGGCCGTCAACCTCCGCGCAAAGGTCAACCGAGTTCCACGCCTCGATCCGGGCGGGGATCTCGACCGTGTCGACCACTCTGCGGGGGGCGAGGGTGAGCACGTCGACGGGGACGCCCTTCTTCTGGAGCGATTGCGTCTTTCCGGAGGAGCCATTCCCCGAATGTGTCGAAAGGCTCAGCGCCAGCACGCCAGCCTGGAGAAGCAGAAAGAGGAGCGCGAAGCTTTTGAAAAGCCATGATGTCCGTATTGGCGTGTTGGGGGTGTTTGCCATCTGAGCCCGATTGAACGTTGTTCCATGCTATCGTAGGGTGCTGTCGACGCGGGATGACGAAAAGTAGCGGACGGCGGCCGTGAAGTCAAATGTCAAGGAAAAGCCGAGGGCACATGCGCGGAGCGCGCGCAGCCATTCACGGGGAGGTATTCACGGAGGGGGGGCGTCACTGCGGGTCTATTAGTAGATTCGGTTCAGGAAGCGGTCGAGATAGGCGGTGACGCCAAGCTCCTTGAGATCGCTGCCTCCCATTCCCGTCGCATGCCCATCCAGGAAGGCGGCGTTGGCGACGTTGCCATGCCGTGTGTGGATGCCGCTATTCTCGCTGCTGATGGTTTGCGCGTAGAAGTAATACCATTGGGTCGCGCTGGTGGTCTGCGCCGCGTCGGCGAGCAGGAAAGTCCTGCTCGGATTCTTGACCGCCCACAGGTTGAGGGCGCTTCCAGTCCTCCACGTCGAGATGTCCTCCCCGTCGATCTTTCCCATCGAGAACATGCCGTAGGTGTGCCAGCGCGCGTTGTCCTGGTGGGCCTCATCGAAGACCTTGGGATCCATGGATGGACATTGCAGCATGTTCTTGTTGGTCAGGTAGACGGGCATCCGGTATGCGGAATTGCCCCCGGTGAGTGACTCGCCCCAGGCGACCGCCGTCGTGCCGACGGTGAACCATATCATCTGCGGCACACGCCCGTTGGAGTCGTCCGCGTAGGAGCTTTCCGCGAGCATGGTCTGCTTGAGATTGTTCAGGCAGAGGATGCGCCGACTGGACTCCTGGCAGTTCTTCAGCGCCGGCAGCAGGAGCGTGGCGAGAATTGCGATGATGGCGATCACGACCAATAATTCTATGAGGGTGAAATCGCTTCCGCGGCCAGCAGACGCCTTGCGTGGGAACATGGAGACCTCCACTTGCCTGTCTATGTTCTTCAACCAGACGAACCCAGCGACATGCCCGTTGTTGAGTATTCCTTGTCGCCATCTTTCATGAATTTACTGTTGAATATTGTATAATGCAATGTATAATGTAAGGTAATATTAAATTATTTATTATATTATGATGATGGATTCGATGCGAAGACGCTCTCCGGAGTTGGACGTGGCAGGGGGAGCCAGCTATCTCAGGATAGCCGACGAACTGGAGCGGCTCATCACGGGGGAGAAGTGGAAGCTGGGGCAGAAGTTGCCTTCCACAAAAGAGATAGCCGGCATGTTCGACGTGACCACGCCGACCGTCCAACGGAGCCTCTCCAGGTTGGTCAGGCGCGGTTTCCTCAAAAGGACCAGACGGAAGGGCACCTTCGTCACCTACGGCAATCCCGTCGAAGGCAAAATCGCCATTGTCCTTGGCCGCGATCCCCTCAAGATCGAGAGCCCCTACTATTCTCTACTGCTCGACATGATCCGCCGCATCGCCTCGTCGCGGGACCTTCCCGTGAAATACTATCTCGACATCGACGAAGCCGACTACGGACGCACCATCAGAGAGCTTGAGGCGGACATAACCTCGGGAGAGGTGACCACCATTGTCCAAGCCAGCGATTGCGTCATGCTCGCGGAATGGCTGGCCTCCTCCCAGGTGCCGGTCCACTTCGTCAAACTGCCCGCCCTCGACTTCAGGGAGTCCGTCAGGCTTGGGCTGGACTATCTGCGCAAGCGGGGGTTCCGCAAGATCGTCTTCGTCTCGATGACCTCGAAGAGGAGGCCCGACGATCTGCGGGAGATGGAGGGGCTCCGCGACGCCCTCGCGCGGGGGTCGGGCGCATGCGAGTTGCCGTTTTTCATTCGTGGAGGCGACACTCCCCGGGACGGCTACAGGATCATGCTCGACCTCCTGGCCGCGCGTCAAAGTTCTGAACGTCCCGACGCGCTCTTCATCCACCATGACGTTATGACCATGGGCGCGCTTCAGGCCCTTGCGGAGGAGGGGCTTAAAATCCCGCGTGACATCGCCCTCCTGACCCACTCCAACAAGGGCGTCGAATTCCTGTCGCGGGTTCCCCTGACAAGGGTCGAGTTCGATCCGGCGGTTGTGGCCAGCCGACTTCTCGACCATTTATCACTGAAAGGGGCTGACTGTCCCGATATCACCGCGGCCAACCCCGTGAAACCACGATTGATAATCGGAAACTCGTGCGGGGAGTGAAAGTCTCTCCGGGACTCCATAATTGGATAAGTGCCTTAGATAATGAACCAAGGAGCGTCTATGAACCGCAGCAGCCTCCGCCGTGTCCTCCGTTCGTCGCTGACTCTGGCCCTCGCCCTCGCCGCGCCTTTTCCCCTTTTCGCCGCGGTTTCGACGGAGCTTGGCTCCTTCGACTTCGAAGGGGGCAAGGCGGATGGGTGGGTCATCGAGAACAATGACGGCCTCACGAAGATCGCCGTGGGCGATGAGGGGGAGAAGGGGAAATGCCTCAGAATGGAGCGCGCCGCATCCGACGGCTCGTCCAGGTTCATATACTCGCCGTCGATCAATCTGCGCGCCGCCACCTCTTTCATCCTGTCGCGGAGCGTCAGGATATCCGGCTCGGTGAAAGGTCCCGCCTCCTCCAAGGATCATCTGGACATGAAAGTCCTCTGGTCGACGGGATCGCAGAACGGCTGGGCTCCTCTCACCGACGCGAAAGGCGGCAGAAGCGACGCCTTGGTGCTGACCGGCGGTGACGCGTGGAGCAAATTCGAGGCGACCTGTCCCTTCACGCGGGACATCCAGTCCTTCCGTCTCTATTTCACCCTGAAGAGCGGATCCGGTTCGGCCACCGCCCAGCTCGACGACCTCGCGTTCAGCTGCGTCGACGAGGTCGGACACCTGATAAAAAGCTCATCAAAAGGCAACATCATCCCTGAGGATTCCGGCAACCTCGCCGTTGAGCTCGCCCCAGGCAAGATCGCGGGCGGGGAACTGACCTTGTCGGACGAGTATGGCAAAAGTCTTCACTCGATGGCCGTTCCCACAGCTGGAGGCGTGATGGAGGTTCCGCTGCCGGGCAGGGGCTTCTACGCGGTCGACGTGAATGTCCGCTACGAGGACGGCTCCTCAATCAAAACCCATTCCACCGCCGCCGTGGTGGGGAAGCCCCTTGAGGAAAGCGTCAGGATGAACTCGAAATACGGCTTCTTCACCGTCCACATGCCCGAGGAGTTGGCCGTTCTGGCGGGGGCCCGCTGGAACTGGGGCTTCTGGAACATCGGCTCCTTCACGCTTGACAAGTCCGGCGTGGTCCAGGCGCCGCCCCTGGGACCGGACGCCCCGAAGTCCACGCTTTCCCGGCACCACGCCATGGGGGGAGGACTGCCGACATGGCTGACCGGCGGGGAGACGACCAAAGGGTTGACGCCTCCCAAGGACTGGGACCTCTATTTCGCCGCCATGAAGCTGTGGGCTTCGACCCGCGCCACCAAACTTGACCTGATCACCGTCTACAACGAGCCTGACGCCGGCTGGAAGGGCTCCGACGAGGACATGGTGAAGTTCCACTCCGTCTCCGCCAAGGCCATCAAGGCGGGCGCTCCTGGAACGAACGTCTTCGGCCCCTGCCTGTACAACATACGGATGCCCTACCTGCGGAAACTCGTGACCCTTGGTCTTCTTGAGGAGCTTGACGGTCTCACGCTTCACGCCTATGTCGACGGCACCGCCCCCGAGGAGGAGTTCATCAAAAGGGTCTTCGAGGTCAAGGACTTCATGAAGTCCATCGGCAAGGAGTCCCTGCCGCTGCACCTGACCGAGTTCGGGTGGACCACCGTGCTGGGCACCTGGCAGAAGCCCGTCGACGAGCTGACTCAGGCGCGCTACGCCGCGAGGTCGCTGGCCCTCCTCTCCGCCACCGGCATCGACTCCGCCATCTACTTCTGCGGCCTCTACAACTGCGCCAACCCCGGCGAGACCGGCTTCTCGATATGCAACCTCGACCTCACACCCAAACCCTCCTACGCCTCCGTCGCCATGGTCATGAAGACTCTGGCACCGCTGGGCGCGGACGGTCGCCGCACTGCTGCGCCCGGGCGGCCGACTCCTCA
>CAYTFM010000399.1:0-7181 GCA_964436735.1 uncultured Victivallales bacterium | reverse complement strand
ACACCTTGGAGATGTAGTCCGTGTCGTTCTTCGAGTCGATGATCTTCACCACCGATCCTTGCGTCGGCGTCGACGGCACGTTGTTGTAGTACAGCTTGCCGTCCTTGAATGCCTGTGGCCCTCCAGCTGGCGGTGGTCCCGCCGGCGCGTTTTTGAACGGGTCGATCTGGATCTGGTTCTGCACCTGCGCCGCTCCCTCGAACACCGTGAGGACTCCGCATGCACACACCGTCAACACCATTTTACATAATCGTTTTCTCATCCCGCACCTCCATTCTCTTGATCGTTTCCTTCGTGCTTTATGTCTACGGCGGGGCTTTTAGCACTATGCGTGCCAAATGCCATCCACATCCCGTCCGCGGGGGAGGTAGAGGCTGGGATTGGCACGGGTTGGACAAAATTGTCTGAGAGCGTGGCGCGGCGAGACGGTTTTGTCGTGTGCGGCTTTCAGTCATGTGGAAACCGTGGCCAGCCGCGCCAGAGGCTCTCCGGCGAGCCGTTCGACCCGCCACTCGCTTCTTAGAGTGGCGCCGATCTTCGTGTAGAAGTCGATGGCGGGAGTGTTCCATCCGAGAACTAGCCACTCCAGGCGCGGACTACCGACGTCCAGTGCCTCTCGCGCCACGGCCCGCAGCAGCATCGTCCCTATTCCGCTTCGACGATAGGGCTCCCGCACGAAAATGTCCTCGAGGAAGATCCCGCACTTCCCGCGGAAGGTGGACACTGTTCGATAGAAGGTGGCCATGCCCGCTGGCGCCGCATCGGCGAAGGCGAGAAAGGCTCCCATTGCGGGCTGTTCACCCGCGAGAAGACCGTGGATGTCCTCGACAGTCGCCGTAAGCTCATGGGCGAGATGCTCATATTCCGCCAACGCCGCGACCAGCGAATGGAGAGTCGCGGCATCGTCGGAAAGGGCTTTGCGTATGCGGATCACGCGCTTCCCGACAGGATGGCGAAGCCGAGATTCTGATCAGGCATGGCCCACTTCCAGCTCCCGCCGGCCGTTCCGCCTGTGAGCACCAGCGTCTCGCTCAGTTGGAGCTTGAGGTCGCTCTTGTTGACGAGAATCCTCTTTTTGAACTCGTCCACATTGCCGCTGCACTTCCCGTCGAAGAGCACTTTGAACTGCATGACCATGCTGGTGCTGTGCGCGGCAGACTCCCCGGCGATTCTCGTGAGTTGATAGAGACAGACCTGTGACGGACCTGATGAGTGGTCGAACACGATCATCACGTCCGCCGCATCAAGTCTCGCGCACTCCAGCAACTGCTCATCAGTGAGGTGCCACAGCGCAAGCCCCCCGCTCGACTCCAAACCAGCGACATGGCGGGCGATCACACCCTCGGGGCTGGACAGCCGCACACCCTCCGCCCGTTCGATCTCGCATACGTCGCCCTTGTCCCTCTTCTTGTACAACACGAACCCCATTTCACACCTCCTTCGCACAACGCAGTGATTTTGCCAGCTCGACGATCTCACTCTCCCTCAGGAAACTTCTCCTGTCGATAGCTCTTTTTCTGACCTCCGTCGCAAGCGCGACCGCCTTCTCGCGGGTGATGTGGCATCCCTGGTGCGTGAGCATCCGTTCCAGGCCGCCCGGACTCGAATGCTTGCCGCCCACCAGCCGTGATCCTGGATTGCCGACGCGGGACGGCTCGAACGGCTCGTAGGCGCCAGGCATCCGCAACAGCCCGGCGCAGTGGATCCCCGACTCGTGGGTGAACACCAGATCGCCGACGATTGGTTTGTCGGGCGGGAGCGGACGGCCCGATACCTTGGCAACCGCCTCGCACAGCGACTGAAGCCGCGGGAGGCTGATACCGCTGTCGCCACCACCGCAGACAGCGAGCGCGACGCACACCTCCTCGAGCGCCGCGTTTCCCGCGCGTTCGCCAAGGCCGTTGACGGTGACGTCGACGCATCCGGCTCCCGCCTCGATCGCCGACACGGTGTTGGCCGTCGCCATTCCCAAATCATTGTGTCCGTGAAACTCGAGGCAGGAGCCATCGACGACCTCACGCAGCGATGCAATCATCTTGCGCGTGCTGGAGGGGGTTAGGATGCCCACGGTGTCCGCGATCCGGATTCTCGCGGCTCCCGCCTCCGCGGCGGCCGCGGTGAACTCCTTGAGGAATTTGAGGTCGGCCCGCGAGGCGTCCTGCGCCCCCACGGTGACGCGGCTGAAGCGGGAGATGGCGGCGGCAATGAGCCGCGGCGTCTCGCGCATGACCCAGGACCAGTCTTTGTGCCATGTCGCCAGATGCGAGCTGGAAACTGGAAAGGAAAGATGAATCGTGTCGGCGCGGGTGGCAGCGGCGGCTTCGATGTCCTCCTCTCGGGCGCGGCACCAGGCGATAAGGATGACGTCAAGACCGAGAGCGGCGAGGGCGTTGATGTCGTCGATCTCCTCCCGGCCCATCGCCGGAACGCCCGCCTCGATCTCTGTGACGCCGGCGCGGACCAGCAGCGTGGCGATGCCGCATTTCACCTCGGTCGTGAACGAGACGCCCGGGCTCTGCTCCCCGTCTCGCAGCGTGGTGTCTACGATGCACACTTTCATGGGCGTTTCCTCTCCAGCACGAAGGCGTCCTTAGTCTTTCACGAGCCGCGCCTCGCAGACGCGTCCTTCCTCGAAGGCGTCCAGAATCTCGTCGAGCGCCTCCTCGTCGAGCGAGTGGTACCAGTCGCCGGCGGGATAGTCGATCATGACCGGCCCTTTGGCGCAGGCGTTCAGGCATCCCGTCATGGACACCTCGACCCCCTTGAGGATGCGGGCCTGTATCTCGCGTTGCAGATGGGACAGCAGGTTCATGGAACCTTTTTTGGTGCAGACGCCCTGCGCCTTGCCATCGGCCCTGAAGCTGGCGCAGACGAACAGATGATGTTTTGGCTTTTCCATTGGACATACTCCTATGTTTGACACTGACCCCCGACCCCTTTTTCCTCTTAAAACCTTTGCTTGTTCCGCTATGCGCCGCAGCCCATTCCCCGCCCCTCGCCGCAGCTCAATCGCACTTTTTTACCAGGGCATTTCGGCGTGTCGCCGCCGGTGTCGCCACTGCCGCAACTGCAGGTGCCGCATGAGGCGCAGGCGCCGGCGGAGCGGCTCCGCACGCCTGGACCGGGCGGATGATCGCCGTACGCGACCGCCAAGCCGTCCTCGATGGCGCCTTCCAGTTCGATCACGCGCACGCCGCTGGCCGCGAGGACGCTTTTCGGCCGTCCTCCGGCCATGGACACGAGAAGCGCCCGGCAATCGGCGAGCGTCGCCGCCAGTTTGTTCCAGCGATCATCGCCGCATCCTGGCGGCGGCGCGTCTCTTTCAGCGACAAGACGGAAGACACCCTCCGCATCAGGATCCCGCGCCATGATCTGGAAACTGCTCGCCTCTCCAAGATGGAGGTTCACGAACACGCCCTCCATGGTGGCGACCGCGACATGTGGACGGCTCGGCCCGCCCGCCGCGGCGTCTCGCAGCGACGCCGCGGTCTCCGGAGAGAACGACTCGGAGAGCAGCCCCGAGGCGTCGGCCCGACACCGCGAGCAATGCCGCATTTGCGGAACATGCTCCCCGGCGAGGGCTCGTATGCCTTCGACCTCCGCGGGTGGAGGTTCGCCCAACGCGGCGAACGGCGTCCCCTCGACCGGCTTGAGCGGCACGCAATTCATGTAGTCGACTCCCAGCGAGGCGGCATGCCGCGCCACGTCGACTGCGTGCGCCATGTTGATTCCGGGCATGAGGATGGTGTTCACCTTCACGATGACCCCCGCGTTCTTCAAAGCCTTGATAGCGAGCGTCTGCTCCTCGACGATATGAAGCCCCATCGTCATGCCACGGTACGTCTTTGGCCCGATCCGCGCCCAGGCGTAGACCTCGGCCACCACCATCGGATCGACCGCGTTCATGGTGATGGTCGCATGCGTGAGGCCGAGGTTTCGCAACGTGTCGACGTGACGACGGATGTTCAGGCCGTTTGAGGCGACGCACAGGGCGAGTTCCGGATGCCTCTCGTGGACAAGCCGGAGCGTCTCCAGCGTCTCCGCGGAGTTCGCGAAGGGGTCGCCGGGGCCGGCGATGCCCACGACCGTGATCCGCGGGTCTTTCACCAGCGCGCGGTCGAGGTAGTCGGCCGCCGCCGCGGGCGTGAGCACCGCCGAGCAGACGCCGGGGCGCGACTCGTTGACGCAGTCGAAGCGGCGGTCGCAGAACTTGCACTGGACGTTGCAGTTGGGTGCCACGGGAAGATGTATCCTCGCGCAGCTCGCGGCCTTCTCCTTGTCAAAACACGGATGTCGTACCGCCCGGTTGTCAACTGTCGTCACCATAGCAAACCTCCTGTTCCGTGAAACGTGAAACGTAAAACGTGATCCGCATGTTATGGTTTTTTCGGCATGGTTCAACGGTTCAACGGTTCAACGGTTGGCGGATTATGAGTGTGGGAAGCCCTAACCGTTGAACCCTTGAACCGTGAACTTTGAACCATGCCGCTTTCCCCCCTTACGTTTTACGTTTTACCAATTACGAACGCCTTTTAAAAATATGTGTACCCCACGGAGGACCGCTCCTGTTCGGCGGCCACGAGCGTGTTGGCGATTTGGTCGAGCAGTCTGAGCGCCCCCTCGTATCCGAGATGGAGCATGCGCTGTCCGCCATGACGGTCGTGTATCGGGAACCCGACGCGCACCAGTGGAACGCCCAGCCTCCGCGAGGCGGCGTAGCACTTGCTGCCGCCGATCATCAGATCGAGCTCCAGTCCGCGGCAGGCGTATTCCACGGCGGCGTGGTCGGTGTCGGACAGGATTTTGATCTCTTTGAAAGTTTTATCGCCCAGCGAGCGCCTGAGGCTTTCCGTAAGGGTGTCGCCGGCGGTGCCGCTGGCGCACAGCGCGGTCACGCAGCCCAGCTCGTCCATGAATGACGCGAGCCCCGCGGCCATGTCGGGATCGGCGACTATTGCCACCCGCCGTCCGGACAGCACCTTGTGGGCGTCGATGGCGGCGTCGACAAGGCGCGCCCGTTCAGAATGCGTCTCGTCGGAAACAGCGCCATGCGCAAGCTCTGAGACGGTGTCGAGGAAGAGGTCGGTCTCCCGCGCGCCGATTGGCAGTCCGAGCCTCTTTACAGGCACGCCGAAACGCCTCTTGAGCGCCGTTCCCGGAGACTCGTCGGTGGCGGCGCAGGACACTCCCAGCTCAAGCGACGCGTTGGCCGACCCCATGGAGCGCACTGAGACGATCGGGCATCCACCGGGCCGGATCGGCTCGTACCCCGTCCACGGTCCGCCGTCGAGGGTTTCTGAATAGTCAGGAAGGATTATACCGTTGACGCCCAGCGATTTCAGCGTTTTTTTCAGCCAACGCAGATCCTCCGGTGAAACAAAACCGGGAAACAAATTCACGGTGACGCCGCCACATGATGTCGGAACGTTTTCAGCGAGACTCTCGACCATCGCCCGGACGGTGGCGTGAAAGCCGTCGATGTGGCCTCCCGAGTAGCTCGGCGTGGAGACCGGCACGATCAGCGGCCATGCGGGATGCTCGGCCGCCAATGAGCGGATCTCGGCGCGGATGCGGGCCGAGTCCTCGCCGATCGTCTCCGCGAGGCAGGTCGTGGCGACGCCCACCACCGCGGGATGGTATTGGGACACGATGTTGTCGATGGCCGCGGCCAGGCTTGCGACACCGCCGAAAATGGCATCCTCCTCGCTGAAGCTCGAGGAGCCCACGTCGACCGGCTCGCGGAAATGGCTTATCATGTAGCGCCTGATGTAGGTGGCGCAGCCTTGCGATCCATGCAGCACGGGCACGCACGACTCCAGGCCAAGGAAGGCGGCGCACGCCCCCAGCGGGGCGCACAGACGGCAGGAGTTGCGGGCGCCGGCGCTGTCGCCTCTTGACTCCGAGCCGGCGACTGCTTCAAGGTCGAAACGGTTTTTTGTGGCGGTGGTGATCATGACGATGCCTCCCGGGTCTTGGACACATGAGTCCGTGGGTGGAGCCGCCAGACGGGACTCAAGGCGCTGGCGCGGAGCTCGCGGGCGAAGTTGACCATCCCCTCGAATCCCGCGAGGGAGATCTTCCGCTCGTGATTGTGATCGCAGAAGCCGACGCCGAGCTTGTAGGCGAAGGGACGCTCCTTGACGCCGCCGATGAACACGTCGACGCCAAGCTCCTCCACGAACGAGGCGAGTTCGGCGGGGGTTGAGTCGTCGACGATCACCGTCCCCGGTTCGCACAGCTCCCGCAGCGCCTCGTAATCCTCCGGGGCGCCCGTCTGGGTGCCGACAAGTGCGACTTTCACACCCAGCGAGTCGAGGGCTCTGACGAGCGAGATCGCCTTGAAGCCGCCGCCGACATAGATGGCGGCCTTCTTGCCGTTCAACGCGGCGCGGCAGTCCTTGAGGACGGGGTTGATTCTCGCCATTTCCGATCTGACAAGCTGTTTGGCTTTCTCCATCATCTCCTTGCCGCCGAGGATTTTGGCAGTTTCGTACAGGGCCTTCGCCGTGTCCTCCGCGCCGAAGAACGAGACGCGGATGGAGCGGATGCCGAAGGCGTCCTCCATGAGTTTCGCCAGATAGGTCATGCTGCCGGCGCATTGCACGAGATTCAGGCTTGCGCGGTGAGCGCGTCGGATGTCGTCGACGCGGCCGTCGCCCGTGATCGTGGCGCGGACGTTCACGCCGATCGCCTCGAAGTAGGAGCGCATCGTCCACGCCTCGCCGGCGATATTGAACTCGCCGAGGAAGTTGATCGCCGGCGCGGCGGTGGCTGGTTCTCCCTCGCCGGCGGATCCCACCAGTTTGAACACCGCCTCGCACGCCACCTTGTAGCCGCTTTTCTTCGTCCCCTTGAAACCTTCGGAGGCCACGGGGATGACCTCGATCCCGGTGTCGGCGGCGACCCTGTGGCAGACCGCCCAGATGTCGTCGCCGATCAACCCGACGATGCAGGTGGAATAGACGAAGGCGGCCTTGGGCTTCAGGTCGGCGATGAGCGAGCGCAGGCACGACTCGAGCTTTTTCTCGCCACCGAAGATCACGTCGCTTTCGCGCAGGTCGGTGCAGAAGCTGTTGCGGTGGAGCTGCGGCCCGGACGACAACGCCCCGCGGATGTCCCAGTTGTAGGCGGCGCAGCCGATAGGCCCGTGAACCAGATGCAAGGCGTCCGCAATGGGATAG
>CAYTFM010000398.1:0-7197 GCA_964436735.1 uncultured Victivallales bacterium | reverse complement strand
TCGTCGACCGAGGCGTACACCAGATACGGCCCCATGCCGTTGGCGATCATATAGGCGGCGTGGTCGCGCAGATAGGCGCGGTAGACTTTGAGGAATTCCTCGGTGTAGACGTTGCCGTCCGTGCCGACAGGATTCTTCATCTTCTCTTGCCGCCCCGTGTCATCGTCGATCACCTCCCAGCCGCGTTCGGCGATGGTGCGCAGGGGGCCGTCGTTGCAGGAGTAGGTGATGTTTATCACGTTCGGCTTGCTTCTTTTCACGCTTTCCAGCCAGTCGCCGCAGCCGCTGAAGTCGAACCGGTATTCGCCGCCTGCGCGGTGGAGCTTCCATCCCGAGGGGAAGGTGTAGGAGCCGATCCGGTAGCGTCCGATGAAGTCCATCCAGGCGAGATGCCGTTCCGGCGTGTAGGTGCTGGCGCCGTACCAGCTCTGGATCTCGTTGCCGAAGAACCAAATGTTGATCCGCATGGCGGGGCGCTCGGGGAGAGAGAATCCCCACACTTCGACTTCAAGTGGAACCTCGATCTGCTGTGTGGCGTCGCCCACGATGAGCTTTCCTTTGTAAAGCCCCGGCTTCTGGTCCGCCGGCGTGCGGAGCGACACCCACACGGGCTGCAGCTTGCCGGCGGGCACCGAGAAGCCGGGCTGCTCCATCAGCGGGTCGGGATAGTCCCGCGCCGGAGTGTCATAGATGGCGCCGACGTGGACGTAGCCGACCACCGTCCATCGGAAGTTGGACGCCGCCAGCGTTGAACCGTCCGCTCCCTTCAGATCAGAGAACTCGACGTTCAGATCTTTGACCTCGCCGCCGAGGCTGACCACGGCGAGCTGCAGCGACTCGTGCTCGTTGGCGGCCATCTCGAGCCGCGCCGTCCCGGTGGCTCCGGCGAACGGATCATCGTGCGTGAGTTTGTCGAACGGCGAGAGGATGCCGACGCCGAACGCTGAATTCTTCACTCCAGCGGCGAGCGCCGCATCCTCGACCGCCGCCTGTCCCGCACGGATACGAAGAGCGGCGAACTCCGCCTGGAGTTCCGCGAACCTTTCCTGAAGGGATTTCCAGTCGGCGGCCGTCGACTTCTCCGATTGGAGCAGAGCGCGGATCGACGACTTGATGGAACGGGACTCCTCAAGCTGCTTGCGCCGGTCCGCCTCCAAGGCGATTCCCTTATCGGTTTTACCAAGAACTGTTTGCTTCTTCAGGGCGGCCGCCATGGCGCCAAGTCCGCTTTCCACCGCGCGGAGCTGGGCGTCAAGTGGGGGGATGTCGCCTATGATGATACGCTCGGCAAGCAGCGCGTTGTCGCCGCCGCGGAGGAAAAGTGCGAGGGTGGTTTTGCCGCCGTCGCTGATCTGGTAGGGCACTTTGATCTTCTGGCTTTTGACGGGCATAATCTCGTCGTAGGTTGGCTCGCCTTTGGCGTTCATGACCGTTGACTGTATCGTGGCATCGGCTGGAGGCGGCGCGCCGAGGTCGACGAGGGCCTCACCCCGTCCCCAGCGCAGTTGCGTCCCCTCCGTGGCGGCCAGTACCGGTCGCTTGAGCGGATCGACGAATAGGAGCGTCCCCCAGAGCGTCGGCACATGGAACGCCCCATTGCTCCAGGCGGTGTTGCCTTTGACGTGGCCACGGCCGGGCTTGTAGCGGCAGAAGTTCCCGCTCCACACATCGCCGTCGGCCGGCGTGCCGCAGCTCTCGCCGACCGAACAGAGATCGCGGAATGGCAGCCGCAACTCCACGGTGAACTGCTGTTTGTCTGGGGCGATCCGGGTGGCGCTGGTCCAGTTGGACGACCAGAAGACGTTCATCATGCCTTTGACCACTTGATCGAACGTCTCGTTGGAGGCGCTCACGGCGAACTGGAAATACCGTTTCCCGCCTGTCGAGCCGGGATCGAGGAATAGTTCGATCTCGTCGCCGCCGCCGGTCCAGCAGTCGCGGCTCCACCCGGGGATGAACCCTTTTTTGAACGTGCTCCAGTCGCCGTCGTGGCAGGTGTAGGCGATGTAGAGGGCCTCGGCGTCGTAGAGCGCGCGGACCTCGGTGGCGTCGGGTGTCGGATTCAAGCCCGGATTTCCCCCGATGCCTAGACAGCGGAAATCTGACGCCACCGCTGACTCCCGCCAGCATTGATCGTCGAGCGCGCCGTCGATCACGGGAGGGGTGTTGATCCTCCGGACCTCCATGACCTTGGAGTCGCTCTTCTCCTCGGCCGCCTGGAGGCCACCCAGCAGCCTCGACGCACAAGCCAGAGCAGTTAAAAGCTTCACCGTCTTTCGTTTCATCAGCATGGCGCGCGTTCTTCTGTCATGTGTTTTCTTTGCGGATTCAATGACTATTTATGACTGAATTGGGTGAAACCGTCGACTCCCGCTCAATGAGTTTCGTTTTCACGAGCGTGAGCGGCGGCGGTCGGGCGTTGACGTCCTCGATCCAGTCCATGAGCAGAGCCGCCAAGCTGGTCCCCAGTTCTTGCGGTCGTTGGTCGATGGTGGTGAGGGAAGGGGAGGTGTATCTGCCCTCGCGGAGATCCGCATAGCCGATGATCGAGAGTTCCCGTGGCAGGTCGACGCCGTGTCTGCGGCAGGCGGCCATGGCCCCCAGCGCCACCATGTCGTTCGGCGCGAACAGCGCGGTGGGCGCGGCGCCGCGCCCACGGAACTCCTCGATCGCCGCGGTCCCCGCATCGAAGTCGCAGTACAGTGAATCATACACAAGCGCGTCGTCTGGCTTGATCCCCGCATCCCGCAAAGCGTCAAGGTAGCCGAGGTATCTGAGCTGTCTCTCGGCGGGGAACTCCTTGAGCGGATTGCGCAGCGTGGCGACGCGTCGATGGCCGAGCGTGAGAAGATGCCCCACCGCCATGCGCGCCCCTTCAATCTCATCCGTGCGGACACATGGAATGGCAGCGCCTGCGATATCCGTGTCAAAGGCGAGGATCCTGTCGCCCGAATCGAGGAGCTTTTTGATAAGCGCGGCATTGCTGGCGCGGGGACAGACGATGAGGCCCTCGATGCGCCGCTCGCGGAGTGTGTGCAATTGCTCCTCCAGCAACGACGGCTCGTATTGTGTCTGGCAGGCGATCACCTGGAAGCCCCGGGAGCGCGCCGACGTCTCGATGGCGTTGAGCACTGCGGGGAAGAACGACACCTCGAAGCTGGGCATGAGCACCCCGATGACGCCCGTCCGCTTGCAGCGGAGGGCTTTCGCGATGCCGTCGGGCCGATAGTCGTGCCGCTTGAGGATCTTAAGTATCTTCTGCCGCGTCCGTGTGCCGACTTGCCCCGCGTCGCGTCCGTTCACGACATACGAAACCGCGGCGACGGAGACGTTGGCCTCATGGGCGATTTCCTTGAGCGTGATCATGCGTGCTTTCCGTGCCCTCGAGCTGTTTTTTGCAAATAAAGACTTAAACGATTAAGGCCAGTATAGCCGACCTTGCGGATGTTGTCAAGATCGTGATCGGGGGAGATGGTCAGGAAAATGTGTGTGGCGCGGAGACAGAATTCACGCCCCGTCTTTCGCGCATCAACAAAAGGGGCGGGTTATCGGGCTTGCCTCGAAAGGCCTTCGATCGCCTCGGCCAAGGCGGCGCGGTGGCGCAGCAGGTTGGCGGGATCTTTGGAGAAAGAGGTCTCGTTCTTGACGACATCCTCCGGCACCTTGAGCAGCCCTTTGGCGCGCTCGATCGAATCCTTGGGGGCTCCTCGGGCCTCCGCCTCGGCGATGGCCGTTGACAGGAGTTTGAAATATTCCCAATCCTCGACGCCGTCCCGGAGCATCTCCCAGCGGATCGAGTCCACGGGGCCCTCAAGCTGCTTCGAACTGTCGGCGAGGACGTCGCGGTTGGGCGGGTAGAGGAGGCGTCCATCGCCGTTGCCCCAGAACTCGACGCCGGACGCGCCGAAATAGGAGTCGACATAGCTCATCGGATCGGCCCATGGATTCTGGAGTTGCTTCGTCTGCGCGAAAATCGCGCCGCTGTTCCAGTAGTTGACGCTCCATATCAGGACACCCTGCACCTTGCGTTGCCACGTCATCCAAAGCCAGGCGCGCAGGTCGACCGCGCTGCGATCGATGAACAGTCCGGGGTATGGAGTTTTGGGGCCGGTGCAGACATACCACCAGATGGACTCGCCCGCCTGTTGTCGGGCGGTGGCGGCCGATTCGTTGTAGGCGTCGAGGATTGGGCACCAGATGTCGACGGAGCCCTCCAGTTCCTTCTCCGGTTTCTCGGTCAGGAGGCGGGGGAGTTTCGAAGCGCCCCTCTTGATCTCCTCCATGCCCTCGACGACGAACCCGTAGTCTTTGGGGGCGGGCTCGTCGAACCAATAGAGGTAGCTTTTATCCAGCCATTTGTTCTCCTCAAGATGTTGCTGGACTGCTGTGGCGTATTTTTTGAAGATGGTGCGGTAGATCGCCGATCCCTGCTCGTAGGGGCCGAATTTGCCGGCGTGCAGGCTGTTGGGAGCCCATGAGTTTCCGCCACCGAGTCCTTGCAGGTTGAGCAGGAAACTGTTGAAACCGTATTCGGTCAAACATTTGGTCGCCTGCGCTTCCCATTTTTTAAAGTCCACGGACACTTCGGGTTCCGGTGTCGGCAGCTCGAAGCCGCCGTCGGCGACAAGCTCCTTGCCGCTCTCCTTTTCGACAAACGAGATCTCGTCGAAAAAGACCGAGCCGAGCAGTTCACCCTTGTCGGTCCAAAGCGTCGGGTACAGCATGAGGCGGACGAAGCGGGCGTTGGGAGATCTTGCGGCGATGTCGAGCGTCTCGCTTTCTTTCCGCCACGTACCGTCTCCCACTCTGACGACATCGATATTCTTGCCAGCTATCCAAGAGCCTTTCGCGTCGAGGGTCTCCAGGGCGATCAGGTAGCGTTGGTTCGGTGTTCCGGTTTTCGCCGCCCAGGACAGCGTGTAGCTTTTCCCTTGCTCGACGGGGATCTTGGCGTTCATGGGGCAGGGAACCGTTTTCGCGGGATTGGCGTCCTTGGCGAGAAGGCAGTAGGTGCCTGAGAAGGCGTCCTGAGCGATTCGCTCTCCGCGGGGCCATTCGCCGCCATCGGCCGGAACCTTATAGGTGAGGTCGATTTTGTCCATCGGGGCGAACTCGTACGGACAAAGGCGGTGCTCCGCGAAATTCCGCATGTACAGATCCCAGACGCTCCGCGCCTCCTCTTCGGTCGAGAGATGATGATATTTCTTGATGTTTTCGAGTGATAGCCCGAAGGCGCTGCGGAGCGTTGTCGTACGAGGAAGCGAGAAGTCGTAGACGCGCACGGTCACAGGGAAACGGAATTCGTGGCCGTCGGCGTCTGTGCCGACAACCCGCAGCGACGAATCGCCCGCCGTGGCTTCCGGCGGGATTTTCAACGTGAGCCATAGCGGCTGGTTCTGTCCAGCCTTGATATTCATGGGAGTCTTGATCTCGGGGAGGGCGTCGGGCCACCATGCGACGCTGCCCTCGCTGTCCGTGGGGAACTGGACGTAGTGGTAGCACACCTCGAGAAGCCGCGCGTGGCGCGCCAGTTCGGCGGACTTCTCGTCAGTCGGTTCCACCCGCCACGTCACGGACTTCAGGTCCATCTTGGGACGGATGACAAGCTGAACCGCCTCATGCTCGCCGCGGGCGGCGCTGAGGGATGCGGCCTGCGACGCGGTCGACGGAAGCGGGCGGGAGCGTGAGACCTTGCGTGGCGACTCGCACCACCACAGGTCGCCTTGCTCGTTGCCCGGCAGGATGCATCCATAATCCGACACGTCGATGGAGGGCGTGATGACCATCGTCTCGGAGGAGTACAATGACTTCCCGTGAGACTCAACTGCGAGCTTGATCAGGCTGACGCCTTCGCTTCTCACGTTGAGGGGAAGGCGGAGTTCGACATTCTTTCCTGGCGGGACGAGAGTCTCGCCGCCGACCGTCTCCGCCGCCTGCGCCGATCCGGGGGCTGACAGGCTCGCTTTGGCGTTGACGGCGAGTACGGTGTCGCCTGGGTTAGTCACGGACAGAACAACGCCTTCACCCTTCTGCCCTGAATGAATGTCGCCGAAGCTTTTCACCTCGACGCGCAGCGCGGTGTCGGAGGTGAGCTCACGCACATAGAATGTGCGTCCCGCCATGTCCGCCAGTTGTCCCGCCAAACGCGCATGGTAGGCGTAGCTGTTCACCTGGAAGTCGCCTGCCGACGAGTCTTTCGCCGAGAGGGTCTTCTGCCCCGGCGAGCCGAACCGCACGAATATTTTTCGAGCGGGATACAGGGATGAGGGCAAGGTGAGTTTCAGCAGCTTCCTCCCTTCGATTTTTCCCGCCTCCACCCAGGTGGCTCCGTCCGAGCTCGCCTCGATGTGGCATGTGCCCGCCAGATGGTAGTTGACGTTGAGCTCCACTTCGCCGCCGAGTTGCTCGTTGGAGCCGACGTCATGCAGGTAGGTGGCGTGGGTGCCGGAGGGGAAAACCCAGCGGTTCGTATTGAAGCGGCAGGAGAAGTCGCTCAGGCAGCGCGAGCTGTCGCTTCCCTCCGCTTTGAAGTCGCTCACGTAGTGGTACCCTCCGTTCCTGACCTGCTCGCCTTGCCCGAGACTCACGCCGTCTGGGAACAGGGTGTGGACCGGAACGATCCGCCGCAGCGACACGTCGTCAAAGAGCGCGGTGCCGTTCACGCCCCAGACGCCCAGACGGATTCGCTTGTCGGTGAGCGTCGATGGGGTGCGGAAGATGTATTCGCACGGAGTCCAATCGCTCCCTGGATTGAAGTCCCTGTTGAGGAAGGAGGGGCCTGCGATCACGCATCCGCCCTGCGACGCGCGGCGTAGTTTCGCTTGAAATGAAAGCCGGTAGGTCGTCGCGGGTTCCAGCACGTCGGCGTTGGATGTCCAGATGGCCGCCTCGTCCTTTCCCGTGGCGTTCACGCTGACGCTGTGGGCTCCTGTGGCCGCCTCGTCCTCGATCTTCCCGGCCGCGCCCGCCGAAAGCGACCATCCTTCCGGGCCCGGCAGTTCGAACGAGGGATTGAGAAGCTCCTGGGCGGCGACTGCCGGGAATGCGGTGGCGAGCGAGAGGGCGGTTGACACGGCGAAAATAGTCTGCTTGATTGGCATGCGATCCTCCTCAATTATGGCATAACCTTATTCTGTTCTATATCTGTGGCGTTTGATAAATCCGAAACTCGAAGCACGAAATCCGAAACAGCGGGAA
>CAYTFM010000397.1:0-7199 GCA_964436735.1 uncultured Victivallales bacterium | reverse complement strand
GAGAAACAGGTAGACTGAAAATCCTTGTGTCGCCGGTTCAATTCCGGCCCTTGCCACCAGTTTTCATCCTCAGCGGTCTTTTCCTGGCACTTCCTGTCCCCCTTCCCCACGCTACGCCAAACGCATACAAATCGCACACAGTCTCTACCGAGGGTTGGAAGCACACATGAATGGCCATGGATAGTATGCACTGGAAGCTACTGCTAAATCGGCGTTCACGCAAGTTTTTGTCGTCATTGAATTACCGCACCCTTCCAGCTCTCATCCGCATGACCTTTCAATTGTCCTTATTAGACGACTACGTCCTCGGGCTAACGGAAAGCGTCGAGCGCGACAAGACGAAGGACTACCGAGAATGGCTCTCGTCGCCAGCGATGACATAAAATACGACGTTTTATGTTGCGGCAGATAGTTACACGGGGTAGTTGTATAGCAGTTGCACACAGGCCCATCGGCCTCCTGACTTGAGGCGAAATACGCTGGAAGGATCGTCAGACGCGGATCTCCTCGTCTCACCCCCATGAGAAGATCCGCATAGTTTTTAACGGACGGCGATATCACGAGAATAGGCTCTGCGCCAGATGATCAATGGCAGGTCAAGAGGTGAAAATGCCCAAGAAACCACAATCCATTGACCTATGCGCTGATGTGCAAGATGACTATGCCCCAAGGATATGGCCAGGCTGAAAGCCGACTTCCTGCGTCTGATGCAAGGTCTCTTGCAGGACGCGCATGACAGTGTCGTGGAGGCTCTTGCGGCGCGGTTCCGGCATGCCTCGCCCACCGGTTGCCTAAGCGACGACCTTGAAAGGCTCGGGAGTTGCGGTGCAAAGCAGCGACCCTCGGCTCGGCCAGGGAGTTCAAGATCTGACACGCCTTCAATGATCCGGTTTTAAATCTTGTTGCAATTGTCCATGAGTGGATGTCTGTTGACCCAGATCACGAGAGATAACTTCACCGCTGATTAGTCCGCAATTATCGGGCTTTTTTCTCTTGGGAACTCAGAGGCTGCGCATGGGGAACGAATCGGATACTTCAGTTGACGACACCGCGCTTTCCCGCCGCGTGGAGGAATGGCTCAGCGAAACCAAGCCTGCGCATCTCCGCTCCTCGGATGACGCGCGGCAGCTTATCCGCGAGCTGTCGCTTCGCCAGAAACTGTTGGCGGATGAGCTGAAAGAGGCTTCAGAACGCAACCGCCACTTGCTCAGCGCGCTCCATCATCGAGTCAGGAATAGTTTCAACACCATTATCGGATTGCTCCACATCCAAATCGAGATGAAAGGCGGCGGAAACCAAGAGATCAAGGCAGCCTTGGATGATCTTGAGAGACGCATTCAGGGGATTGTCCTGTTGCACAGCCATCTGCTTCACCCCGAGGACTCCAGGTTGGTGGGGATACGGGATTATCTGAGGGATATCACCTCAATGGAGGCCACGCATTTCGCCCGTCCCGACATCCAGGTGAGCGCTGACGTGGCACCTGTGGAAATGAAAATGAACATCGCGATGCCGTGCGGGCTCGTGGTGAATGAGTTGTTGTCGAACGCCTACGCGCATGCGTTTCCCGCAGGCAGGGGGGGGACCATACTGCTGACGTTTGGCGTGCGAAAAAAGTTCTATCGGCTAAGTGTGTCTGACGACGGCGTCGGACTGCCCCCTGGTTTTCTCGTCGACTCGTGCAAGACGATGGGAATGCGCCTCGTCTCCTTGTTCGCCGGACAGTTGGGCGCCGAGTTGACGACGGGCCGAAGTAACGCCGGAGGAGCGTTCTTCAGTTTGGGTTTCCCACAAACCTTAGCAGAGTAGCAGGTGTCACATGCGCGCGATCAAGTCCGAGGAAATTTACGTTTTAGTGGTCGAGGACGAGGCGGTCATCGCCGAGGACATTAGGATCCAGCTCGCCCGGTTTGGCTACAAGGTCGCCGTCTGCTCCAACGCGGAGAAGGCGCTGGCCCACTTCGCGTCATCGAAAGACGCGCTTCCCCATGTCGTGCTTATGGATATCAATCTGCCCGGCGCTGTCGACGGTATCACCGCCGCCACAATCATCACTGAGCGGTATGGGCGGCCTGTCATCTTCCTCACAGGGCATGAGCAGGCCGATTATTATTCGAGGGCTCTTGTCGCGAAGCCATTCGCCTATTTCACCAAACCATTCAAGACGGAGCAGGTGCGCATATCGATTAACGCCGCCGCCCGGCTTGTCGGGGACGATGTAGCCCAAAAACCGCTCCGCACCGCCATCGCCAACATCGGCGTTGAGCAGCGACTCGTGGGGATCTCCAGCGCCATCCTGAAGGCGCACAAAGAGATAAGCGTGCTGGGGCCATCGTCTCTTCCGGTGGTCATCGTCGGACCGACAGGGACGGGCAAGGAGATCATCGCCCGCGAGCTTTTCCTCGCGAGCGATAGAAGCGGCAAACCCTACATCACGATCAACTGCGCCTCGCTGGGAACGCTGGCGGACAGTGAGCTTTTCGGGCATGCCCGCGGCTCCTTCACCGGCGCGCATTGCGACACGGATGGGCATATTGGCTCCGCCGAGGGAGGAACGCTGCTGCTCGACGAGGTCGAGGCTCTCTCCATGAATGTCCAATCCAAACTGCTCAGGTTCCTGGACAGCGGAGAGTACTGCAAGGTCGGCGAGTCCAAACCGCGCAAGGCGGATGTCCGGCTCCTCTCGGCGTCAAACAGGGATCTGGATGAGTTGTGCGAGGAGGGAAAGCTCCGGCGCGACCTGCTCTACCGTCTCGCGGGGGCCATCGTACGGACAACTCCGTTGCGGGAGCGGCGGGAGGACATCCCTTTGCTGGTGAAGCATTTCCTCGCCATCCTCGCAAAGAAAGGGGGCACCGTGCGGAAGTGCTGTATCACCGACGAGGCACTGGGGACGTTGCGGGAATATGACTGGCCTGGAAATGTGCGGCAGCTCAAGCAGATGATCCATCTTCTCTGCGAGCGCCATCCTGGCGGCACCGTGACGGCGGAGGATGTCGTGGATATTCTCGGCGGACGAAACGTCGATGTGGGCGTCGCGAGCTATCAGGACGAGAAGAATCGGTGTCTTGAGGAGTTCGACAAACAGTATTTCACCAAGATTCTCGTCAAGTCGGGGGGAAAAGCGAAAATCGCCATGGAGCTTACCAAGATGCATAGCAAAAACTTCTATAAAAAGCTGAAGGTGCTGGGGTTTACAACCCGGAACTTCAGATAGTTTTAATTCGTCTACAGGCTCGCTCGGCAGCGGGGAGAAAGGCAAGCCCTCGAGCGAATCGAGCGAATCGAGCGAATCGAATGGATCGATGGATTCGTTTCCTCCGGGACTCTTTTAAATGACTAACTTTGACAAAACCTCCGCAGTTTCGGAATATGCGCTTCGGTACTTGCGCGCGCGCGCTGAGAAAGAAGCTAAGGAAAATGAACCCAGTAGCGATGAATCGCTGCCGCCTGATGAGGCGCGGAGTGCGCTCCACGAGCTACGGGTTCACCAGATAGAGCTGGAGATGCAGAACGAGGAACTGCGTCGGGCGCAGGTGGAGCTCGATGCCTTGCGGGCGCGCTACTTCGATTTTTTCGATCTGGCGCCCGTCGGGTATGTCATTCTCAGCGAGAAAGGGCTGATACTGGAGGCCAATCTCACCACCGCCACACTGTTGGGGGTGGCGAGAAGCGCGCTGGCCAAACAGCCACTCACCAACTTCATTCTTCCCGAAGACCAGGACATCTACTATCTTCACCGCAAAAAGCTCTTTGAGACGCGCGCCCGGCAGGTGTGCGAGTTCAGGATGAGGCGGGGCGACTCCCAGCTCTGGGTCCGGGTTGAGTCAGCCACCGCGAAGGACGCCGAAGGCGCGCCCGTGTGCCGCACCGTGTTGAGCGACATCACCGAGCGCAAGCGGATGGAGGATGCCTTGTTCCTGAGCGATGCGCGGTATTTCTCCATTCTCGAGAACCAGGCGGAGCTGATCTGCCGCTATCTGCCTGACGGGCGCCTCTCTTTTGTCAACGAAGCCTATGCCCGCTATTATGGGAAAGCGCGGGAGGATCTTTTGAACCATAACTACATTCCATGCATACCGGAGCCCGACATCTCCATGGTCATCGAGCAGATCAAGGGAATCACGCCGGAAAAGCCGACGGTTGAATTCGAGCACCGAGTGATCATGCCCGACGGCGCGGTTCGCTGGCAGCGCTGGAATCATTGTGGCATCTTCACCCGCCAGGCAAAGATCAAGGAATACCAAGCCGTGGGGCGCGACATCACCGATCGCAAGCGGGTGGAGGAGGAGTTGCTGCGGGCCAAGGCGGCCGCGGAGGAGGCGAACCGCGCGAAGAGCCAGTTCCTGGCCCACATGAGCCACGAACTGCGTTCGCCGCTGAACCCCGTCATCGGGTTCTCGGAACTGCTGGCGGAGGCTCCAAACCTGACGGATGAGCAGCGGCAATGGCTCGGCATTGTGCGTCAACGAGGAAATGATCTGTTGACATTGATCAGCGAGATCTTGGATTTTTCCAAGATCGAGGCGGGGAAAGCCATTCTCGACCAGCGCCCCATGAGTCTGCGCCGGATGATGGAGGACATGCGATCATCGATCGAGCCCGCGGCCGCCAAGAAAGGCTTGGAGCTGGAGTCGCATGTGGCGGTAGAGTTGCCGGACGCGATACGCGCGGACGGGCCGCGGCTTCGGCAGATTCTCCTCAATTTGTTGACCAACGCGATCAAGTTCACGCCGTCTGGGCGCATTTTCATGCGCGTCGAGGATGGAGCCACCTGTATAAGGCGTCCACTGGCCGTCGGCGAAACCGCTTTGCTGTTCAGCGTGCGGGACACGGGCATCGGCATAGCGGAGGACAAGAAGGCCATGATATTCGAGGCGTTCAAGCAGGCCGCCATCTCGCATGCGGTGGAATATGGCGGCGCAGGACTGGGACTGGCGATCGTGAGGCATCTGGTGACGCTGATGGGGGGCGCGATATGGGTGGAAAGCTCGGAGGGCCAAGGCAGCGTCTTCTCCTTTACCGCCATCGTCGGCGTCCTTCCCGCGGGCTCCGTTCCAGTACCCGTGCGGCACACGCGTGAAGCGCGTCCTCACAAACCACTGAAGATCCTTGTCGTGGACGATGATCCGATAAACAATCTTATGCTGGAGGTCGTGCTGAAACGGCGTGGCGACACCGTCTCCTCGGCCAAAGATGGCAAGCAGGCGTTGTCGCTTTTGGACGCCGAGGTGTTTGACGTGGTGCTTATGGACGCCCAGATGCCGCGGATGAGTGGAATCGAGGCCACCCGGGCGATACGGGAACGCGGCCAACGGACCGGGGTGCGCCCGGTGATCATCGCGGTGACGGCGCGGGCGTTGCGTGGCGACAGGGAGCTCCTTTTGGCGGAGGGAATGGATGGCTACGTCTCCAAGCCTGTTCAGAAAGACAAGCTTTTCGACGCCATAGATGCGGCGATTAAAGTGAGGAACGTGATCATCGAGCGTCCAACTTCAGACCTGTGAGGTGCTTTTGCAGCCTACATAAGGTTGCTCCGCCAGGAGACGCATGAAACTCGAGCTTGAGTTGGAGGGCGAGGCTTATCGAGCCGCGTGCGAAGCTCACGCCCCCTGTGTTGGTCGACGAACCGTCATATTCGCACCTCAGTTCGACGTTCATAGGCTGCCAGGCCTACAAACGATTCCTCCTCCACGGCCCTATGGGTCGTCGTCACCTCAGTCATGGGCTGAACACCCTGCACCTCGTCGTACCCGACTCCCGTTCCCTCAATAGGTCGCCAGACCTACGTTTGTCCACACCTCCCACATCGCATGGAACGGGCAAGTCTTGTGTTTGGTTCGCTAATCGTTAATTATGTGGTTTTTATGCCTTACTCACCTGTCTTGGCATCCCGCATGCTACTGACAGATTCATGATGGACACGCTTCGTGGCGTTACGAAGGTCGCGCCCGGCGTCCCAATTGAGGCCGCGATGTCCACGCGTACATGGCGACCGGGACACAAGACACTGACGTGAGGAGGGGCTCATGAGCACATTTCTTATCGTGGATGACAACCCATTGAATTTGAACATGCTGCAGGAGTTGTTGACCACCAATGGATTTGAAGTGGAACTGGCTTCGAACGGCGCCGAGGCGCTGGAGCGGGCGCGGCGGAGGCCACCGGATATGATCATCAGCGATATCCTGATGCCCGTGATGGACGGTTTTGCCTAGTGCCGTTCATGGATGAAAGACGAGCGGTTGAAAAACATTCCTTTCGTCTTTTTCACCGCCACCTACACGGATTCCAAGGACGAGGAATTCGCCCTTAGCTTGGGCGCCGACCGGTATATCGCCAAGCCGATCGAACCTGACAAGCTCCTGCTTCTGCTTTTGGAAACTTTGAAAAACTTCAAGGCCGACAAGTCGGTTGTCCCGCTCCAACCAGTGGAGGAAACCGAATATTACAAAGAATACAATGCGATTCTCGTCCGTAAGTTGGAAAAGAAAATGCTGCAACTTGAAGAGACGAATCGTATACTGGAGCAAGACATCGTCGCGCGCAGGCGGACGGAGGAGGAGTTGCTGAGGGCCAAGGAGGAGGCCGAGTCGGCGAGCCGGACGAAGAGCCAGTTCCTGGCCAGCATGAGCCATGAGTTGCGCACTCCCTTGAACCCTGTCATCGGCTTCTCGGAACTACTGGCGGAGGCGCCAAATTTGACGGAGGAGCAGCGGAAATGGCTCGGTATTGTCCGTCAGCGCGGCAAGGATCTTCTGGCGCTGATCAGCAACATCCTGGACTTCTCCAAGATTGAGGCGGAGAAAGTTTTCCTGGATCAGCAGAACATGAGTTTGCGCCAGATGATGGAGGATCTGACGTCCTCCATCCTGCCTTCGGCCACCAAAAAGGGTTTGACGCTGGAATCGCATGTCGTGAGGGAACTGCCGGATGCGATATGGGCGGACGGGCTGCGACTTAGACAGATACTGCTCAATTTGCTGGGCAATGCGATCAAGTTCACCCGGACGGGCGTCATCGCCGTGCGCGTCGAGAGCGGTGGTGTCGAACGGCTGGCGCGACCTTTGGCCGCCGGCGAGATCGCCATACTGTTCAGCGTGCGGGACACGGGCATCGGCGTCGCGGAGAACAAGAAGGCCATAATCTTCGAGGCGTTCAAGCAGGCCGACATCTCGTATGCGGTGGAATACGGAGGA
>CAYTFM010000396.1:0-7202 GCA_964436735.1 uncultured Victivallales bacterium | reverse complement strand
ATTCGGTTGCGGACTGGTCCGCCTTTGGGGACTCGGAATTTACTAACGGAGCAAGTTGCAAAGATTATGCGCACACCTCACACACTTGTACACGACGATGCCGTCCCTCTGGAGGGAACCTTGGCGGACATGCTCAACCAAACCGCGGAATCCCGGCTCCTGGCCCGCCACGGGATGACGTCGGCAGCCCTGTACCATGCCTTCAAGAACGAGCCACCGTTGCGCCGCGCCGCCCGGGTGACTCGGCTGCGGTTGGAGCGGACACCACCCCCTGACTACGCCGACACCCACTTCTACCCCGCGCCCCCTTGGGGGCCGAGCTTGCCGGGGGACGACCCCGGCAAACATGGGACGGAAGCTGGGTTTCAGGCGCTCATCGCCTCCTTAGACAACCCGTTCGAACAAGGCTTGCTCCGGCAGATCGCCCGCGACAAGACCGTGCGTGGAGCCAACCCCCAGACCAGCCGTCACGCCCACGGCGGCATGCACTGGGTGATGAATTTCCCCCGCCTCCTCAAAGAGGGGCTCACGGGGTATCGCAGTCGTGTCCTCGCCTTAGACGGAACGGCCGTGGACGCGCAGGAGCGCGCCTTCCGCGCCGCGATGCTGGACACCATCGACGGGCTCACCGCCCTGGCCCGCAACTGCCTCGGAAAGCTGAAGGAGCATCCCCGCCAGACACCACGCGTCAAACGCCTCATCCAAGCCTTCGAACGTATCCCGGCGCATCCTGCGGGAAGTTTTTTCGAGGCACTGGCCGTCGTCCATTTCATGATTGGCCTCGGATGCGTAGAGCCCGGGTGTATGGATCAGTACCTATGGCCTTTCTACTCCCGCGACATCGCCTCGGGCGCGCTGACCACGGCCGAGGCGCGGGAGCTTCTCGAGGAGCACTTCGCCGCCATGGACCGCTGCGTGGAATCCCCCGGCGCCTGGCATCTGACCCTGGGGGGCAGCGACGGCGAGGGACGTCCCGCCTACAACGAGCTCACCACCATCTGCCTCGAATTGAACCGCCAGCACCGGCAGCCCAACACCAGCCTGCGCGTCCGCTCCGACATGCCCGACCACCTCTGGGACACGCTCCTGGAGAACCTCGCCCGCGGCTGCGGCAACCCCGCATTGGTCAACGAGCGCCTCTTCCTCGCGCGGCTCCCCGAACTCGCCGGCGTGGATGCGGCCGACCTCCCCGACTATGGGTTCGGAGGCTGCGCCGAGACGCTTGTCCAAGGCAAGTCGGCGGTCGACTCCATTGGCTCCACCTACAACTTGCTTGACATCCTGGACGCCAGTCTCGGAGCCCACCTCATGGCATGCGCGTCCTTCGAGGAGTTCATCGCGGCGTTCAAGGACGACATCCGCCTCACCGCCGCCCAATTGCATGCGGAAGTCAACCTGCGCCAGGCAAGCTACGGCCTGCACGTGAGCGACCCGCTGCGCACGCTGTTCACCGACGACTGTATCGACCGCCGCAAAGATTACCACGACGGCGGCTGTCGTTATAATTTCGAGATCGTCGGGGTCTATGGCATCGCCAACACGGTGAACTCTCTCTATACACTTAAAAAAATGTACCTGGGTGAATTGGGCGTTGGGCGAGAGGAGCTCCTTGCCGCCTTGGCGGCGGACTTCGCCGGCCGCGAGACGCTGCGCGCCAAAATCAACAGCCTCGACAAGTTCGGCAACAACACGCCGGAGCTCAACGACCTGGCGCGGGAACTCACAAGCTTCGTCTTCGACGAACTCGGGCGGGGGCGCTGCTGGCGCGGCGACGGGCGCTTCCTCCCCGCCAGCATAGGCTGGACCGACTTCATCCGACTCGGCAAGCAGCTCGGCGCCACCCCGGATGGCCGCCGCTTGGGCGAGCCGTTGTCCGACTCCACCGGCCCCACCCAGGGAACCGATCGGCTCGGGCCGACCCAGACGCTTTTGTCAAGCGCCGCCGTCGCCCAGGACAAAGCCCCCGGCACCTGCGTGCTGAACCTCCTCTTGGATCCCGACGTCTTCAAGACGAAGGAACGGCGGGAGAAACTGAAAGCTCTGTTCACCACCTATTTTTCCGAAGGCGGCTGCCAACTCCAGGTCAACGTCGTCGATGCCGCCGTCCTGCGGGACGCCTTCGAGCATCCGGAACGGCACACCGGGCTCTTCGTCCGCATAGGCGGTTTCAATGACTATTTCGCCAAGCAATCCCGCGACATTCAGGCTGAGATCATGGAGCGTTCGCTCCATCGCCTGTGAACGCGGACAAATTCCAACTAAAAACTAACACCCAAAGGCGGGCCGAGTCCGCAACCGAATATTATGAAACAGTGCCGAAGAAAATTTTGTCCTCAAAATTTTATTCTAAGACATTTCCGTCGTAGCACTTAGGATAACAATTTTCCCAACGATGTGGTGATAGAACAGTTTTAGGAAATGTCTAACTATAAAGGAATGATGCGATGAACAAGTTTCTGCTGGCCGCGATGACCGTGGTGACGGCCTCCGCCGTCCATTCCCAGGAACCGGCGCCGACATGGGAGCTCGGCAAGAGCGCCATCGATCCAGCGACGGTGAAGGGGAAGATCGAACTGGTCGAGGGCGTGGTGCGGCTCGACGGCGCGAATTCGTTCGCCATCCCGGCGTCGGCCCTTGGCGCGCAGAACGACTACACGATCGAGCTCGAGTTCAAGCGGTCGGCGAACTTCAAGACGCTGCCGCGCATGGAGGGGGCCCTCCGCCTCATCTCCAACAGGGACGCCGCGGCGCATGCCGGCTTCTGCCTCAACTATTTACCGCCCGCATGGGACTTGAACGGCGGCGTCTCCAACGTGATAGGCATTGAGGTCAACGGCTACTGGAACGGAGAGTGCGGCGGACTCGACGGGGAGGGCTTCAACAAATATTCGATCGTGGTCAAGAACAAATGCCCGACGATCTACCGGAACGGCCTGCTGCTGGCGATGACCGGCGAGGTCAAACCAAGCCAGCTGCCGCTGACCATTGGCGGAAAAGGCTGGCGCGGCGAGGCGGTCCCGAAAGACGGCGACGCCACACCCGTGCCGGAGCCCTATGAGCTGCGCGGCCTGAGAATCTACGACAAGGCGCTGTCCCCCACCGGCTACGACAAGAGCGCCGAGATGATGCGCAACTGCGCCGGCGAAGGATATTCCATGCAGCGGGCGGATGTCAAAGACCCCACGCTGCCACGCATCCTCGTCATCGGCGATTCCATCTCCATGGGGTACCGCGGCTTCATCACAAAGCATTTCAAGGGCAAGGCCTACGTCGACTACTGGGTCGGCGGAAGCTGGCTCGATCCGAACTCGGTCAAGGGCGAGAACTCGAAGGTGAAAACCTCGTGGACAGGCGTCCTCTCAAATGGCCCGTACGATGTCATAAGCTGGAACTCCATGACGCTGCACATGTGGACCCCGGCCCAGCCCGGACGATGCCTGGAGAGCAACCATGCCGACAACGTGTCCGAGGTCATCGAGCATATCAGAAAGACATCGCCGACAAGCAAGCTGATCTGGGTCAGATGCACGCCCTACACCACCGCTGTCGCGGGCGGCCCGAGCCTGCTTGACGAGAAGAAGAGCGAGCGCCTCGTGAAGTTCAACAAGATAACCGACGAGGTGATGGCGAAGTACGGCATCCCGGAGGTCGACCTCTACGCCCTTTGCGAGAAGAACCTCGACAAGGCGTCGAAGGACGGCGTTCATTGGGAGTCGTCGGCCTCCGCGCTCATGGCCGACGAGATCATCAAGGCGATCGAAAAGATTCTTTCTGAAAAAAACACAAAGGACTCAGGGAAATGAAAATCAAATGCGTTAAACTGTTCCCGGTGATGGCCTGTCTTCTACTCCTCGCATCGATATCGCTGTTGTCGGCGGAACGTTTCGGCCCGGATTACGCGCCGCCGTTCGAGGTGAAGCAAAGCACGCGCCAAGCGCCCGAACTGATAGTCAAAACGTTTATCGACGACCACAACAAGAACCAGCCTGCGGCCACGGCCTCTTTGGTCGTGGGGAACAAGCGGATATCCGTCCGCGAGACGCACCACAACCAGTTCACGTCCACGCAGGACAACAGCGCCGCCATTTTCATCAATAACAAGCTCGCCTTCACCATTGTTTTCGCCGGAAGCTATCAAGGGCCGGACAAGAAATGGGTCAACTACTCGCAAGGCTACAAGGCTGAAGACGCGAAGCTGGTCTGTGACCAAGCGAGTGGCGCGATCAAATGGTCCAACAGCTATCCGCTGCCGGACGGCGCCCAGGGGAGCTTCGCGTACCAACTGAAGCCGCTCGGCGACAGCCAAGTGGAACTGAGCTGGGATATCGGTTGCCCGCAAGAACAGATTGAGGCTCACAAGATGGGTGGGTGCTTGATCTATTTTGAGATGCCGGAGGCCTACCGCCAGGCCGGGGTCGAAGTCAATGGCGCGCTGCTGAAGCCGCCGGCGGATGCGACCCTGAAGCAGGAGGATCAGAAAGGGATCGTCGTGTGGCAGGGAAAGCTGGACAAACTGGTCTACAATCCCGGCAAACAGATAGACGGCTTCACGATCGCGATCCCCGACACGCCGGACAGTGTCTGCACTGAGAAATTCGCGTATGGGAAATATTCGTTGGGACTGCGCATGAACAGCGGCAGGCCGCAGGGGAAAATGGTCATCGACTTTGGTGAGACAGCGGTGACAAAGCAGGCCGCGCCGCCCGCGGTTGAAGGGCACGATCTGTGGGCGCAGGACGCCTTGCGCATGTCGACCTCGCCGACCGTCAACCTCTTCCCGAACCCGAGCTTTGAGCAAGGTCTGCGCTACTGGCGCTGGTGGAGCGGCGGTGCGCGCTACAGCCGCTCCGACGTGAAACGCTATGCGACTGACGACGCGAACGGCCTCTTCGGCGCCAGCGCGCTCGTGGTCAATCCCACCCAAACCGGCAGCGCCCCCCTAATGAGCTTCTCGCTCCCCGGCCAGAATGGCAAAAGCTACACCGTGAGCTATTACGGCAAAGCGGAGAAACCCGGCGCGGCCGCGAAACTGGCGGTGTTCAGCACCAAAACGGGCGGACAGTTCGACCGCGGCCATGTAGGCAAAACAAAAATGGAACCCCTGACTGCGGAATGGCAGCGTTTCTCGCACAGCTTCGTTTCAGACGGCGCGCCGGTCGCGCTGGTGCTGTGCGTCAACAACAACGGCGGCAAGGTGTGGCTCGACGGAGTCCAGTACGAGGCAGGGGACAAGGCGACGGACTTCGCCGCCGCTCCGCTGGAAGGTCGTTTGTTCACCTCGGATCCCGACAACAACGTGGAAGCCGGCGCGCGGCTTGACGCGGCCTTCGCGGTGCACGGCACAGAGGGCGCGGCGGGAGATGTCGAATTCACGCTGTTCAACTTCTACAAGAACACGCTGTGGGAAAAGACTCTTGCCGCGAAAGCCGGCGACCGCTTGACGCTGCCGCTGGATGACCTGCGCCTGGCGACGGGAACCTATATCCTGCGGTCGAAATATACCGTCTCCGGAACAGAGCCCTATTATGATCTCTACCGCTTCACCATCATCAACTCCTTGAACGGAACCCATGCGACCAAGAACCTCTACGGCACGTTGTTCTCGACCCGCATCAACCGCACGGAGGATCTTTGTGATCTGATGCGTCGCTGTGGCTTCGGGGGGTCGACCAGTTACGGCCCCGGGAAAAGCGATCCGTTCCATTACGAGATCAGGAAGAAATATGACATCACCGACTACACACACACCTTGGCGGATGGCACATTCATGTCCCCGGAAGAGGCCAGCAAGAGGTTTGAGAACCCCGACTACAGGTTCATGATGGAGCTGGATTCCCGCATCTGGCGTACCCAGGAACTGGAGAAGGAGATCAAGATCAAGGAACAGTATTCGGAGGAGGACTGCAAACGGATTGAGGAGATCGCCTATAAGGCCGCAATGAACATGCCAGAGGTTCGTGTCTGGTCGTTGGCGACGGAGGAGGAGATCATTTACCCGCCCTTGGTCAAACGACGCGACTACAAGGAGTTCGCGAAGTTGCAGGTCGCCTTGTACAAAGGAGTCAAACGCGCCAATCCTAAGGCGATCGTCATGCCCTCCGGCGGCCCCAGCGGCTACGGCAAAATCCGCGGCAAGGATGCGATCGAAGGCTACCTCGCCGCTACGCCTGAGATCAAATGGGATGCCATCGCCATCCATCCATACGGCTCCGTTGACGGCACTCTCGGCATGGATGACTTGGACGACAACATCCAGATGCTGCGCGACTCCATCGCCACGTTCGGTTACGGCCCGGAGACCCCGATCTACCTGAATGAGGGCGGTGGCGGCTCGCCCGCCTGCTGGGGGGACGGCCCGGACTGGAGTTACAGCGGTGGACAGCCCTCCTACGACCAGGGACTGCATGAGTTCCTGCATGCGTGCCTCATGGCCCGGGAATACCTCATCTGCCTCAAATACTGGCCCCAGGTCGAACACTTCAACACCTGGCAGGACGACTCCCGGGAGATCGTCGACTACAATTTGACGCCCACCTCGGCGATGCTCGGCATCAACACCCTCGGACACCTGCTTGCCAAGCCGAGTTTTCTCGCCGACATCCGGCCGGCGTCGGGAATGCGCGGCTACGCCTTCAAGGACGACAAGAACAATGGCGTCGCCGCCGTCTGGTGCACCCTTGACAACGTGGAGCTCGGTTTCGAGCGCGGCCCCGAGATGCGGGTCAAATTCGACGGACAACTCCCCGAGCTGGTCGACCTGATGGGCAAGAGCTATCCGCTTGCCGCCGACCCTGACGGCTCTGTCACCGTTCAGCTTACCCCCGCGCCGTTGTTCTTCAGCTCCGCCGATCCCGAGAAGCTCGTGGCCGCGCTGAAGAACGCGGAGGTGAGCGGCGCCGGAACCAGCGTCAAGGCCTCCTTCCAGCCGACGCAGGATGGCGCGATCGCCGCGAAGGTGGAAAACCTCACCGGACGCAAGCAGATCGGCGACATCTTGGTCAATGGCGGGAAAACTCCGTTCACTCTCGAGCCGATGAAAACTGGCCTCATCACGCTTCCTGAGCGCGTCAAGCCGGAGTTCGGGAAAATGTTCCAGTGGAACAGCAGCTACACGCTTGCCGCCAACGGCAAGCAGGAGCCTGAGAAACCGTGGAAGATGGACTACTTCTACGTTCCGCGTGTCAACGGCACGCCCGAGTGGG
>CAYTFM010000395.1:0-7204 GCA_964436735.1 uncultured Victivallales bacterium | reverse complement strand
CTGTTCACTAACAACGAGGTAAAGTAGAGGAAAGGCGGATGGAATTCAAGGCGATGACGCGGCGTTTGATGGCCTGCCGCCCCGCCCCGGAGGGCTGGCGCTCTTCCGCCTTTTTCCTGTGTCACTCAATCGTCACATATCGCGATATGCTCCTCACTCGTTCCTTGGGAAAAGCCAGAATAGCTGCCAGCAAATGCTCAGGTTATTATGTGACGAACCCTAAGTTGCGGCGGAGCCGCTTAAGATGGATGCGACCGTGGAGCGCGGGACGATGAGAAACAGGGTGCGTCAAAAGGGGCAGATCATGACCGAGTACATGGTCGCCCTGGGGATGTTTGTGGGCGTGGCGATGACCCTCGCTTTGCTGTTGGCGGTGTTCTCAGAGTACGGATGGCGCATCATCTCGCTTGTCGGTTTGGAATATTAACCTATAATTGTGTGTCCTCGCTCACAATTGTAAATGTCTTGAACTGTTTGTAACACGGAACGAAATAGCTATAAAGGAGGAATTCGCGATGAAGAAAATCAAGAACAAGAAGAACAGTGGGCAGGCGATCGTCGAGTACATCATCATCATCGTGATCGTCGCCGTGGCCGCTCTGACCGTGATGGGCATCTTCAGCGACACCGTCCGACAGAAGATCGCCGGCGTGGTCGCCGTGTTCGGCGGCGATGCCACGGACGCCGTTTCGACCAATTCGGCTGATATCCTCAAACAACTCGACGCCAATGGCAACGTCAATTGATCGCTGACTTGGTCGTGACTGAGATTGTATGGACTGCGAGAGCAGGTTCCTGTTGTGGGGCGTAAGAGGGTGTTGTGTCCTTGCGTCACTGCGGAATGGTTGGTTCGAGTTCCGGGAAGGGCGTTTTTCCCATGAGATGCGTGATTCGTCAAAGGAAGTCCCAACACGGGCAGGCATTGATCGAGTCAATCGTCTGCATGCTGCTCACCTGTCTTGTCCTCTTCGGACTCCTCCAGGTCTTCTATCTCTACGTGGCGCAGATGGTAATGGACTACTCGTCTTTCATGACGGCCCGCACCTCATGCGTCGGCTTCGCCGACTATCTCGTGGACAGGAGTTCGAGGATCGCCTCCATCGGAGCCTCCGGAAAACTCGTCGACCCTGCTGATTATGGTGGCCCGCAAGGCAGTCCCTTGTCGCAGTTCGGCTTCGAAAAGATCAGGATTCCCGAGTTCGTGCAAGGGGTGCGCTACCTCGAGTACGAGTATTGGAATCCCGCCGAAAACGCCACCGGGGCATACATCTCGAACGCCGCGATGCGTACCGCTGACGGCTGCCTCGAGGCCACGGTGACCGCCCAAAACTATCCGCTCGATCTCCCCATGCGCGAGGCCTACACCACCAGCAAAAGCGTCGATATAATCAGAAGATCAGGCACGATGGACTATTCGGCGGATTATTTGGAGTAGGAGTGAGTGTTCAGGTGTCAGGTGTCAATTGCCTGAAACCTGAAACCCGAACACTGAAACCAAGCTGCGGCGGAACCGCATGGGTAATGGTGTGTCCATGAAAAAGACAGTTGTGCAGGCAAAGCCCTCGAGGCGGCGGGGAGAGCGCGGGCAGACGCTTATTCTCGGCGTTCTGGCGATGGTCGTGCTGCTGCTGGCCATCATCCTTCTCTTCGACCTCCAGAACGTTATCAGGATTAAAATTAAAAGCTGGGCCGGAGCGGACGCCGCGGCGCTCGCGGGATCCCAGTGGCAGGTGAACACCCTGAACTTGATCGGCGAGCTTAACTTGATCAAGGCTTGCACCACCCTCGTCACGGACATACCCCCGCTGGCGCATGATACCCCCGAGTCTATCGAGGCGAAATCGGCGCTTCTCTGCGAGATGCAGGCCCGAGTCTCCTTCGTCGGACCCCTCATCGGCTTTGCCGCCGCCCAGCAGGCGGCAAAGAACAATGGCATCAATGTCAACCCGAATTATGGCACCATCGACGAGAGGGGAGAGCCCGTCGGCGTCGTCGGAGAGCATCTGAAACGCCTCCGTGGCTATGTGAATGGCAGGGGAGATACCATTGCCAGCGTGTATCTCCCACCGGATGTGCCGGCGCAGATCGAGGGGTACACCTGGAAGGAACCCTACGAGAACATGATCGAGACCATTCTCACGCAAGGCATTGCCGTCGCCCCGAACTGCCATTACATGGGGGCGCCGAGGCTCGAGGGAAACGAGTTCGTCTATTACCTGCAGAACCGTCACGTGTATGACGCCATCAACGCGAATTACTGGTGCTACATCCGCGACCTCCTACGGATGGACTTCACGGGGAAATGGTGGGGAGATATCGAGTTGCAGAAAGATTCAACCTCCTTTCCGGAGGAGGCGGAGTACTTGACGGTCGACATCGAGTTTTCGAAGACGACGAAAGCCTACGACGATGCCGTGGCGTATGGCGGATTCGCCACCGTGCTGAAAAACAGAACGGGAATGACGCTTATTGGGGACGCCTACGACAGGTTTGACACTGGCAAGCCGGGCGATACCGACGGGAAGGATGATCTGCTGCCACATATCACGTGGGCGACGTATGGCGAGACATGGCTTCAGGAGCACGCCCCCGACCCGAACTACTGGGGGGGCGCCATGTATCTGCGTTCCGACCTCAAACCCGAATACGTCTATGCCGGCGCCGTGGCGCGGATGGCGTGTCGCACCGCGCAGACGACGATGAGCGGCATGTGGAATTCAAAGGAGAGCTATGCGGAGCAGAAATCACTTGGGGAAAGCGTCTCCTTCTCCGACGTGCGGATTGACGGCAAGTCATTCAAGGATTCTGGCGACAGGCTCAAGTACGCCGAGGAACAAATGAGGATGGGGCTTGACGACGTGATGGCCACCTCTTTGGGCAAACCGCTCGGCAAGCTCACGCCAGACGGCGGCAAGGCGACCCCCCCGAATTATTCGAGCATGATCCTCCCGGTGTTTGACAAGGCCACCATCATACCGTTGTCGATGGGCGATCCCGGCGGCCTCGACCCCTTCGACTACCAGTGGTATGCCTTCGTCACCGAGTATCTTCCGGCGCTTGGCACCGTCACGCAGATATCCGACATGGGGCCTGGCGTCGTTCCCAACTCCGACCACTGGTCGTGGTTCGTCAACCGCCACAACGCCCTGCTCAAGCTTGATGACCCCAGATGGCGGCAGCAAGGACTCGACTGGCTTGACACCATGACCTATATCATCATCCACAATGCGGATGGCACCACCACCAGAGTGCCGAACGGCACGAACGAGTCGCATTGCGACGACTGGCCGCCCGGCACAGGCCACCGTGAAGGTCCCACCCACCTGCCGTAACACCACTTATTCCATGCTGCACCCAAGATGGTGCAATAGCCGCAAAAGAACGCAAAGAGCACAAAGATTATAATCGCGCGATCATCAAAATATTAATGCGTTTCTATGTGATCTATTGTGTTCTTTCGTGGCTATCAGTTTGAATGTGAAATGGAATTATTTCGCACAGGCCGAATTATTTCCCGGGCCGACGCTGTTCCGATAGTACCATTCGACATCCCCCTCCCGCCCCGCCATTAGTGTCGTCCGCGGGGTAATCAGTCGTGTTCCGTGCGTGCAGAACTTGTCAAGCCCATCAAACCGAAGTTTGCTTTTCGGCAGGCATTGACTACTGTGTTTCTCTTATGAAACAACCACTTCAAGGCCACAGCACACCCACGGGAGCGGATGGCGTAAGGGAGCCATCCGCTCTTGGCCACCTCCGCCGCGACAACCGTTTCTCTCTTGATTATGCCTCCGCCCACGCGGGGGTGGGTGTGCTCATATGAAGATTTTGTTTTTAGGGGAGCCGAAAAGTGCCAACACCATGTCGTGGGTGGATGGCCTGAGGCGGCACGGGTGCGAGGTCGCCATCGCCTCGGCGCGGGTCGCGGACGAGGGCCGGGACGTCTTTCCCCTCCGCAATCCTTCGCTGCCGCCGCGGATGAGGCTCTTGTTGGGCGGCGGGGATCTCAGGCTTCTTATCGCCCGCCTCCAGCCCGACCTCCTCCTCGCCTACCGCGTCACCAGCTATGGGTATCTTGCGGCGGGGTCGGGCTTTCACCCTCTTGTGATCGCCGCGCAGAACGAGCAGATCACCTTCATGCCGAAGCCTTTTCCTTTACAAAAGATGGTCCTCGGTCATTTCGCGCGCCGCGCCATCAGGGATGCGGATCTGCTGCACGCCTGGGGACCGAATATCCGGGACGGGCTGGTGAGATTTGGCGCGGACGAGGATCGAATCCTTTTGCTGCACAGGGGGATTGATCTTTCCGTGTTCCACCCGCTGGACGCGCCGCCTCCGTTCGATCCGGAACGACCGGTCTTCGTCTCAACCCGTTCGTTGACGCAAGAATACCTGATCGACCAGCTCATCCATGGTTTCAGAAAGCTGGTCGACATGATTCCTGGCGCATCGCTTGTCATCATCGGTGGCGGGCCTGAGCGGGAGCGGCTTGAGCGGCTCTCCGCCGAGCTGCGCCTTGCGGGGAGCGTCCTGTTCAAGGGCGTGCTCCAGAGGGAATCGTTGGCGGACGAGCTCAGAAAGGCCAACTTCTACGTGTCGATCATCCCGACGGAGGGCGTGTCGAGCTCGCTGCTTGAGGCGTGCGCCTGTGGCATCGTCCCGCTCGTCTTCGACATGCAGGCGTCCCGCGACGTGATCCAGGATCAGGTGAATGGTGTGTTGGTGAAAGACGCCTCCCCGGCGGCGCTGGCGGAGACGATGAGCGCGGCGGTTGGACGGCCCGAGCTGCGCCGCGTCGCCTACGAGAGGAATCCCGCGGCGATGAGAAGCCGCTTCGACGCCGAGGCCAATCTGCGTGTTTTCGTGGACCGCTATAAGGCGTTGGTCAAGACTATGTGAGTGTCTTGACCCTCAAGAGCCACCCTTTTTTCCAGTTTCGAGTTTCGTGTTTCGAGTTTCGGATTTATGTTGCACTATGGATATACGTGAATTAAACGAAGCGCTTGAAAGCTACTTCATCAACCTCATCAACGAGCGGACGCATCGCCCCTGGGACATGTTCGTCCGCGGCGTGCTGTTCGCCGCCTCCCGGGTGTACCGACGGGTGGTGCAGGTGCGGTTCTGGTTGTACGAGAAGCGCATCTTCCGCCAAAAGCCGCTTGGCTGCCTCGTGGTGAGCATCGGGAACCTCACGTGCGGGGGGACGGGCAAGACGCCGGTGGTGGAGGTCTTCGCGCGGACCCTGGCGCAGAAGGGACGCAAGGTGGCGGTGCTGAGCCGCGGCTACAAAAGCCAGGACCGCACGCCCATGGAGAAATTCGTCGCCCTCATGCATTCCAAGCGCCGGGAGGTCCCTCCGCGCGTGGTTTCAGACGGCGAGAACCTCCTGCTGAACTCGGCGACCGCCGGCGACGAGCCGTTCATGCTGGCCTCGAATCTCAGAAATGTGATCGTGCTGGTCGACAAGGACCGTGTCAAGGCGGGACGGTACGCCATCTCCGAATTCCAGGCGGACACGCTGATCCTCGACGACGGTTTCCAGTACCTGCACCTCAAGCCGAGGCTCAACATCGCCCTGGTGGACTCGACCGAACCGTTCCACAACCACCATGTCCTGCCTCGCGGCTTCCTGCGCGAGCCGATCTCGGCGATCAAGCGCGCGGACTATATCTTCCTGACCAAGTCGAACGGCGGCAAGCATCTGCGGCGTCTGCGCAGGTTCATCGATCGGCACAACCGGCGGGCCGAGATCATCGAGTGCTGCCACAAGCCGCTCTACCTCGAGGACGTCTTCACCAAGGGCGAGCGCGTGGATCTCCAGAAACTCAAAGGCAAACGCATCGCGGCGCTGAGCGGCATCGCGCGGCCCGAGAGCTTCGAAAAATTCCTGACCAACTACGGCAGCAAGATCGTCTACCGCGAACGCTTCGCCGACCACCACAAGTACTCGCAGCAGGAGATCATCGATTTCGTCAACAAGGCCAAGAAGGCGAAGGCCCAGATGGTCGTCACCACGGAGAAGGACGCCGTCCGCATGCCGCGCCTCGACCGCCGCGACATCCCCGTGTATTTCATGCGCGTCGAGATCGACATCATCAGCGGCATCGAGAGCTTCGACCACTGCATCTCCCGCATCTGCTTCGTGTGAAATGCCCGTTGCTTGAAATTCCCGTTGCGGGAATTTCAATGGCCTTGAACGTGTGGTACGTTACAATTTAGAGTAAATCGGAATCAGGAATGAGGCGCAATGGCTTTGTTGAATGTCGATAATCTCAGTGTCGATTTCCGTGTCGGGGGGCGATGGCTTCCCGCGGTCAGCGGCGTCTCGTTCCACGTCGACCCCGGGGAGATTCTCGCCTTGGTCGGGGAAAGCGGCTGCGGGAAGAGCGTGACCTGCCTGTCGCTTGGGCGTTTGGTCACGGAGCCTGCCGGACGCTATGCGTCGGGAAGCGTCAACTTGACCTTCAAAGGCAGCACCGTTGACGTCCTCTCGCTGCCGCCACGGCGGCTCCGCGAGGTCCGCGGCGCGGGCATCGCCTACATCTTCCAGGAGCCCTCCGTCTCTCTCAACCCCGTGTTCCGTGTCGGCGACCAGATCGCCGAGGCGATCGAGGCGCACCGCACGGATGTGGGCGACATCGACGCCCTGGTCGTCGACCTGCTCCGCAAAGTTGGCATACCCGAGCCCGCCAAGCGCGCCAGATGCTACCCGCACGAGCTCAGCGGTGGCATGGCGCAGCGCGTCATGATCGCCATGGCGATCGCCTGCCAGCCTGACCTTCTCGTCGCCGACGAGCCGACGACGGCCCTCGACGTGACCATACAGGCGCAGATACTCGACCTGCTGCGGGACCTCAGGCGGCAACTTGGCATGGCGATCATCATTGTTACCCACAACTTCGGCATCGTCGCCGAATTGGCCGACCGCGTCGTGGTGATGTACGCCGGACAGACTGTCGAGGAGGCGAAGGTTGACGCGCTCGTCACCCAGCCGCTCCATCCATATACGAAAGCCCTTCTCGCGGCAGTGCCCAAGTTGGGGCGCGCGGCGGATACGCTCGCCACGATCCCGGGCTCGGTCCCTTCGCCGGACAAATACCCCCCCGGCTGTCGCTTCTTCGGTCGATGCGCGCTGGCGGAGACAGTCGGCGAAGAAAAGCGCAAACTGTCCGAGAGCGCCGTTCCCGCATGGCGCGAGCCCGGTTCC
>CAYTFM010000394.1:0-7212 GCA_964436735.1 uncultured Victivallales bacterium | reverse complement strand
CATGTCCCCGGAATCGGTGCTTGCTCTGTGCGAGGAGTTGTACGGCAAAAAGCCGCAGGCGTTTTTGATGCGGATCCGGGGACGGTCATGGGAGCCGGGAGTCGAACTGACTCCGGAGGCGCGGAAGAACTTGCGCGCCGCGCTGGCGTTTGCGAAACCGCTCCTGACGCAACTCACGCAGGGTTCGCCCTCCAGGGAACGCGTGTGAATGCGAGGCGTGTTTTGGAGGGCGAGGCCTGTCCGAGCCGCATGGCAAATGACGGCTCACACGGGGTTCGCCCTCCAGTGAACGCGTGTGAATGTGGGGTGTGTTTTGGAGGGCGAGGCCTGTCCGAGCCGCAGGGATTTACAGTGTGCACAAAGCCAAGGAATATAACATGGCTGAGGAGAGTTCATTACCAGACAGGCGGCATCCGGCGCATTTCGCCCCTCGTGAATTCCACAACCGTTCAATCATTGTGTTGTGAAAGTGTGCGCCAAGGAGAAGCATAAGATTTTCGCCAATGACGAGGTTCATGTCTTGCTTCAAGAAATATGGATGAAAGTCGACGAATGGGGTGTTGGTCGTTACATGATCATGCCCGATCATATCCATTTCTTCTGTTCGCCTTTTGAATGGGGAGCCAGCCTTGGAGACTGGATGAAAAAGTGGAAGTCCCACGTTTCGAGGAAATGGCCGTCACGATCCGTCTGTCCTGTCTTTCAGAGCGGGTATTGGGACAGGCAGTTGCGGACGGGAGACAGTTATGGGTGCAAATGGGAATATGTGAGGTCGAATCCGGTGCGTGCGGGTTTGGTGGATGATAGCGGTAAGTGGCCCTTCCAGGGAGAATTATTTCGGTTGAGATGGACAGATTAGAGAGATTGGGGGTGTGGGTCCACCGAGGTTCGCCCTCCAGGGGACGCGTGTGAATGTGGTGCGTTTTTTGGAGGGCGAGGCCTGTCCGAGCCGCGTGGCAAAAGACGGCTCACACGGGGTTCGCCCTCCAGGGAACGCGTGTGAATGTGAGGCGTGTTTTGGAGGGCGAGGCCTGTCCGAGCCGCGTGGATTTCGTTTTTAGTATGTCTCCACGTGGACGACGGGGCCGAGATCGATCAGTTCGACGTCATCGTACCAGATCTTCCCTGACGCCCAACGGAGCTGGAAGCTGAAGACGACCCACCGCGCCTCGGGATCGGTGATGAAGGTGAACGCGCGTCGCTGCCAGTCGAAGGTGCCTGTCGGTAGCGCCACCCCCTGCTCGTAGGAGTCAGCCCGTTTGAGCGCGCCGTTCTTTCCCGATAGGCCGCACATCATGAGGAGCGGACCGTTGCCGTCCACGTTCTCCCCTTTGACCCACCAGCGCAGCAGGTAATGGCGGTTAGGTTTGATGTTTCGCGGATCCTCGGGTGTTTTCGCGAACTGCTCGGTGGAGTAGGAGACGCCACAGATGTCAGTTTTCAGACCGTTCTCGATCCGCACGGAGCGGAGCCCCGAATGCCTTACCTCCTCATCCATTGCCACCGTGCCGGTCATGTGCCGTTCACGGGTGTCTTCGCTGAACGGGCCCCACGCCTTGGGACCCTGGTTCTCGGGGATGAGTTTGAGGCTCTTAATATAATCGGAGTTTGCCGCATTCTGGTCGAGTGGCTCCCACGTCTCGAATCCGCCGTTTGCGACCGGTACGATGGTTTGACCAGGAGGTGCGCCGGGCGCTCCCGCATCCTCGGCGCACGCCAGTGAGAAGGAGGCCATGACGGCCAGCGCGGCCGCCGCCGCGAGTGTGATCACGTGAGTGGACATGCCGACTTACCTTTCTTAAGTAGTGGGGCGCAACACCTTTTGCGCTATTTCCGGAGAAGACGCCGTTTGACCAGTTGGCGCGGAAGGTGCCGCGCCCTACCCATGAATGCAACCTCAGACGGCATCACGGGTCAGTTCTTCGGCGTTATGGTGCCGATTCTGACTTTTTTGACAATGACCTTCACGCGTGCCGTGCCCTCGGGTTCCCGCGGCCACAGTTCGATTTTATTCGGCTGTCCCGGAATAATATATGGATAGAGGTTGGCTTGCATGATGTTCGGGTATGGATGATTGTAGGGGTTTCGCACGAACGCCCGGTCGTTGACGACAATCGTTCCCACCCAGTTGTTCTCCACTTCGAACTCCATGACGACTTGATCGTTCTTCCAGTCGGCGGGAATGGTGACGGTGGTCTCGATGTGGCGGCAGTCGATGTTGATCGGCATCTGCGCCTCGACGTGCTTCTTGTTGTCCGAGAAAACCTTCCAGGTCCCGTCGAGCGCGATTGGCGTGCGCAGCGCCTCCAGGGCGTACATCGAGAGTTGCCCGATATAGGCGCCGCGGACTTCGGACGCCTCGACAAGGATCGCCAACTCGTTGCGACCCTCTATCGCGAATTTCGTGACGTCGTGCGTCTCGAAGTTCGCCCAGCCGTGCGCCTTGTACTCGGCCGCTTTCTGACCGTTGATGAAGACGGTCGCTTTGTCCAGGAAGACGGGATAATCGAACGAGGCGAAGGAAAGGATGATGGCGCGGCCCTTCCATTCTGGTTTCGGTGTGAATGAGCAACGGTAGAGGCCAACGCCTTTCTCGCTAAAACCCATCTCGTCCCAGAAACCGTACGAGACGTCCTTCCAGGCGTCGGTGTCGACAGGTTCACTCAACCACGAGGTGCTGTCTTTCACCGAGGCGTCCGCCTGCCTGAAGCGGAATGTGTCGAAGGTGAGGGCCGACGGCGCGGGGGCTGGCTTTTCCTGGCTTGATTTCGCGGGGAGGGCGGGGCGTGACTCGTAGTGGCGTTTCTCGTCGAGCCAGTGGGCGAAGGCGCCGGCGAGGTGTGCGGAATCGACGCCGTAGACGCGCATCTCGTTCGCCGGGATGTCGATGCCGAGTATCCTCGTCACGCCGTCCTGCCATTCAAAGGTGACGTTCTGCCCCGTGATGACGTCGACGACCCGCGGCGGTTTCCGCTCGCAGGGGAAGGAGAGCGCCTGCCCCTTGGCCTCGCCGCGACCGGCGTTGTAGGCCATGAACCACTCCTGGAGGCCGTTCTTGGTGGCCATGCGGCGCAGCCAGACGTCCTCGCTCTGGATGTCCGCCTGCTTCTTGACGCCCAAGCCGGCGAACAGGTCGTTGAAGAAGTTCGTCTGGATGCTGCCGTTGAGCGAGACGCCCTTGCCGGCGCGGTCTGACATGCTGCGCCAGAAGGAGGAGCCGAGGACGATGACGCGTCCTTTCCCTAGTTTGCGCATGCCAACGGCCACCGAGCCGTCCTCCCAGCGGGCGATGACCACGCCGTCTCCGTCGGCCGGCTCGAGCGCCACGGCCCCTTCGGAGAGATGGTTGACTCCCATCCAGTTGATGGCCACGCCGTTGCCGTTGAAGGTCATGCCGGAAAGCTTGGTGAGCAGCGGATTGTCGGGCACAATAGTGATGTGCATGTTCTCGCGTTCGCCAAGCACCTTGAAGCCGGTGAGTTTCGAGATGGGCCAGGCATCAGGCTCAAGCGGTGAGTGGCGGCCGGTGACGTTGACGGCGACGAAGGTGCCGCCGCCGCGCATATAGCGTTCGATGGCCGCGGCGAGTTTGTCGTCGAAGACGGACGTGCCGCCGTCCCAGAGGATGGGGTAGCTGTCGCAGAGTCCCTCCTCTACCTCCGTTTCCGTGGCGTAGACGTTCATGATGTGCGCGGCCTGGAGGCTGCTGCGTCCGATGTCCCAGTCGTCGGCGAGCGCGGAGTAGGGAAAGTAGCGGTCGCTGCGGGAGGCGCGGAGGATGGCGACGGGTGGCTTGACCCAGTTCGACTTCCCGTAGATTTCGAAGAGCCGGGTGTGTTTCGAGAACCAGCCGGTCTTCTCGTTGATCTTCATGCAGTCCGTCGCGTTGTGGTAGTAGTTGTGATGTCCCTGGGTGCCGAGGAGCATCCAGGCGAGCTCGCGGGTCAGCGCCTCGGGGTCCTCGATGGTGCCGCCTTCCTCGGAGGTGCCGTACGCGCCGATCAGATATCCGAGGCCTGACGACCATGGCTGGAATGAGGAGCCGCCGCCGGTGAAGTGAAGGCTGTTGAGCCCGGTGCCCTTTTTCGCGGAAAGGAACTCGCTCATGAGGGTTTTGTCAGTCGAACAGAACAGCATGGGGATGTCGGGCAGAACCTCGCGGGAGTAGGCTCCCTCGCGCATCCATCCGCCGATGAGCTTGTGGGCGTTCCAGTCGCGCAGGTCGAGCCAGCGGGCGTTCCCCAGCACACCGAGGTAGGGATACCGTTTCGGTTCCTGGGTGGTGAGGAACACCGGGCCGCGGATGAGTCCGTTTTTCACCTTCAGGCACAGAACGTTCTTCCCCGGTTTGAGCAGGGAGGTCGCCTGGAAGGCGATGGGGCCGCACCACACGGTTTTCGGACGGATGAGGCCGAGGAAGGAGCCGTTGAGGTAGACCTCGACTGGATCGGTCTGGGTGTCGCCGACCTGGGCCACGACATTGCACTGCGCGCCCTTGTTTTTCTCCAGCCATGCGGTGGGGTCGAACTCTTTGCGGAACCATGAGACCTTGCTGGCGCCGTCGCGTAACTCCTTGTCCTGTGAAGAGCCGAAGAGGAAAAGTTGCTTCATGGAGGGAGCCAGATCCACCGGCGTCCATTCGTCGCCGGGGGTGTAGCTCTCCGATCCCCAGCCTTCCGCCAACGCCTTCTCCTGGTGTGGACGCCACAGCCAGCCTTGCAGCAGGTCGAACGTGCCGCCGCCGCCGAATCCGCCGAAGAACTCGAAGTGCGAGGGGATCGCCACCTCGTCCCAATTCTTAAAGCGGTTGGCGTCGCCATACCATCTTTCTCCGAGCGTCTTGAGATCGAGTCCGCGGTCCTCGCGGAGCCATCTGCGAAATTCACCCCGCGATGGTTCGTCATAATCCATGTATTCGGTGCTCATGTGGTGGAAGTTCAACTCGTCGCCGGGATGGCCGCCGCCCGTGACGCGGTAGCAACCGAGGTTGTCGCCGGCGTTCGCTTTCAAGTCGAGCAGGGCGTCGCGGGTGAAGCGGCGGGCGTAGGCGTAGGCGTCGTCGGAGGCGAACTGGCTGAGGAACGGCCCGCTCATCGCCTCAAGAGGTCCCCAGCCGCTGATCGCATAGGGATCCCAGCCGACCGCGTCCTTGGGATAGGCCAGTCGCATCCACCAGGGATTCCAGAACATTCCCATATGAGCCATCACGATGGCGCCGCGCGACTTGGCCTTGCCGATCATGTTGTCGAGCGGAAAGAACTGTGGCGCGCCGTTGGCGAGCTCGTCCTTGCCGAAATAGGGATCGAAGTAGCTGTGGCCGAAGCCGAACTTCCCCCAATAATCGGGGACCGTGTCGAGGGCTTTCTTTGAGTAGCATGCGGGCCACTTCTCGAGGCCCCACACGTTGAGCACGGGAAAGTAGAGGCTGAGCGGACGCAGGTCGAAGAAGTCCATGGACATGGGATGCGGTTTGGTGGGGACGAATTTCACCGCATCCCCTGTGAGAGCGAGTTTATTCAAGAGGGCTACCGTTTTTTCGGAGGAGTCCGCCGTCACCGCGTGGACGGTCGATCCTTTCCGGGAGAAGACGACGACTCCGCGGTCGGGGAACTCCAGCGCGGGGGCTCCGGAGGCGAGCGTGACCTCCTTCACGCCCGCAAGTTTGTCCCACGTGAAGTCGGCGCGGAGTTTGCTCAGGAGCATGTCGGCGTGATGGTCGTCCTCGCAGGCGAACACTGCGACTCCCTGTCCATCGGGCGAGACCTCCTGCGTGAAGGTGATCTTGCCGTAGCCGAGCATGTCGGCTTTGACGGGGGGATCTCCTGCGGTTGTGTTGAAAGCCGCTATCGCTATCACCGCCGCCATCGCCAGTGCCCCTCTTGCCTGCATGCCGCACCTCTTTTTTGTATGTTGACGTTCATCTGAAAAGCGATCCATCGGTGGAGTGCGTCTCATGCGCCGCCGGTCTCCAGTAGTAGTATTGTCCTTCACCGTTCCATGAGGCTCCCAGGTAAAAGTAGTACTTGTTCACGGGAAGCGAGATCCCCTCTCCGGGAAAATAGGACGAGATGATCTCTGGCGGGAATGCCGAGATGGCCTCCCATTTCGCCGAGCCGTCGCCGGCGAGCACGTTGCCGCCGCGCAGTTTGTGCCCGGTCAGATATTTGTAGGGGAGAATATTGGTAGTGCCGGGGAGGAAGGCGGCGACGTCGCATGCGAGCGCCTTCTGCGCACCGTCAGGGGCTGGCGCGCCGATCTTGTCGAATCGGGCGTTGATCGAGTTGAGCGAGCTCCAGGCGAACCAATTGTCCGAACAGCCGAGACCGACGATGTATTCGATTCGGGAAGTGGTCCAGCCATCCACGCTTTCAGGAACCTTGGGGCCGACCGAGGGACAGGTGAGCACGTCGTTCTGTTGCCCCACCCGCGCATCCTGGTCGGCGTTCGGCCGTGTCGCGATGTTGAGGTAGTTGTTTGCGTAGTAGAGGTATTCGTCGCATTTGCTGCCGCTGCCGGTGTAATGCGAAAGAATACCGGGACTGGTGAGCCACCGCGGGCCCAACGGGAGGTATGAGTTGAAGTCGGCTGCGTAGGAGCCGAGTCCGAGATGCTGTTGCTTCAAATTGCCGAGGCAGACGATCTTTCTGGCGGTTTCCCGCGCCGTGTTGAGGGCGGGGAGGAGGAGTGAGGCGAGAATCGCGATGATCGCGATCACCACTAATAATTCTATCAGGGTGAAGGCGGCCGCCTTCACCCTGATAGAATTATTAATTGTCCGGCTCCGCCGTCCCCTCGAGGATCTGTTGCTCATGCGTCTGTTCCTTTCGTCTATTTCCACGCTGTAATCCATCCGTCTGATTAGGCTTAGGCGCGGTTCCGCGGCGCTGCGAGCGAGCCGCGCTCGATGAAGGGGGCGGGCAGTTCCTTGTGGATGCCCGCGTCTTCGCCTTTGCGGCTTTTTATGAAGTATTCGACAAGCTCGGGGACAAATTCCTCATGTCGGATGCGGAATGTGGAGAGAGGCGGCGTGAGGTATTTCGCGAAGTATAGGTCGTCGACGCTCAGGACCGAGATGTCGCCAGGAATGGCGATTCCCCGCGCGCCGAGGGCGTGGTAGATCTTCAGCGCGGTGTAGTCGTTCTCGCAGAACACGGCGGTGGCGTCGTTGTCCTCGATGGCTCGGTGAAGCGCGGACGGATCGACGCATTCCTC
>CAYTFM010000393.1:746-7304 GCA_964436735.1 uncultured Victivallales bacterium | reverse complement strand
CGTTGGGATCTTTCCCGACCCCCATGGGCTTGTCCCATGGGTGAAGACGCTCACAGGCTACCTCACACCACCTTTTCCACCCTCTCCGGCCCCCACGGCCTCGCGCCGTGGGTGAAGAAGCCCGCGCCTGCCACCACATTGAATTTCCTTAGCATGAACATAACCGGCTCCGCCGGGACTTTTCACATGTTTGTGTTTTCTGCCCCAGGGGCTGTGTAACAAAGCCCAGGGTTGGCGCCCCGCGCCTACCCTGGGTGGGAGTTGGCATTATTTCAACCCCACCGGGGTTGTGTCGGAAATGGCGCGCTCCAGATACCGTTACACAACCCCTTCAGGGTTGCTTCGCATACCACCTTGCCCCAGGGTTGGGGGCAAAGAACAAAAAAGCAATTTCCTAAGTGATCAAGTTAGGCGGGCTTCACCCGCAACTTGGTTTCAGTGTTCGGGTTTCAGGTTTCAGGAAATTTCCATTGTCGCTTCCTGACAGCTGACACCTGACACCTGGTAACATTGAATTTCCTTAACGTTCAATTAACCGGCTTCGCGGAACCACTCGCTCACGCTCGTGGCTCTGTTCAGACGCCGCAAACCGAGCCCCGACTGTCAGGGAGGGGTTTACCGCCTTGAATTTACAACGCATGGACGCAACCGGCTCCGCGCCACGTGAGCCCGAAAATCGAAGCCTGGCAGCCACGCCGGAAACGCGGCAGTTTCCGCCGCCATCCCCTTTCAACCTCCGCGATATCAGGCTATAGTTACGACTCCGAATTTTCACTGTGTTCATCCTGAACCCCGAACCCTGAACCCCAGCATCAAATTCACCACCCTTCATCATCCCATGCCTGAAGACAAAAAAGTCTGTTTCGACCATCTGGTGATCGGCAGCGGCCTGGCCGGCCTGTCCTCCGCGCTGCGTCTGTCTGAATTCGGCAGCGTCGTGGTGATCACGAAGAAGCTCGCCACCGAGTGCAACACGATCCACGCCCAAGGCGGAATCGCCTGCGTGACCGACGCCGGCGACTCGTTCGGCGAACATGTGAAAGACACGCTCGTCGCCGGCGACCATCTCTGCGACGAGGAGGCGGTCAAGGCGATCATCGAGAACGGGCCCGACTGCATCAACCATCTCGTCTCCCTCGGCGCCCATTTCACCACCATGGCCGAGATGGGCGAACCGGGGCCGCGCGACGACTACCATCTCGGACGCGAGGGCGGCCACGGCAAGCGACGGGTCCTCCACGCCGGCGACATCACCGGCGAGGAGATCCACCGGACGCTCCTCACCGCCTGCAAAAGCAACCCCAAGATCACCATCCTCGAACAACACGCCGCCATCGACTTGATCACCTCCTGGCGTCTTGGCTGGATGGGGGACAACTACTGCCTCGGCGCCTACGTGCTCGACACCCAGGCGGGCAAGATCAAGACGTTCCTCGCCAAGTCGACCGTCCTCGCCAGCGGCGGCGCCGGCAAGGCGTACCTCTACACCAGCAACGCCGACACGGCATGCGGCGACGGCGTCGCCATGGCCTACCGCGCCCACGCCAGGATCGCCAACATGGAGTTCTTCCAGTTCCATCCCACGATCCTCTATCATCCCAAAGTCAGATCCTTCCTCGTCAGCGAGGCCGTCAGAGGCGAGGGCGCCGTCCTCAAAGTCCGCGACCGCAAAGGGGACTATGTCGAGTTCATGGACAGCTACCACCAGATGGCCAGCCTCGCGCCGCGCGACATCGTGGCGCGGGCGATCGACAACGAACTCAAGCGCCGCGGCCAAGAGTGCGCGTTCCTTGACATCCGCGACAAAGACGAGGATTTTCTCCGCCGCCGCTTTCCCACCATCTACGCCAAATGCCTTGAGGCCGGCTTCAACATGGCCACCGAACTCGTCCCCGTGGTCCCCGCCGCCCACTACTGCTGCGGCGGCATCCAGACCGACGTCAACGGCTTCACCGGCATCAATGGACTCTACGCCGCCGGCGAGGTCGCCTGCACCGGTCTCCATGGGGCGAACCGACTCGCCAGCAACAGCCTCCTCGAGTCGCTCGTCGTGCCAAAACTGCTCGTCAAGGACATCCAGGCGCGCGCCGCCGACTTCAAGAAACAGCAACCCAGCGGCAACGTCTCCGACTGGACCTCGGACGAGGCGACCGACTCCGACGAGATGGTCGTGATCACGCACAACTGGGACGAGATCCGCCGCTTCATGTGGGACTATGTCGGCATCGTGCGCACCAGCAAGCGCCTCGAACGGGCGAAAACACGCATCAGAAACATCCGGCAGGAGATCGAGAGATACTACTGGGACTTCTACATCACGCTCGACCTCATCGAGTTGCGCAACATCTCAACCGTCGCGGAACTCATCATCGACTCCGCCCTCCAGCGCAAGGAAAGCCGCGGCCTCCACTACAACGCCGATTTCCCCGACCGGGATCCACGCTTCGACAATGTGGACACCGTGCTGCAGAAACCGCATCAACGATAAGGGGCGCCACATTGTAACATGAGCAGCAACTGGAAGGGTTCAGGGTTCGGGGTTCAGGCAAGAGGCAGCGTCCAAAGCCTGATAGCCGTTTACCCAAACATCCGAACGGGAGGATCGAGCAATTTCCTGAACCCTGAACCCCGAACCCTCTCTTCCTGAGCAGCACTATGAGTATGAAAAAAGAAGACACCCAAAACGCCGCCATGCCACACCATCGCCCGTCCCCCCGCCATCTCTCCACCTCGATCGCCCCGCATATCATCAAGACGATCGCCGCTCTCCGGGATCACGGCTACGAGACCTACCTGGTGGGCGGCGCCGTCCGCGACCTGCTGCTCGGACGCCCCCCGAAGGACTATGACGTCTCGACCGCCGCCACCCCCGAACAGGTTCGCGCGGTCTTCGGCAGACGTCTCGCGAGAATCATCGGCAAGCGCTTCAGGATCGTGCACCTCCACCACGGACGGGAGATCATCGAAATCAGCACCTTCCGACGCGCCCCGAAGCCTGGCGGCGACCCTCATGAGCACAACGAGGAAGATCCCGCGCACCATCACCACGGCGCCGAGATCCTGCGCAACGACAACGTCTACGGCAACGCCGAAGAGGACGCCTGGCGCCGCGACTTCACCGTCAACGCCATCTTCTACGATCCCCTCGAGGACCGCCTCATCGACCACACGGGCGGCATCGCCGACGTCGAAAACAAAATCGTCAGGGTGATCGGTGAACCCCGCGTCCGCTTCACCGAGGATCCCGTCCGCATCCTGCGCGCCCTCAAACTTGTCGGCCAGTATGGATTCACCTTGACGCCGGAGACCACACGCGCCCTCGCCGAGACGGTGCCCCTCATCTCCAAATGTCCCCACTCCCGCCTCCTCCTGGAATTCGAGAAGATCATCAAGAAGCCCTACTCGGCGAAAATCTTCACCGCCTTCCACGAGCACGGCTTCCTCGGGTGGTTCCTGCCGAAACTCGAGAGCGAGTGGAACAGCGACGCCTGCGCGCGGGCGATGCAACTCCTGCAGAAACAGAACGAGATGACGCTGCACGGCGGGAAACCCGACTCGATGCCGGCGGCCGTCGCGGCGATCGCTTTGCCCTTCGCAAGCGAATTCCTCTCTGACGACCCCACCTCCCTCTGGGACTACTATCCGGAGATCGAGCGCGACGTCAGGAAAATCATCGACAATCTCTTCCGCCCCTTCAATCTGCCGCGCTTCATCCTCTACTCGGCGATGGGAGCCATCCTCCTCCAGCCGCGGCTCAAGGAGCGGTACAAACCGGTCCGCCTCTCAAGCCACCCCAACTTCCGCATCGGACGGGAGCTGCTGCTGCTGCAAAACGCCCTGTGGTGGCGCGACGACTCGCTGGACAAATTCTGGTCCAAGGAGAACATAATGAGCTTGACGGAATAATAATTCGGGGTGCCCGAATAAATAGGTGCCGCCATGACTACCGTGACAGAGATAGAAAGGACCTCGACATGAACCTTCCGCTTCTGCCCCAGCCCAAGTCGCTGATCCTCAAAGAGGGGACGTTCGCCATCCCCAAGAATGGCGTCATCGGCATGCCCGACCTCTCGCTCGCCGCCTGCGCGGAGGAGGCCAAGGGCATCTTCAAGGACTTCTCGATCTGCATCGCCATCCCCGGAGCGAAGGACACCCTCTCGCTCGCGGTCGACTCCCGCTACGACCACGAGGCCTACCGGCTCCGGATCGACGCCGACAAAATCTCGGTGGTCGGCGGCTCTCCGCTCGGCGTCTTCTGGGGGTTGCAAACCCTGCGCCAGATCATCGACCAGTCGCCCTCCGGCAAGCTCCACTGTCTCGTGATCGACGACTGGCCCGACTTCGAGGACCGCGGCGTCTACTACGACGTCTGCCGCGGCCGCGTCCCGAAGCTTAAACAGCTCCTGAAGTTCGCCGAGACACTGAGCCACTACAAAATCAACCACCTGCAGCTGTATATCGAGCACACCTTCCTCTTCCGCGGACATCCCGACATCGGCAAGGACGCCTCGCCGCTAACCGCCGAGGACATCCTCGAGCTCGACGCCTTCTGCCGTACCCGCCATATCGAACTGGTGCCATCCCTCGCCTCCTTCGGCCACCTGTCGACGGTGCTCAAACACCCGAAATACCGTGACCTCGCCGAGGACTGGGGTGTCGGCAAATTCGTCGGCCCCGACCTTCCTCCCGATTGGCTCCCAACGGCGTTCACGCTCTCCCCCGCGAACCCGAAGATCTACGACTTCCTCGACAGCCTCTTCGCCGAGTTCCTCCCGCTTTTCAGTTCGACGCGCTTCAACGCCTGCTGCGACGAGACGCTCGACCTCGGCTACGGCCAGTCGCAGGCGCTCTGCGCCAAACGCGGCAAGGGCAGAGTCTATCTCGACCACCTCGTCAAAGTCGCCGACCTCGCAAAGAAGTACGGAAAGAAAATGATGTTCTGGGGCGACATCATCCGCCACCATCCCGAGTTGATCCCCGAAATCCCAAAGGAGCTCACCGTCCTCGACTGGGGCTACGGCCACAACCATCCCTTCGAAAAGATCGAGGACTTCAAAAAGGCGCATCTCGAATTCCTCGCCTGCCCCGGCACCTCCTCATGGGTCGCCCTGTTCCCGCGCCTCCCCGAGGCCATGGACAACATCGCGGGTTTCGCCACCGCCGCCAAACGCCACGGAGCCAAAGGGCTGCTGAACACCGACTGGGGCGACGGCGGCCATTACAACTTCATGGAGTACTCCTGGCCCGGCTACCTTTTCGGCGCCGAGCAGGCGTGGAATCCCGCCGCCGAGCGCAGAAGCTTCACGCAGCGCTTCGCCGCCGTCTTCCTGAACATCAGCGACGTCGACCTCGACAACGCCATCGACGAACTGGGCGAGATCACGCACCTCGGCGTCGACGGCTTCTATCAGAGCGTCTGGCTCCATGCCCTCTTCGCCACCCCCGACGCCAAAGTCTTCCACACGCCCCAGCCCGTCGGAGCCTCCTACATCAAGGGCGGCAAGATCGTCCACGGCAAGATCGAACTCAACGCCGCGTACGCCAAGAAGATCATGCCGCGGCTCGAGAAAATCCGCGAGATCTTCACTGCGGCCGCGAAAAAGAAAAGCTCGGATCCGATGGGTGTCCTGCCCTACTGGATTTTCGCCGTCGACACCCTCTCCACGGCCGTCCACAAGATGATGGCCTTCGGCCCGGGCGGATCGTGCGGCGGACAGGTCAAAGCCAAGATCAAAGACGAGTTGAAAAGCCTCCGCTCCCGCTTCGAGAAGCTATGGATGGAGCGCAACCGCCGCTCGGAGATTCAGATCACCCTCGACCGCTACGACCGCGCCATCAAGGGCGAGAGCGCCACCGCCGAACTTGCCGAAGCCGGTCCGGGCAGAGTCAGACTGACGATCAAGAACGTCGGCGAAGTCCCCGTCTCGGGCGACGTGGAACTCAAGGCCTACGCGTCCGTCCCGCTGACACTGAAGGGCGAACCGATCCTCGCCGTGAAAAACCTCAAGCCCGGGGACTCCGTCTCAAAGGTCTTCGAATACAAACTCGGCAAGGGCGAGACCAAGATCAAGTTCAAGACCCACTGCGAGAACCCCGCGGTCCAACCCGCGCTCCTCGCGCCCGGATGAACGAACGTCGGATGAGGCAGACCAAGTAGGTTAGGCGCATTCTTCGTCATTAGTTCAACCGCCACTATGTGGCGGGAATTATTATCCCGTCAGTTCCGGGCGTTGAAACGCCCGGCTACCTTCGGCTGCCGCTCCGCGGCACAATCGGCACCTTCTCCGCCGCAGAGCGGCTGGGTGATGGTAGCCGTGGGTTTCAACCCACGGTGCTGAGTCACGCATTATCCTCGTCGCGGAGCGACGATTGAAATGCCAGGCCACATGTTCATTTGTGCCCAGCTATTTGTCGATGACCCCGCTATGAATACTGTCCAATGACGCTGAATCGCATCCGTCCGAGCCCCATTCGTAAGAAGGGGGTCTGGCTTTCCCGCGGCAGTTATTTCCCCAACGACTTCCGATAAACGGAGCCAAGGGTGGAACCGTCGGCGCG
>CAYTFM010000393.1:0-736 GCA_964436735.1 uncultured Victivallales bacterium | reverse complement strand
CAGATGATCTCCTTGGCGTCTTGGGAGAGGAAGAGGGAGCCCTTGCCCGCGTCGGGCGCGGGGGGACGCCATCCGTCAGCGGCAAGCATCCGCTGGTATTCGTCTTTGGCGCGGTCGGGGCTCACACTCGTGGTGAATGTGCCGCTGCTGGAATGGCGCTGCGGGAACTGCACCGTCCCCTCCGGAGAGGCTCCGGGGATCAGTGGCAGCTCCTTGGGCCACGTGGCGCTTTTCCGAGGGACGGACGAGTCGAGGATCATCGAGAACTCGATGGTGGGGAACACCCCGCCGGCACCGACTAAATACACCCTGCGCTTCTTCCCGTTCTCGGCGGTGAGTTCGAAGAGCGCGGAGCCGCCGTTGGCCGCCATCCGCAGATCGGGATACATCTTTCTCAGCACGTCGAGACATTTCAGGAAGTCGAGCCTGGTGGCGGAAACGGTCAGGAAGCCTTCGACGCCGTTGATGATCACGGGCTCAGTCCAGAGTTTTTTCACACCGGCCGTCTCGTCGAAATCGCCATGCTTCCCCCCCCCGCCGCCCTTTGCATACGGGGCGAGCTCATACACCTCGGCCCGCCCCACGAACGCGAAGAGCAGGAGAATCGACAGGAGAAACCAGGGGGACGGGCGACAAGAGTGTTCGGTGTTCGGTGTCCGGGCTTTCCTCCCATGAAACAAACGACCACAAAACCAAAGTGCGCCCACGGGAGCGCGGCGGAGCCGGACGCTCCGTC
>CAYTFM010000392.1:0-7338 GCA_964436735.1 uncultured Victivallales bacterium | reverse complement strand
CTTCGGCAGCGCCGTGGCCGTCGACGACGCGACCGTCAAGATCCGCGTTCCCATGGAGTTCCGCGAGGAGGGGCAGATCAGTCTCTTCATCAGCGACATGCAGCAGCTCTACTTCTGCCCCGACAGCGCCGCCAAAGTGGTGTTCAACGAGCGCACCGGCACGATCGTGATCGGCGGGAATGTCAGAATATCCAGCGCGGCTGTCGCTCATGGCAACATCACTGTCAATATAAAGAACACCGCCGATGTCAGCCAGCCGTCTCCCTTCCTTGAGCTGCAGGGCGCGGACGCCGGAAAAAACATCAAAACCCAGCCCGTCATCAATCAGAGCACGACCGTCAAGGAGGAGAAGGTTCCTCTGTTCGAACTGCCTGACACCACGACGGTTGGAGATCTGGTGAAGGTGCTGAACACGCTGGGCGTCTCCCCTCAGGACATCATGGTCATCTTCCAGGTCCTGCGTTCCGCTGGCGCGCTTCATGCGGATCTGGAATGTCTGTAAGCGTGGAAATGGCAGATGGCAGATGGCAGATGGCAGATGGCAGATGGCAGATGGCAGATGGCCAATTGTTTGAGGCGGGTGCGCTATGATAAATGAACTACGAATGCCGACGTCGACGGAGGCGCTTTTCGCGCAACGGCCGTTCAAGCAGGGGGACGAGAAGCTGTCCAAGGAGGACTTGCGTCTCAAGGACGCCTGCTACTCGTTCGAGGGTGTGCTGGCCTCGACGATCCTCAAGGAGGGGCTCAAGTCCGCCAGCGAGATGGGGCGGGTGGAGGGCGAGGAGGAGGACGCCGGCAGTGACGCCTACAAGGAGATCGCCAACGAGCAGCTCGCGACATACGTCGGCAACCAGGGGCTTCTCGGGCTTGGCGAACTGATGTTCGAGCGGATACGGGGCATCGAGGCGCTGCGCCGCGCCAGCGAGGCTTCGGGAGGAGGGCTCAATGGACGCAGGTCGTAGTTTCAACGGAGCCCTCGGGCTGTGCGAGAAGATCAAGTCGGTTGTCGACTCTCTGACCGAGTCTGCGATACTGTTGCAGGAGGCGATCATGAGCCGGAAAAGCCAGGCGATCTGGACCGCCCTCTCGGGGCATCAGACGTTGGCGTCGGAGTTGGAGCGCCTTTTCGAGCTGTGGGCGAGGCTGTTCTACGGCCAGCCGGCCGCGGAGGAGGACGCCGTGCGCGCCCTGCGGGCGCAGATCAAGGCGGCCTCGGAGCGTTTGCGGTCGATCGAACGGGTGAACGCCCGGCTCTCGTTGACCTACCTTGGCGCAGTCCGGAAGATACTGGCCGCCACGGGGATCAGTATCGCGCCGAAGAAGAGTCTCTACAACGCCAGCGGGCGTTTCGGTAGAGCCAACACATCAGTTCTCTTGAACAAAATCGGATAGGAGTCGCACACAATGGGTGTCGGACTGAACCAGGCGTTGATCAATGGACGATCCTCTCTGCTTGCCCGGCAGCAGCAGATGAACGTGATCGGGAACAACCTCTCGAACGCCAACAGGGCCGACTATCACCGTCAGACGGCCAATATCCAAAACGGGGTCGTCATCAAGACCGCCCAAGGGTTTTTCGGAACGGGCGTGCAAGTCGTGAACGTCACGAGAAGCTTCGACACCGCCCTGGAGGAGAGCCTCCGCAACGCCTACAGCGAAAACGGGATGAACACCCTCTACGCCGACTATCTCGGGAAGATCGAGGACAGTTCGACGATCAACGGCGAGTCGCCGCTCCAGCTAGCGATGCAGGACTTCGCCGACGCCTGGCAGAGCGTCTCGTCGAGCCCCGAGGACACTGGCCGGAGGACCGAGTTGATCAACAAGGCGACGAAGCTGAAGTCGCAGTTCAACCAGCAATACACCTATTTGAAGAATCTGCGCGACGAGATCGCCGACCCCGTGACCGGCGTCGGGCAGATCCAGCAGCGCGTCGACAAGTTCAACAACCTCGTCCAGCAGCTGGTCCAGCTCAACGTCAACATCGCCAACGGCGAGTCGGACAAGTTCCGCCCCCAGCAGGCCAATGACCTGCGCGACGAGCGCGACGCGGTCGTCAAGGAGATCTCAAAGCTGGTCCCCGTCGAGGTGACCGAGTTGACGAATCGCACGTATCAGTTGAAAGTAGGCGGCTTCACCGTGGTCGACGGAAACCGCCCCGAGACGGATGCCCTCATGCCGTCTCCTTCGATACAGTTCGCCATGAACGGCGTCGGCCCGGACTTCTCCCCGCAGTTGATCCTGAGGACGTACACGGGCTCGCCGGCCGCCCCGGTCCCCGTGCTGAACACGCTGTATGACACCACCACCCTGCCGCTGCCGACCGACAATCTGTCGGGAGGCGAGATCAAGGGGTGCATCAACTCCCGAGACTACGTGGTCAATCAGATGGGCGAGTTGTGGGATTTCGCCGAAAACGTCGCCTACGTCGTCAACACCCGACTGGCCACCGGCTTCGATTTGAACGGCAACCCTCCGCTGCCGTCCCCTCCTGGAGGAGGCAACCTCTTCAACGCCGCCGTCGCCGGCTCCATGACGGTGGGCATGTCGAATCCGAGCTTCATCGCGGCGGCCTCCGTCGAGGGGGCGGCCGGCGACGGGTTCAACTCCCTGAACGTCTGGAACGACTTGAACACCCCGGTGAACAGCCTCGACCCCCTCGTCTTTCCGGCCATCCCCCACGCCGCTACCGACGCGCTGATGAGCCATGCCGACCAGATGGCCAACCAAGTGGCGTCGGACGTCAGCCTGGCGGGTGAGATGGCCGACAGCTCGTCGGGGTCGGTGACGATGTTCGTAAACTCCATTTCCGAGCGGTCGGGAGTGACGACCGACCAGGAGCTCAGCAGCATGCTCGAGGTGCAGCGGGTCTACCAGGGGTCGGCCAAATACTTGTCGATCGTCGACTCGATGATGGAGTCCGTGATCAGCATGGTGTGATGACACATACGCAACCACAAGGCGAAAGCGAGGGATCAAATGGAAAAAGTGCCGAACACAAGCAAGGACAAGCGGGAGCCGGCGAAGAAGCGGATGCTTGAGTCGCTTCTCGAGGATCTGAACACACAGCTCAAGGAATATCTCTACGCGCTCAAATCCGCCTCGTCGAAAACAGGAACACGGTAGTGGAGCCTGGACGTGGCACGCGCATGGATTCCGGGCAACGGAAGGTAAGGTGACCCCATGAGAGTCTCAACTCAGATGACGTACGACTCGGTGCGGAAGTCGATGAACGAGAACCGCACCAAACTGCAGGAGAAGCAGCTCCAAATCTCCACCGGGGACAAATATCTGAACCGCTCCGACAACCCGACCGACACCTCGCTGGAGGCGCGGGTCACGCAGTTCAACACAAAGAACAGCCAGTGGCTCAGGAACATCAGCGACGCCTACGACTTCACCCAGTTCAGCGACAGCAAGGTGGGGCAGATCAGGGACCGCCTCCAGCGGGTCAACGAGCTGGTCGTGTCCATCAACAACGGAACTCAGCCGCCCGAATACCGGCAGCAGGTCGCCGAGGAGATCAACGGCGTCATCGAGGACCTCTACCAGCTCGCCAACGCGAACGCCGCCGGCAAGTATCTGTTCGGCGGCACGGCCACCGCCGTCGCCCCGTTCACCGCCGTCCGCAACGCCGCCGGCGACATCGCCAGCGTGGCGTACACGGGCAACACCACCTACCGCGGCATTCAAACCGGCGAGACCGCCGCCGTCGACCGCAGCGACTACGGTATCATTGGTGCCAATCCCGCAACCGAGGACGGGCTTTTCGTCTACAACGATCTGCGGCCCGTGCCGCCCCCCGAGCATCCGACGTGGGTCAACCCGCGCCGCCAGCCCATGGACATTTTTCAGAACCTCGTCGAGATACGCGACGCTCTCGCGGCGGGAGACATTCCGCAGGACGTCGCCGACGACGGCACCGGACAATGCTTCACCCCGCTCGCCGACCTCCAGTACAACCTTGACCATGTCATCGACAAGTACGTCATGACCGGCGTTCAGGCCAAGCAGTTCAAGTCCATGGTGGACGATTTCACCAACATGGAGCTCGTCTACAAGACGCAGATCTCCATGCTGGGGGACACCGACATCGCGAAGGCCGCGACCGAGTTGAGTCAGTTGCAGTCCTCCTATCAGGCGTCGCTCCAGATCGCCACCAAGGTCGACGACCTTAGCCTCTTGAACTTCATCTGAGGGATTGCGCGGATCGCTGTCCGCGCCGTCGGGGGGTGTTTGACGGAATTCTACGCTCCCCCCCTACAGAACTATGCGCCATCGTCCGAAACCATATAGTAGTTGAAACCCAACGAGGCGTCCCGATGTCGGAACTATTCAAAACCTGCGTCGACTTCGACGATCCACTCCTGAGGAAGAGCGCCCTCCGGACGCTTTTCAGCGCCGCCTACATGGATCGATTGCTGGTCGTGGAGAATGAGGACGCCCGCCGGGTCGACCGGCTCGGACTCCAGTTCGACCTCATCCTTTTCGACGCGGCGGATGATCCCCCGGACGCCCTCGGCCACTCCCGCGGACTGGTCGACCGCTTCCCCCTGGCATCGCTCATCTATGTGAACAACCGGCAGTTCCGGCATGAGACCATGCCGTTGATCAACCTGCCGCGGGAGGCCTTCGCCGCCGTGTTCCCGCAGTTGCTCTCCTTGTGCTACATCGCCTTCCTCCTCCAGCGCTCCTCCTTTGGAGGACGCGGCGCCCGCGCCCGCTGTGCGTGATGCGGCGGGTGGTGATTTTTCGAACAGCGTTGAACGCGCCCTTTTAAAAAGGCGGCATGCTGCCTATATTTCCGCATGGAAAAAAAGCATGTGTCGTTCAGCGGGTTGGCGGGGCTTGTCGCCGGACTCCGAGGAAAAGGGGGACGAAGACGGATCGTCCTCTGCCACGGCTGTTTCGACATCGTGCATCCCGGCCACATACGCCATCTGCGCTCCGCCCGCGACAACGGCGACATTCTTGTCGTCTCGATCACTCCCGACTCCTGCGTGAACAAGGGCGTCGGAAGGCCATTCGTCCCACAGGATCTCAGGGTTGACAGCCTCTCGGCGCTCCAGTTCGTCGACTACGTCACCGTCGCCCCCGCCGACACCGCCCTCGAGGTCATCGAGGCGGTGCGCCCCGACGTGTACGTGAAAGGCAACGAGTATGTGACCTCGAACGATCCCCGCTTCCAGGCGGAGAGACGGCTTGTCTGCAAACTCGGCGGAAAGGTGGTGTACACCTCGGGGGACGTCGTCTATTCCAGCTCCGACATCATCCGAAGCTACAATCTCGACGCCGCCAGCGCGGACAAGATCAATTTCCTTTGCGCGCATTACAAGATCACCCGCTCCCTCCTGAATGGTGTTATTGAAAACACCCAAATGAAGCGGATCCTTGTCGTCGGGGAACCTCTGTTGGACGAGTTCAGATACTGCCAGGGACTTGGCATCTCGCACGACTCCCCGGTCCTCTCCCTGGCACTCAAGCGCATATCCCGCTCGATAGGCGGGGCTGGCCTCATCGCCTCGCATTTCGCCTCGCTCGGCGTGAAGGTGGTCTTCCTCACCTCCTTCAAGCCGGATGATCCGGCCGCCGGCGAGTACACCGGCGCGCTCGAACACCTTGGCGTCACCCTCGTGAACGTCGAAGACCCCCAGCGCAAGATCGTGCTCAAGACGCGCTTCGTCGTCGGCGACCACAACGTGCTCAAAGTCGAGGATGGCGCGTATCTCCCCCTCGACTCCGAACTGCGCCTGCGCATCACAGCCGCGCTTTCCGAGCAGTTGGAGTCGGGGATCGACTGCATGGTCTACTCCGATTTCGGCTATGGCATGCTCCCCGAGGATATCATCATCGGTATTGCCGCCGCCGCTGAGAGGAGGAACATCCTTGTGGTCGGCGACATCTCGACAAGCCTCCGGACCCAGATAGGCAAATTCTACAACGCGGACATCTTCGTCCCATCGGAAATGGAGCTGCGCTCCTGCTTTCACGACTACGAGAGTGGACTGTCCGTTCTCGTCGACCGCTTCTATCAGGTCACGAATGTCAAAGAGTTGTACATGACCCTCGCCGACAGGAGTTCCTTGTTCTTCCGGAGGCCTCCCCAAGACGTGCATATCATGGAAACCGCCCACTTCCCGCCACTGGCGAAGCAAATGGCCAACCGTCTGGGGCTTGACGACGCCTTCCTGGTCGGTGTCACCCTCGGTCGCCTGCAAGGCTGCGAACAAGTGCAAAGCCTCTATCTGGGGGCGGCATGCTCCGCCGTGCAATCCTTGAAGAGCGTCAACACCCCGCTCGCACGGGAGGATCTGCATCGCTTCCTCGACGACAGATCCGAGCTGCGGAACTAACACCCGTGATGATTCTTGCGCACTCCCTCTTTGTCCCTTGTGGATGCCGCCCCTTGACGGGCCCCCGCGCCGAGTATATCTTACTAAGTAGATCGCATAAGTCGGATAATGCGCGGTTTGCCTTGAGGAACCTTCGGATGGTGGGGGCTCGGCAGTGGTTGAGTAATCTATTGATTTCCTGGGAAACAAAGGTGTGCGCTGAATTGAGTGTGAGAGTATTGTAAGGATTGTGCGAGGACTGTTTGGGTGACGTCATATAATTTGCGGGACAATAATGCGGAAGCTTGGAAGGGGGGATCTGGTCAGATGAGGAAAGCGTGGAAATGGCTGACCGTGATGGTGGCGTGCGCCTCGTGCCTGTCGGCGTGGTCGCAGGAGAAGCGCGAGTTGCACATCATCAACGACAATAGCAGGAACTACCAACTCAACAAGGTGTATGAGCTGAAGAACGTCAAGGCGGCGTCGCTCATACCGTATCTGAGGAACGCCATCCTGCAAAACGGCGATCAGGCCGGGATCCGGGAGTTGAACTACAAGGCGGGCAACAAGCAGTTCGTCGTCATGACGCTTTGCCCGTACATGGTTCCCTACATGGACGAGATGGTCGCCAAACTCGACCGCCCCGTGCCGGACGAGGCAAAGATCAACGGCGACATCGTGGGCGGCAACGGCATCTACGACTTCATGTACAAGCCGAAGCACCGCTCGAATCAGGCGGTCGTCCGCATCGTCAAGTCGATGAGCGGCAGCGGGGACGACGCCAACTACGTGATCGATGGCGTCACCAACTCGCTTCTCTGGAAGGACACCCTGTTCAAGGGCAACGCCACCTTCAAGTATTTCAAGGCGCTCGACATTCCGCCGCCGCAGGTCGAGGTCGCGTTGAACATCTACGAGATCACTGAAAGCGACTTGCGGGAGCTCGGAATCGACTGGATCGCCTGGAAGAACGGTCCCGGGGCGACGCTCTTCAACTTCGGCG
>CAYTFM010000391.1:0-7338 GCA_964436735.1 uncultured Victivallales bacterium | reverse complement strand
TATTTTTTTTCAAACGATTTAGGCATAGAATACGCAAAGGAAATGTATGCATCCACTTGCGTTAGACGGTGTGTGGAAAATCACGGCGGCGGTGCTGCTGGGGGTTGCGTTCGGGGTCATCTTCATCCGATCGAAGCTTGCCTTCCGGCAGACGCTGGTCGACCAGTTCTCCTTCAAGGACAACACCTTCGCCATCACCTTTTTCGTCTCCATGGCGGTGGGGGTGCCGCTCTACTACTTTGGCAAGAAGTACGGGATGATCCATGTCAACAACCAGTCCTATCAGGTCATGGGTATCGTGTATGGCGCGATGCTCACCGGCATTGGCGTGGCGCTGTGCGGCCACATTCCGTCGACGGCGATCGCCTCGCTGGCGGCGGGACGGCTTTATTCGATATGGATCTTCCTGGGGATGCTGATGGCGTTCCCGCTGCTGCGGTATGCGAAGCCGATCATCAAAGACTGGGTCTACAACCGCGAGGCGACCTTCAATCCCGAGGATTGGTTTCCCCAGAATGTGGTCGTCTATCTCATCCCGATCACCTGCATCATCCTCGCCCTGTTTCTCCGCCTCATCCAGCGGACTGATGTCGCTCCCGCCGATGGGGGAGGCGACGCGGCGAAATCCGCCTCCGGCAAGAAGGACAAGGCGGCGAAGCCGGGCAAGGAGTGAGGGGGGGAGAGGTGGGGATGAAGAGGCGGGGTTCAGGAATGATGCGACGAGCTTGTCTTGTATAATAGTTGCTGTGTTTCTGCATTTAGCCAATCCAGATGTGCCACCAGCATGGCAAGCATATGTTCCAATAGTTGTCGATAACGGAGGATACGGGAAATAGAGAGCCCGACTTCTCCTGAACCCTGAACCCTGAACCCTGAACCCTGAACCCTGCGTCTCCCCACTTCCATGCTCAACTTTCCTTTGGCGAAGGCGCGGCATCTGCGCATGGGACGCTACGGCGAAAACGCCGCCTGCCGCCTTCTGCGCCGCAAGGGGTACCCTATTCTTGCGAGGAACTACAAGACGCCGCGGGGTGAAGCCGACATCGTCGCCCGCGACGGCGCCACCCTGTGTTTCATAGAGGTGAAGACGCGCCGCTGGCATCCCGACAGGAACAAGTCGGCCTCGCCGCTCACCCGCTGGCAGGCGAGGCGCAACAAGCGGGCGGCGCTGGACTATCTCGAGGAACTCGAGCATCCCAAGATCCTCTGGCGTTTCGACCTGATCGAGGTGCTCGTCGGCAGGTTCGGCGTCAAGGAGCTCTACCACTGGAAAGGCAACTTCGGGAAACGGGAGGAGAAATGATTGTTCCCGCTGACATATACATCGCGGCGACGATCACCAGCGTTTTGGCGGCGCTGCTGATCGGCGTGCCGCTTTTCACACGGACGGAGAAGGATGAGAAAGCGCTGCTGGCGATGCTTGTCCTCGCGTTGCTGCCGATGAACGCGCTCGCCTTTTATTGTGTGCGACTGCCCGCCGACTCGCTCGTTGTGGCGTCGCTGGGGAAGGGGAGCGAGTTTCGACAAATAGTGGGAACGTTCTATGCGCCGCTCACCGAGGAGCCGGCCAAACTGCTCATTCTGTTGATTCCTTGGGTGTGTCGCCGCGTCAAGGCTGCCAATCTGGTCCGCGTCGCCTTCGCGATCGGCCTCGGTTTTGGAGTGGGCGAGGCGTGGACGGTCGCCACGCTGCTTGCCAAGTCGCCGGAGATCGCGAAATACCCATGGTATATGCTTGGCGGGTACATGGGGGAGCGGATGATGGTCTGCGTGATGCATGCGGCGTTCACGGCGGCGGCGTTGCATTTCATCGTCAGGCGCACATCTGTTGTCATGGGGGTGGCGGCCGCCATGCTGTTGCATTACCTGGGGAATTTCCCGATATTTCTCGCGCGCGCCAACGTTTTCGGATTGGGTGATGCCGTTTGGGCGGGGGTGCTGCAGGCCTGGGTTCTCATCTATTTCCTGCTGATGGGGGGCATGCTCTCCTATATGGCGTATGGGAACGAGATGTTCCAGAAGATATTCAAGGGGAAAATGAGGTGTCCGGAGTGCGGCGAGGTGTACGAGCGGCCGATATTCAAAGTCAACCTGTTGCACAAATGCTATGAGAGATGCCCGTGCTGTCGTCGCTGGCACATGGTGAGCGCGTTCGATTATGAGGAGAAGAAAACCGAGCAATAGGTCTGTTTTTCTTAGGGTGCTGATGGTATAGATGTTTTTATCGTATCGCATTGAATCCATAATGAGGACTTCATTTTCGAAGGGGAGGAGGGATTATGGCGGGGAGAAATGTGGCGTGGTCGGTCATGGCGGCGGCCGGCGTGTTGGCGCTGGCTCAGGTGGACGCCGCGGACATCGCCTTGACGGTGACCAATCCTGAGACGACGTCGAAGACGTCGGAGCCGATCACGTCGGGGGTGCCGTTCGCGCAGGGCGCGTTGGCGAATGCGGGACTCGCGAGGATGCTCAGCGGAGGCGCGGAGGTCCCTGCGCAGTTTCTCACCACCGCCACGTGGCCCGACGGGAGCGTGCGGTGGCTGCTGTGCGATTTCCAAACAGACCTCGCCGCCAGCGGATCGTCAAGCTTCACCCTCCAGACCGGGACGGCGGCGCAGTCGGTGACGGGGGTGACCGTCGACAATCAGGCGTCGGCGCTTGCCGTCAACACCGGCGCGGCCACCTTCTCTTTCGACAAGACGCAGTTGAGCGTGCTCGGTAGTTTCTTCACCGCGACCTACGGCGGCGCGGGCTACGTGGCGACGCCGTCCTCCACCGACGCCTGGGTCGTCGAGGAGAACGGCCCCATGAAAGCGGTCGTGAGGATTGACGGCACATGGAGGAATGGCGGTTCGCCGCTCCGCGACGCCTTGATCAAATTCCGGGCCCGGCTTTTCTTCCACAGGAACAAAAGCGACGTCAGGCTCGCGCTGACCTTCAAAAACAACAACTCCTTCGGCTGGGACAACAATCTGAACAAGCAGCCAGATCTGACGATCACCGGCTTCGCGTTTGGTTCCACGGCGTTGCTCCCGTCGGGCGGCAGCTATGTTTTTGGTAGCGGCGTCGAGAAGACGTTCGAGGTGACCGCCGCTACGGGATTATCCCCGGTTCCGCGGCAGACGCGCTATAACGGCGACGGCACGGTGGCCACCGGTTACGTGGCGGACCGTCCGCTTGCCCTCGCCTCGCCGGAGTATTATTCCTCCACCAGCGCATGGGGTAGAATCACGCCGCCGATCGCAGGATTGACGGCTGACCGGCAGGCCGATTTCGACCGTTTCGAGAAACTGCATCGGGCGATGATTTCGACAGCCGACCTCGAGAATCCGCCGAACCTCACCGGAATCACCGCCTTCCAGCATCTGTATCAGGACGTCTCGACGTGGAACGACTACGGCGATCTGCGCTGGGGCGGCGACATGGGGCAATGGTCGGGCAATCACTACGACTGGGTGTTCGGCATGTATATGCATCTGCTACGCACAGGCACTCTCGGCTTCGGCAACATCGCGCGGGTCATGGCGCGTCACGAGATCGACTTTGATATCTACCACACGACAAATGACGGCAATGCGTACAATCAGCAGAAGGAGTGGGAGTCGAGGCCTTCACACAACAGTCCTGACAACTCCTTTGGGCCGGGGCGTCCGACGCACACGTGGTCGCAAGGCTACGCGCTGCACTGGCTCCTGACCGGCGACCCGCGCGGCCGCGACGCCTACGAGGAGATCCTCGAGGGGCTGCGTCTCTATATCTGGGAATCGTTCAACAATCAAGGGCAGTGCAACACCAACGAGATCCGTCTTCACGGCTGGATCACTGAAAATCTCGTCACCTTGTGGCGCATCAACCCGTCGACCGTCTGGCACACCACCGACTACGGGGACAAGACGATTCCCGACACGATCAAGGCGGTGCTGACGAATGTCTTTGCGCGTGAGGCCGCCGCCGGGCGTCAGGGGTTTGTCTACGCTGGCGACCCGGACAATCCCGACACCCACACGCGGCATCCGCTGCAGAACTGCTACTTCATCGAACCGGCCGCCAAGGCCTACGAGGAGGTCTTCGATGGCCGCGACGCCGCCTATGCCGCCGATCTGCTCGCCCTCGTGAAGCGGATGACCACCTATCTGATTTCCATCACCTACGGCGGCGACACGAACGCGAGTGGCTATCGTCCCTTGCAGGTACCGGAGTACATCAACGGTTCCGATCCCGTCGAGGGGCAGATCCCGTACCTGCTGATGGCGGGCAACGCGGCGGCGTTCTGTTATCTGCATGGGAGCGAGACCGCCTATCTGACCTACCTGCGCTCGGCGTTCCAGGACTACAGCCGCTACTACGGGGTTGCCGGACCGGACAGCTATGTGGATCCGACGCTGCGCAGTCCGACCTGCTACAATTCGAACATCTACGTCGACACCGAGTCGAAGATCCACGGCTGGTCCAGCCGCTATGGCCAGTTCCTGTTTGCCGTTGAGCGCATGAATTCACGGAGCTACACCGTGACATTCGTCGCCGGCGCCAATGGCAGCATCACCGGCACCGCCGTTCAGACCGTCGGGGAGGGGGGAAGTTGTACCGCGGTGTCAGCCGTGCCGAGTCTCGGCTATCGCTTCGAGGGATGGACCGGCGACCGCACGGGGACGGAGAACCCGCTGACCATCACCAACGTCACCGCCAATATGACCATCACGGCGAATTTCGCCGCGAATCCCGCAGGGACCTTCACCGTCAATTTTTCCGCCGGGACCCACGGGTCGCTCAGCGGTGCCGTGTCGCAGAACGTCGCCTCGGGCGGCAGTTGCTCGGTCGTCACCGCCACCGCCGCCACCGGCTACCAATTCGTGGACTGGACGGACGGATCGGGAGCGGCGTATTCCACTGACAATCCGCTGACTGTCACCAACGTGACCGCGAACATGGCGTTGACGGCGAACTTCGGCGTCGCGACGGTGATGGTGACGCTGGGGTTCGGGTTCAATCTGACGCCGTCGGAGCTCGGCGCCGACGCCTCCGGGCATGCGTTCAGCGGCGCCTCATTCCTGAAGGCGCCATCCAGCTTCGTCTCCTACACGGATCCGGTTTCGTTCAGAACGGGAAAGAGCGCGTCGCTGAAAAGCTACTTTGACAAAGCCCATCCCGCGACCGTCGAACTTGAGTGGAAGGCGGTTGTCCCGCTGTTCAACAAGAAAGCCATACCGAAGACACAAACTACCAAAGAGTTTCTTGCCGCGCATCCCATCTCGAACCTCTCTTGCGCACAGTGGGTGAAAACCCAGGATGCCACCGGCAACAAGGGGCCGTTCTCGGGCGGCGACCTCACGCTGGTTCCGCCGACGATCTCGCTCGTTCACGCACAGGGGAGCGACACTCCCGTGTCAGCGGCGGGAGTTGGCGAGGTGATCGTGATCGAAGGGACGTTTTTCAGCGTCAAGGCGCCGGACGTCTGGCTGGAATACCTCAACGCGAAGGGCGAGGTGAAGGCCCTGAAACTCAAGCCCCTCAAGCCCTACGCCTTTGCGGATCGCTCAGGCGCGAGTGGCAAGAGTTGTATGGACGTCACTACCGGCGACAGCGAGATCACCATCGCCATGCCGTCGGCCTGGCCGCATGGCTGGGACAGCACCTTGCCGCACAACATCGTCATCGACAACAAAATCGGCCGCGCGACCGTCGACTTCGGGACCCGGTGATCTGCCGCAAACGGCAGATCACTTCTCAATGACGTCGAAGCCGGTGTAGGGTCTGAGGACCTCGGGGATGACGACGGAGCCGTCCTCGCGCTGGAAGTTCTCGAGGATGGCGATGGCGACGCGGTCGGTGACGGCCGTGGCGCTGATCGTGTGGACGAACCCTTTGTTGCCGTCCTTGTCCTTGTAGCGGATGCCGAGGCGGCGTGACTGGAAGTCGGTGAGGTTGGTGTTGGAGGTGACCTCGCGGTAGCCGCCGAATCCGGGGTAGTAGGCCTCGGTGTCGAACTTGCGGTAGCCGGGGGCGCCCATGTCGCCGATGCAGACGTCGACGACCCGGTAGGGAAGGCCGAGGGCCTGGAGCAGCCATTCCTCGTTTTCGAGGCAGACCTGATGCTGGCGCACTGAGTCCTCGGGGAGGCAGAAAATGATTTGTTCGACCTTGTGGAACTGGTGGACGCGGAAGATGCCGCGGGTGGCCTTGCCGTAGCTGCCGGCCTCCGTCCTGAAGCAGGGGGTGAAGGCGGTGTAGCGCAGCGGGAGCGAGGCGGCGTCAAGCATTTCGTCGGCGTGGTAGGCGACAAGTGTCTGCTCGGACGTCCCGATCAGCGCGATCCCCCCTTCTTTCAACCCGTAGGTCTGCTCGGCGAAGAACGGCAGATACCCGGTACCGAACAGCGTCTCCTCCTTTGCGACGCAGGGGGTGAAGAATGGCGTGAAGCCACGCTCGGTCAGCGTCCGCATGGTCCACTGGAACATGGCGGAGCACAGTTGCGCTCCTTTGCCTTTCCAGTAGTAGAAGCCGGAGCCGGCGACCTTCGCGCCGCGCTTCGTGTCGATGATGTCCAGCAGTTCTCCCAACTCCTGATGGTCCTTGGGCTTGAACGGGAAGTCGCGGATCTGTCCGACCTTCTTCAACTCCTTGTTGTCCGCGTCGTCCTTGCCTTCCGGCACCTCGGGGTCGAGGAAGTTCGGCAGCCATGACATGAGCTCGTAAAGCTCCTTCTCGACGACGGCGAGCCGCTCCTCGTCGGCCTTGAGCTTGTCCTTCATGGCCTTGACCTTCTCGCGGGCCTCAGGGTTGGTCTTGCATTGCTCGCTGAGCTTGTTGCGCTCGGAGCGCATGGCCTCGACGGAGTGTTTAAGAGAGCGGACCTCGGCCTCGACGGCGACCAGTTTGTCAATGTCCACCTGCGCGCCGCGGCGGGCACTGTTGCTTCTGACAAGTTCGGGATTCTCGCGGATGTGCTTCACGTCTATCATGGCTGGCCTCTATCGTTGAAAAGTTACACGCATGGTTCGATTCTATACAACGGCACGCAGTTGTACGCGTTGAGGGTGATTACCTTACGGCATTCCATGCTCTGTTTCAACTCCCGCCGGCGCGCCGCAGGGAAATCGGGAAACCGAATATCGCATGCGCAAAAAGTTCATCGCTCAGGGGAATTGTCATTTCGTGTGCCAAGCTGCAATCGGGAAGATCCCCACGGCCTTGTGCCGTGGGTGAATGAAAGCAGTCGGCTACATGCGGGCGCAAAAACCCTCCCCGTCCCCGCGGCGCAAAGCGCCGCGGGGACGGGGAGGGGGGGCTGGCAGGGTAGCTTGTGATCTTGCTCACCCACGGCACAAGGCCGTGGGGGTC
>CAYTFM010000390.1:0-7352 GCA_964436735.1 uncultured Victivallales bacterium | reverse complement strand
GGAAATTTTCTTTGCCGCTTCCTGACACCTGAAACCTGGTGACATTGAATTTCCTAACGTGAACTTAGACGGCCGTACGCCGCGGCGACCACTCGCTCACGCTCGTGGCTCTGTTCAGACGCCGCGAACCGAGCCCCAACTGTGAGGGAGGGGTTTACCGCATTGCATTCCACCACCCACCACCGCCTCGCTGAACGCCCAACCGCGCTTAAAAGGTAACATGCCGCATAACCACATTATTATCATAATAAAATTATCATAATAAAATTATTCTGTCAAGAGCCGTCCAACTCCAGGTTGGCGATTATTTCAGGAGGCGGACGGCGGAGGCCGTCAATAGAAGAGGTCGGGGGAAGAGGTCTGGTTGTTCTGGGTGGCACTGGAGGGGTAGTACCAGAGGAAGTTCGTCGTGGGAGCCCATCCACAGGGGGAGATCAGCATCTTCGGCCCCAGCGGGCCAACCTCCGCCCTCCGCGACAGCTTGGTGTGGTGATTCTCAACCAATGGCAACCGCATACCCCCCAATGACAACGATTCTTCCAACAATCCACCTTCGCATCAATAGAAAAGCGGCGGCAGTTCCCCCGGTCCTGTCTCACCAAACGCAGTTCCCCCACTGCCGTTGGGGCCAACCCAGTAATGATTCGTGTTCCACCCTGTGCTGCCACGATAGACATAGTATTTGGACACAGGCAGAAGGGTACCCTCTCCAGAGAACCATCCAATATTGGGCCAAGAGGCGATTGGAACCCACAAGGCACTTCCATCACCTGCCAGGACATTGCCGCCCTTCATTTTGTGCACAGGACGTTTTTCCCAGTTGAAACTGAAGACCGAATTGTTGCCCATTATCGCCAAGGCGTCGCAGGCGATCATTTTGGGACCGTACGGTCCCGATTCCGCCATCTTGCTCAGCTTGGGAAACGCATAAAGGGCGGCGTCGACGGTATTCGACGAGCACATGCCGCCTGGCAGTATGGTGTAAAGCGTGTGTCCTTCCCATACATTGTTGATCACCGACGCCCAATCACCAATGGGGTTGGAGGGACACGCCAGCACATCGTTGAAAGACCCGCTTCGCACATAGTTGCCATTCTTCGGCTTGACCCCGATGTTCAAGTAGTCGGCAGCGTAATCGACGAAGCTTGAGTTGACGGGATTCTGTCGTGAAAGATAGGCGGACGCATAGGGAACGCATGGCGTGCCAGGCAACCGATCATTGTAGTCGCACGAGTAGTTGGCGAAACCAACGTACTGCTGCTTGAGATTGTTGAGGCAGGCGGCGCGGACTGCCATGTCCTTCGCCGCCTTCAAGGCAGGCAGCAGCAGCGAGGCCAGGATCGCGATGATGGCGATCACCACCAGCAATTCGATCAGGGTAAAACACGCGCTCCTACGACACCGCGTTTTGAAACCATACAACATGCTACAACTCCAGATGCCGTTAGTAGAACAGATCGGGGGGCGGCCCTGCCGTGATGTCTTTTTGACCCCACCCTGCTCCTGTGGGTGAAGGTGGGTTGAACCAAAGGATTGTCTTGGCCGGATCCCATCCGCAACTGGCCATCACATAGTATTTCCGTATGGGAAAGCCAGCACCCTCTCCGGGATACCAGGTCCATGACGGATCGGACCATGCATTCGCCAGTGTTTCCCACACCGCGCTGCCATCACCCGCAAGGACGTTGCCGCCTTGCAACCTGTGGCTGTTCCAATTGTAAAAATACTGAGGATGAGTTGTCCCCACCTTCACATACACACGGTCGCACGACAGCATCTTGGGGCCAAGGGGACCGACTTCCGCCACTTTGGACAGCCGCGTGTGAAAACCTTCCATCTCGCTCAGCCCAAAAAAATACTCGACACTGGCATTATTCGTATCGGTCCGATACGGGCTGTCCTTCATGCCCGGACAGGCGAGCACATCGGTCATCTTGCCTTTCCGAGGACGCACCCCATCGCCGTTTCTGTTGGTCGCGATATTGAGGTAATCATTGGCAAAAAGAAGAAACGAGCTGTTCAAGCAGCTCCCGCCATTGTCAAAAAGTTGAGGATTGGCATGTAGGTATCGCGTATAGCCGGGCAGGCGGTCGTTGAAGTCTGTGGCGTAGTTGGCAAGCCCGAGATACTGCTGCTTGAGGTTGTTAAGGCAGGAGGCCTTGACCGCCATATCACGCGCCGCCTTCAAGGCAGGCAGCAGCAGCGAGGCGAGGATCGCGATGATGGCGATAACCACCAGCAATTCGATGAGGGTGAAGCTTACGGAGACGCGTGAGGCACTGGAAAAACCGAAAGGAGAACGAATACCCGCATTGATGCGATAGCTCCTCATGCACCCTCTCCTGAACGTTTCCCCGACTCCACCTTTGTAATAACCCTTAGCTCGCCATGTCTGTTTTTTCAAACACCACTATGCGGACCCGCCCATTACTACGTTATATCATACCATATATAATCTATTTTAGCAAATATATGACATATTAACAGATTGGCAAGCCGCCGTCCGAGACGGTAAAGTATCGTTCTTCAGATTTCGAATTTCGTCTTTCGGGTTTCGAATTTTCATCGTGGAGGTCCGTATGATTTCTCGTGACGGCGTCAAGTGCATCCCCACTATGTTCAAATCCCGAGTTTCAGAAAGACATCCAAATCCACTTGGAGTTATCCACACATCAGCCCCGGGAAAAGTCCGCCTGTCGCTCGGCGCGGGCCTTCTGCTGTCGTTGGCGTCCTGCGGGTTCAACGCGAGTCCTCCGGAGAGGATCGCCGCCGAGGCGAAGGAGCTGAATCTCGCGGTGCGCGAGGAGCGCCTGCCCGAGGTGAGCCTCCGCGGCTATGGCCGCCTTTCCGCCGACGTCGCCTCGTACAAGTCGTCCGCCACGGGCGATGTCGGCTCGATCCTCACCATCCACGCCGCCTCCGAGGAGAAGGCCAAGATCATCCATGCGAAATACGTCAGCGACCTGCGCTCCCTTGGCGCCGCCGCGCCGAAGACCTTGGGCGTGAACGGCACGGACGTTCCCGCCACGGTCATAGACGGCCAGGGCACCGTCCTCGCCCTCCGCCACGGCCGCGACGTGAGCGTCATCACCTCGAAAACCGACGGCGACGCCCTCGCGCTGCTGCTGCGCACCAAACTCGACAAACTCGCCGGGGTCGAGTATGCGCCATCCGCCGAAGTCCCGATGTTCCTCGACTCCTGGGACCGGCTCGGATTCCGTTTCTACTACCGCCCCTGGGAGACGCCGAAGGACGTCAAGTGGAAAGACTATAAGGTTATGGGCGAGTTCGACTTCGCCAAGAAGGAGAACAACGCCGGCTTCGTCTTCTGGGCCGAGACCAGTCTCGTGGACAACGCCGTGGGACTCGACAACGACGTCTGGTGGGACTGGGGGGCGCGGGCGGCGATCCGCCGGAACTTGCCGATCGTGATCAACACCTCGGGGGGCGCCGCGACCTGGCTGCTCAACGGCGAGCGCGGCCAACTCATGTCGCTCATGCCCCAGTACTGCGGTTCCTACCACAGCGTCGCCGACACCTGGAGCGCCGGCATGCGCAACACCTCATGGTGCGCCACCGAAGGGAAGGACAAGGAGCTCGCGCCGGTCCGCCGTATCGTCTCACGCTACAGCAAGATCCCCAACACGCTTGAGTTCCTCGAGCCGCATGGCGAACTGCGCCACGGCGACTACGACATCTTTCTTGAATACGGTCCCGTCGCCGACGCCAGTTTCCGCGTCTTTCTTAAAGAGAAGTATGGAAGCACTGGAACAGTCGCCGAACGATGGGGGATGGCCGACGCCCTCACCTCATGGGACGACGTGCGGGTTCCCGACCTCGCCACTTTCCTCGGGTATGGTCCCGAGGCTCTCGACCTGACCGGCACCTGGCGGATCGGCTACGAGCCCAAGCCCGAGCAGCCCGCTGAGGGGCAGAAGAAGGAGCAAGGCCCCAACCCGATCCGCGCCCCGGCCGAGTGGTTCGGCGAGAAGTTCGACGACTCCTCGTGGCCGTCGCTCACCGCCCCTGGCAACGATCTGATGATGCTGCTCGAGAAAAAGCCCGCCGTCTTCCGCCGCTCCTTCGATGTCCCGAAAGATTGGCTGGCCAAAGACGGGAAAGTCTGGCTGTACGTCTGGGATCTGAACAGCGGCGAGCACATGAAGGACAAGGTCGCCGCCTCGTTGAATGGCGTCATGATCGGCGAGGATCTCACGCGTCACGCCACCTCGCACTGGGCCGCGTTCGAGGCGACCGCCGCCCTGCGCGCGGGAGCCAACACCGTCGCCATCCGCGTCCCCAAGGGATTCCTGGGCTACCACGTCTACCTTTCAAAACACGAACCGAAGCAATACCCCGACCTGCCCGACGCCGTGAAGGCCCGCTGGGTCGACTTCGCCGACTGGCGGCAATGGACCCGGATCGAGGCGGCACGGCGCGGCATGGAGGCGATCCGCAGCGTCGATCCCGACCGCTCGATCATCTGCATGGCCCCCGACTCCACCATCTCCGGGCTCAAAAAGCTTTGCGAAACTTACGGCGGCCACTTCCACAACACCGGCCACATGGGAGCGTTCTGGAACGAGTTCCTGCCGATGCTGATGCGCGGCGCCGACCTGCCCTTCTCGCTCGAACCCGGCGGCCCGGCCCACGACCTGAAGGGATTCAAGCACATGATGGGGCTGTACTTCACCGAGGGCATCCAGGCGATCCATTACTTCATCCATGTCGGCGACATCTACTGGCCCGACGAGATCCGCCAGCACTTCGAGCGCATCCAGCCGCTCATCAACACCGTGGGAAAGGTCCATGCCCCCAAGAACGAGATCGCCATGCTCTTCAGCGACCGCATCGACAACATCACCGGCTTCCCCTGGGGCAAGAACCCCGACGCCAACCTCCCCTCCGGCTATTGGCCCTGGCCGCTCAACGGCTCGTTCTCGGGACGATACGACTTCGACGCCGTCACCGACCTCGACTTCGGGAAAGGCGGCGCCGCCCAGCCCTACAAGATCATCATCGGCGCCAACATCTCCGTCATGGACGAGAAGCTGACCAAGGGCGTCGAGGAATGGGTGCGCAATGGCGGCATCTTCGTCGCCTTCGTCCAGACCGGCCGCCACACACCCGAGCAAAAGGACGCCTGGCCGATCTCGAAGCTCTCCGGCTACGAGGTCGCCGGCATCAGCCGCTCGAAGCCGACGCCAAACGACCCCAGCGAGGTCGCCGACTGGTGGAACTTCACCTTCGCGCCTGGGCAGAAGGTCTTCAAGGAGTCCGAGTGGGAGCTCAAGAACATCAAGGCCAACGGCCTGAAGCTCAAACGCCTGGCGGATGACTGCCAGGACCTCGCCTTGTGGGAGGACGGTTCGACCGCCGTCGGCATGCGCCCTCTCGGCAAAGGGTATGTGATCCACATGGGACTCAAATTCTGCCGCGAGCCGCTCTGGCATGGCTGGCCCGACCGCACCGAGAAGCTCTTCCGTCAACTCTTCGAATACGCCGGCATGAAACGGGTCCCCGCCACCGCGGAGGGCGCGAGGTTCCGCCGCTACGTCAGCAACAACGGACTGTTTGACTACTGGGTGCTGTGGAACGAGAAGAACGACAAGGCGCTGGACACGAGTCTCGTGTTCCGGGACGGCTTCAAACCCACCGCCTGCCGCGAGGTCGGCGTCGATACCCCCACCACGCTCGCCTCCGAGGCCGACGGCAGCGTCGCCGTCAAAGGCATCCACATAGAGCCGCTTGAGACCAAGATGTTCGTGACGCCCCGGAACCACCTCTCCGACGCCCCGCTGGACTGGATCACTCTCCAGCGCAACTGGTGGCGCGGCGCGGCGGAGGTGAAACCCGAGCCGGCTCCCGTGATGACCGGACGCCCCGCGGACGCCGCGACAGGCCAGATCGCCACACTGGATCTGACCGACGGCTGGAAATACAAGACGTTGGACGAGAACGGCACCGACGATCCGGCGCCGCTTGCCGCCGCCGAGCTCGACGACTCCTCGTGGCCGACGCGCAAGCTCGAGTGCTGGGCGGTTCCGGAAGAGCTTCCCTCGCGTCGGGTCATGTTCCGCAGAACCTTCCAGATCCCGGCGGAATGGCAGGAGGGCGGCGTGGAGTTGTGGCTGCGTTCATGGTTCCACACCACGGTGATCGGCAAGGCGCGCTACTGGCTCGACGGCAAGGAAGTGACGCAGGGCGACGGCGGCGGCGGCCTCATACGCTACTCGGGGCTGGACGCTGGCACGAAGCACACGCTCGCCGTCGAGATCAAAGGCGAGGGACAGGTTTGCGGCGTCCGCGGCAACACCTGGCTCGCCTTCACGAAGAAGCCCGGAGAGGTCTTGGAGCTGGCGGGCGACTGGATGCCGACGAAAGACTATGTAACCTCCGCCGACACGGCGGTGAAACTCCCCGGCGCCGTCGAGAAGGGCACGAAAATGGTCACGCGGAACGTCGACCTTCCCGCCGCGCTCGCCGGAAAGCAGCTGTATCTGCGGATGAAGACCGGCCACGGCATCACCGGCTGCCTCGTCAACGGCAGATACGTTCGACGCCACCATCATTTCCTCGGCGACGTGACCTTCCTGAACATCACGCCGTACCTGAACGTCGGCAAGGCGAACACGCTCTCCCTCCTCACCGGCGACAAAAACGAGATCAAGGAACTGGCGCTGTGGGTGTATTAGGGCGGAGAAGCACGAAATCCGAATATCGAAATACGAAATGAATAATTCCAACCACAAGGAGCCAGACATGAGAAGAATGGGGTTTGCCGGTTCTATGGCGGCGGCCGCCGGGTTGATGGCGGCGTGCGTGACGGGGGCCTCCGCGGCCGAGTGGCGCAAGATCTACGAAACCTCCGAGGCGGCGGCGCAGGAGCTGCGTGGCTTCGGCCGCGTCGACGTGACCCGCGCCGCCTACGAGTCCGACGCCGGCAAAGCGTGGAGCGCGCTGTTCCGCTGCCAGTCGCCGCGGCAGGCCTCGACGCTCGCCGGAAAATTCCTTGCCGACATGCGGCTTTCGCCGGGCGTCGAGGACGCCAAGCTGACAATCGGCGATGGCGCGGTCCCCGCGCTGATCGTCCCCGGCGGCGCGGTCTTCGCGGTCTTCGCGGTCTGCGTCGACGGCGCGGAATCGCGGGTCGTCATCGGCGACACGGCAAAAGCGCTCACTGCGTATCTCGCCGACCAGAAGAATCTCTCAACCTCGGCGGTGGCCAAGGCCGACTATCCAGTATACCTCGACCGCTATGACCGCTACGGCTGGGGTTGGTCCGGCCTCGGCGGCTATATCAACGTCCACGACTGGATGGGACTCGCCGCCAAGTACGATGGCAAGAAAGA
>CAYTFM010000389.1:0-7422 GCA_964436735.1 uncultured Victivallales bacterium | reverse complement strand
CTCTGCACATTGCCGTCTACGGGGGTCTAGCGGCCCGCACTTGCCATCAGATGGAGACATTTGTCACGAAAATGACAGACGTGCGGCCCATCGCTCACTTCGGAATGGACGCAACCGCATTCACACAAGTCTCCCGGCCGAATCAGCCAGACTCGGCAGAAGTCGGCATCAAATATCTGAACGATATGGTCGGTTATGCTCTTGAGCTTTTGCGACAGCGGCACGTGAGCGAGAAGCGATTGCTGAGCCAGATTAACACTGTTCTGCCACAGGAGCAATCGCTCGCGCTCCGCTTCCGTCCGCTTCTGTTCTTCCAAGGTGCTGCATATCGCTCGACGGGACTGCTCGGCCTGGACAAGGCTTTTGCGCAGTTCGTCCTCCGCGCAATGACGGTTGACGATCTCGGATTGAAGCTGCTCGTTGGCCTGGCAAAGCGCAGTCGTCTGTTGCTGGAGTAAGAAATACGATCGGCGCAGAGCAAGCTGAGTTTTGACGCGCAACAGGAGTTCCTCAGTTTGAAACGGTTTTGTGATGTAGTCCGCCGCGCCCAATTGCAACCCTTCCACCCATTCCCGCACGTCGGCGAATGCGCTGACCATGATGATAGGGATGTGTCGCGTCTCCTCGCTCGCCTTGAGTCGTCGACACACTTCGAGCCCATCAATGCCTTTCATGACGACATCCAGCAGGATCAAATCTGGTAAGCTTTCGGCAATGGAGGCCAGCGCCAACTCGCCGCTGTCGGCCGGGCGCACCTTATAACCGGCCGTGGTCAGGATTCTGACCAGCAACGCCAGCGACAAGGACGTGTCGTCAACCGCCAGGATGGTGGCTTGATCGCTCATGCAGCACCCCCCTTATTCATCGCATTGGCCTGAAACGGCTGCACTGCGCGCAGGACGGCGGTGTAAGGGAACCGCATCACATGACACGCCAAAACTCCGCACTGCGCGGAGTTCGACTCGAAAACGCGGCAGGTCAAAACGGCAATCCGCACGGCGTCGCGCACCAAGACGTCCACCAGTTCCGCGCCGGTGGGTGCTTTGGACAGAGAGAGGCAGTGGTGCTGGCTCCGAATTGCATTCTTTGACTCTTTGCCTTTCATACGTCATGCCTACTTCTTTATGTCCTCTCCGGCCTTCTCCACGGCGGAGCCGGCTTTTCCTAACGCCTCACCGGTCTTCTCGACGGCTATTCCCGCGCCTTCCACGGTTTTCTCTGCAGCCTTATCCACTGCGGCGCCGGCTTTCTCCATCGTCCCACCCTCCGACTTCTTGCCACAACCGAACATCGACACGGATCCGGCAATCGCCACAATACCCAGCAGCTTCAGCATGTTGATTTTCATAACCTTGTCTCCTTTGGTCAATTGTGTTACTCAGCGGCGGATCTGCTGCCCTTCATCATGCCAGATGTGTTCTGGTCGGTGGTGTAGGTTCCTTTGAATTCCTTATTGGAGGACAGCGAACCTTCCAAATGGAAATTGCGCTTGTTGTCGTTGCGTCTCCCGTCAATCGTGAACTTCGGACCGTTTTCGGAGATGGTGCCTGAGAGGTCAAACTCTCCAAAAGCGTCATTGCATTTGCCTTTCAGTTTATACGATTCCTGGGCTATGGTCATTGTCCCGTTTTGAACTCCATCCCTGCCAGTTTCCTCGAACGTGTAGTTCCAGTTTCCAGACATGTTTTGATGCTGCGGCACCGATGAGCATCCGACAATGAATCCAGTGGCAAGAATGACCACGGCGAGCATGATTGAGTTTCTCATTTTTTTCTCCTTTTTCGATTCTTTCATTATTGTTTCAACAACTGCACGTTACTTGCACCCTCCCGAACCGGCGGTGGAGAGGTCGCTGTTCGTCTCCTTCTCCTCCTTCGAGGAGTCCTCCATGAAAACCGCCATCCATGCGGCTGTTTTCAGCGAACTCTTGAACGTCCCCCAGAATGCCTTCCACTGCACCTTGCGATCATACTGGAACTGCCTGTTCTCAGCCCTCTGTTGGGCGTAATGCGCCCGCAACGCGGCACTACGCTCTTTGGCTGACAGGACGGTGTCGGCTACAAGATGGTTCAAGATGGTGACATTCTCGTTGTGCTGCGTATCCCAATGATTCAACGCGTTTTGGTGAAGGGAATCCACCATGGCTCGCACCTGCGTCTGCGTCTCCTCAACGACGCCACTCTCCCCCATCAGTCTGTCGACGAAATCCTTCCTGAGGCTATACTGCTCGGTACGGAACACTTGGTTCTCCGAGAACTGGGTATTCATATGCGCCACCATCAACGGAACCCGAACGACGAACGTGAGCCCTTTCAGGGGTTTTCTGAATTCGACGTTTTCCATATGCTGCAGATTGTAATGATACGAAATTCTCTGTTTCATCATTTTTTGGAACTCAGCTATCTGCTTTTTCCACGTGCTGTCCGGCACACTACTGCCCGTGCCGTTGAAGGTGACCCCGGCGCTGAACGCCAATGCCCTGCCTTCCATCGTGCTACTGGTCTTCATGGTGATAGCTTGGTCAGCCAGGATAGTCCCCTTGAACACCGCGGACGTTTCAATCGTCGCCGACGTGCCAACTTGCCAGAAGATATTCTGCGCCCGCGCGCCGCCCGCCAGGATGACCTTTATCCCGCTGCCCACTTGCAGGTCGGCTGTTATCTGGAAGATCCAGACATCATCGGGCCCACCGGTGAGCGTGACATTCTTTCCCGTTATCAAAGCCGTGCTCGTGAATTTGTAGAGGCCGGGCACAAGGTTCAGTCCGCCGAGATTCCCGCCTTGAGGATTCAAGAAATCCCCCGTCGGTATAGGTGTCCGGCCGGCGGCGTCGTTGTACGCGATGGTCATATCGCCTTTGGCTGCGGTTAACAGCGCAGGATCAACCACCGAGCCTGCGGGCCCGCTGGCGTCGACCGCGTAGATTGTCCCATGCACTTGAGACTGGTTCAAAAGTATGGCAGACCCGGCGATTGGACTCGCCCCGACATCCCCATTGATGATGCCCCCCCCCGTGGTGGTCACCGCCGCTCCGGCCAAAATGGTGAAATGGGCGGTCGATCCCAGGTTGACGGGGGCGGGACCCGCCGCAGTCAGCGTCCAGCACGGAGCCATAACGGCCGCCGCGATGGCGATGCCCATGAGAACCTTTTTCGTTTCAATCAATCCGCAAGCCCGTGGTGCGTGCGCATTCATAATTATGTCACTTTCTCTGGCTTGGACGTGCCTTTATATGTTGGTTCCATTTTTAGATTCCTTACTTGTCGTGGGGAATTTCACCCTCTCTGAGTCACTTTTCCGCGATGTATTTCAATGCGCTCTTCTGGTAGGGCTTGACGAGCGCGGAGCCGTCGTAGGTGCCGACGTCAAGCGCGATGGTGATGCCGTCGAGCCCCGTCACGCCAGCGAGATTCCCGCCAGTCGTATTGAACGACCAGAGCCCTTTGCCGAGGTCGACGACGATGTTAGAGCGGGATCCGTCCACCTCGCTGACGGCTTTTGATTTGATGATTTTTTTCTTCTCGATGGTGATGGCGTCGAAGGTGATGAACTTCTGACTCCAGACGCCGTCGAGCGAGACCGCGACGGTGTTGTACGCCGGGTAGAACACGAAGCTTGAGCCGGCGTCGATTGTCCCGTTCGCCCTAAACTGATCCTTGTTGCCTTTTACTTTGTCGCTGAGGTACTTCCCCTGAGCGGAGGTGACTGTCAGACCGGAGTTCGATGCAGCCGCGCCGTTGACTTTTACCGCATACTTCCACGAAGTCGTCTCAGTCATGACGGGAGTGCCGCCGTACGCCCTGAAAACGCCCGCTGCGTCGTTCTTTTTCGAGACGACGAGGAAGAGCCCTACGCCGTCAGAGTTGTCGATGACCTCGGACATCTTGTCGGCCTTCGACGCCGAGAATGACCAAAGCCCTTTCTCAAGGTCGAGCGTCAATTTGACGAGTGGTACTGTCTTCGACGTTGAAACGAACGTGTAAATTTTCTTTGCTACCTTCTGCTTGAAGACTCCGGTGGTGGTGCTCATCACGAACGCCTTGCCGTCAATGAGCGCGGTCAGGGTGTCTTGGGTACTGTCAAATGTGAACGGCGCGCCACCCGTCATCGGGAGCACCGCTGAGACGGTGGCCTTCTCCATAGTGGGTTTCGAGTTGTCCAGCGTCACCGACGCCTTCTGGATGGGGGATGCGAGTGCGAATAGCGCGGTGAGCGTGGCATTCCCATCGATCAGAACGCGCGATCCGGCGGCGAACGGGTTATCGAGCGTCGCCAAAGCGGACGCCTCCCAGCGTACGAACACATACATGGCGGGGTCCAACGGCCTGGCGCTCAACCTGACCGTCTGGCCGATGAAAACTTGAGCCGGAGTGACCGTCAGCTCTCCGACGCCCACCGGGTTGCTCACCAGTGTGACCACACACGGCACGGCCTCTCTATAGGTGGCGGTGACCGTAAGGCTGCTCGCAGGCATCTTGACGGTGGTGGTGGTGGCGAAGATGTCGGCGATATAGGTCAGGCCAGCCGTGTCAGACGACCACATGACGAAAAACTGTCCGATGGGTGCTGCGTCGGCCGTTATCGGCACCTCGGGCCCGGCATCGTACGTCCCGCAGCCTGAGCCGTTGACGTCCGTCAGCGCACTGCCTGGCAGACCACCGGTAGTGCCATTGAAGGTGACCCCGGCGCTGGACGCCAATGCCCTGCCTTCCATCGTGCTGCTGGTCTTCATCGTGATGGATTGGTCGGCCAGGATAGTCCCCTTGAAGACAGAGGATGTCTCAATAACTGCCGATGTGCCCACCTGCCAGAAGATGTTCTTCGCCCGCGCGCCGCCCGCCAAGATGACGTTAATTCCGCTGCCCACTTGCAGATCGGCCGCTATCTGGAAGATCCAGACATCATCGGGACCACCCGTGAGCGTGACATCCGCCCCCGTTATCAACGCCGTACCCGTGAATTTGTAGAGGCCGGGAACGAGGCTCAGTCCGCCAAGATTCCCGCCTTGAGGATTCAAGAAATCCCCCGTCGGCACGGGTGTGCGTCCGGCGGCGTCATTGTACGCAATGGTCAAATCGCCCTTGGCCGCGGTTAACAGGACAGGATCCACCTTCACGTTCGGGGCCTGAGTCCCGCTGGCGTCGACTGCGTAGATTATTCCGTTCACTTGAACGGGGGGTATAAGAATGGACGCTCCGTCGATCGGACTTGCTCCGACATCACCATTGATGACGCCTCCCCCCGTGGTGGTGACCGCCGCCCCCGCCAGAATCGCGAAATGGCCCGTCGACCTCAGGTCGACAGGCGCCGGACCTGCCGCGGTCAGCGTCCAGTTCGGGACCAGTACGGCCGCCGCGACAACAGACCCTCTAAGGATCTGTTTCGTTCTAATTACGCTACTTGTCAGCGGTGTGTGAACATGCGTCATGCATGTCACGTCCTTCGGTGGAGGCGTATCTTCGAAGGTGATTTTCATTGTCCGGACCCTTCCGTTGTCTTCTTGCTTTTCCCCACATTGACGGAAATGGTGTCGGTTCCCGAGAACAGGAAATATTCTTTTGTTGATGGATTTTCTCCAAAGCCTGAAACCGTCAGCGACACGGGAACTTTTCCGCTCGAACCTTCCGGCAGAAGGCTTGTGATAAGGTCTCCCAGCTCCTGACGTGAAAACTTCACCATCAGGGTCTTGCCTGAGGCGGCAGGAGAGCTCGAATCCCGATAGATGGGCGTAATCGTGTCATTGCCGTTGACGGCGGTAATACATACCGTACTCACGTCGACGTCCTTGACGCTATAGCCAGATTGCAGACCGATCCGGCAGGTCACCCAGTTGCCGTTGCTTTTCAGATTAAGCGTGCGAGGAGTGAACCGCACGGTTGTCGTGATCAAGGTCGCGGGAGGGTTGCCGACAAGGATATATTGTGATCCGTCCGCAGCCTCGTAGAGCACAAAGAGCGTGCCGTCCTTGCAGGTGGTGATGTGCGTGAAGGTTCCGACAGCGCCTTCCGGAATCAAAGGCTGGCTGGCGAGCGGGGTGTAAGTTGAGGGTTGCGTCCATGAGGCGACCACCGTGCCCGTAACCACATAGACCTTTTCCTGGAAACCTACGACAAGATCTCGTACCGTCTGGTCTACGCCAAACGGTAGCGGATCGGGAAAGTAGCTGGATGGAGTGCTCGTGGTTACCGCAACTGCGACACCACCAGCAATACCGTAGAGTTGACCACTTTGATACTCCGCGGCAAGCTCCGTGAGTTTCTCAGCTGTCGCAGGCGATTTGACCACAGGAGCAGGCGGATCCCACGTCCAGGACCGGGCATGCGCGCTTGCGACGCCACTCCCCATAACCACCATCGATGCCATGACCATTGCAATTGTCTTATTCATTTTGAATCCTCTCCTACAGGGATATGTTGCTGTCAGTTTCATTCTACTACCACTCGTTCACACTCGTGGCTCTGATCAATCACCTCCAACCGAGCCCCGAAGTTATGGAGGGGCAGCCGCGAAACGCTGCCATATCCCTCCACATCTTCACGCTGTGTCACGCTCACTTCGCGACGTATTTCAAGGAACTTTTCTGCGTGGGCTTGATGAGGGCGGAGCCAGAGTCGGTACCGACGTCAAGCTCTATGGTCATGCCGTCGAAGCCCGTTACACCGGCGAGGTTGCACTTGGTCATCTTGAACGACCAGCTCCCCTTGCCGAGGTCGACGGCGATCTCCGAGCGCGAGCCGTCCACCTCGTTGAGGGCTTTGGATTTGATAAGTTTCTTATTGGCGAAGGCAGTGGCGTCGAACGTGGTGAACTTCTGACTCCACACACCGTCGATTGAGACCAAGACAGTGTCATGCGCCGGATCGAACACGAAGCCGGAACCAGCGGTGAACGTCCCGTTCGCTTTGAACTGGTCCTTGTTGCCTTTGGTTTTGGGGCTGAGGTACCTTCCCTCAGCTTTGGCGACCGTCAGACCGGAGTCCGATACTGACGCTCCGTTGACTTGTGCCGAGTACTTCCACGAGGTTGTCTCGTTCATGGCGGGACGTTCGCCGTATGCCCTGAAAACTCCCGTCGCGTCATCCTTCTTTGAGACGACGAGGAAGAACCCGACGCCGTCCGAGCTGTCGATGACATCGGACATCTTGTCGGCCTTCGACACCGAGTAGGACCAGAGCCCATTCTCAAGATCGAGCGACAATTTGACGATCGGCATCGTCTTCGGCGTCGAGGCGAACGTGTAGACCTGCTTCAGCCCCTTTTGTTTGAAGACCCCGGTGGCGGGGCTCATCACGAACGAGACGCCGTCGACGAGCGCGGTCAAGGTGTCTTTCGTGATGTCGAACGTGAACGGTGGGCGGCAGGCCATCGAGAACATCCCGAGAGAGACGCTGGCCCCCTCCATGTTGGACTTCGAGTTGTCCA
>CAYTFM010000388.1:0-7455 GCA_964436735.1 uncultured Victivallales bacterium | reverse complement strand
TTCTGGGAGGGGGGCAACCAGACCGGCTCGCATGAGACGCAGGCCTACAACGTGAGCGTCTGGCAGTGCCAGATTTCCCAGCGCGCCACGCAGCCGGTCGTGGATCCGGTCACCGGCGCCGTGATCACCGCCGAGGGCGCGGGGGTCCGCTACGGCTGGGTCAATGTCACCAGCGCGATGATGACGCAAAGCCCGTTCGCCGGCAACACGATCTACCAGGACGCCCCGCGGCTGACCTCCACCAACTCCACCGCCTTCGCGTTGACGCTCTATCCCGTCATCTGCCAGGACAGCACCGCGATGCAGATCAACGCCGCCAACACCAGCCTGATCGGCTTTCAAAGCAGCGGCGCCCCACGCATGCAGACCAGTTCGATTGACACCCGCGTCATGGTCTCCAACAAGGCCTCCAAGTTCGTCATCGGCGGCCTCGAGCGCTTCAAGCGCGTCCGGAACACCGAGCAGATCCCCGTCCTCGGCCAGATCCCGTTCCTCGGCTCCCTGCTCGGCCGCGAGACCGAGGAGATCCAGAAGTCGAACATCGTCATGGTGGTCGAGTGCGAATCGCTGCTCGCCCCCGACTTCAGCGAGATACTGGGCGAGGACGGCGCCAAGCCTAACGAGAACAACATCGCCAAACTGCCGAAGCCCGACTTCCAGGAGCTGCAACGGCGGCAGGGCGTTCCAGAGAAGGCCGGCGCCAATATTCTGAAGGTCAAGGACGACACGCAGAACATCAAGGAGAAGGGGATGGGGAGCATGAACCACTGGGGCTTCGGGCAGTGGCTGATCGACTCCGACGCCTCATGGTTCTTCCACGAGCCATACGCCTCCAAGACGGAGGCCATCCTCGAGCAGAACAACCCCGATCCCTCGGGGCCGAAATGAGATAGGCGCGAGCCACTCATTTGCTTGAGACCAAAAACCCCGGCCCCGCGCCGGGGTTTCTTTTTCACACCATTCACGATTCACTCTTCACACGAGCCGCCTAACTCAACGCTTAGAAATTCAAGGCGGCGTCGCTTTGCGGCTGCCCCCTCCATTACTGTCGGGGCTCGGTTCACGGAGCCTGAACAGAGACACGAGTGTGAACGAGTGGCTGCAGCCGCGGCCGCACGGCCGCCTCAGTTCATGTTAAGAAAATTCAATGTTGGGTAAATCCGAAATCCGAATGTCGAAATCCGAAGTAAATCCGAATTTCGAATGAATGAAACAAAACAATTCAACAGCGTTTTCGCTGTTTCGGATTTCGTGCTTCGATTTTCGGATTTTAGTTGCGGCGAAGCCGCCTACCGCAGGGTCTTCTTTCTCCACCGTGAGAAGGCCGCGGGACACGAGAAGCCGAGGGCGTCCGACACCTCCTTCGCCCGTCTCCCTTCGCCGAACAGCGCATGCGCCTTTTTCACCCGCTCGTCGTTGACGCACTCCCAGACGGTGGTCCCCACGTGACGCTTGAAGAGCCGCAGGAAATGGAATTTGCTGTAGCCGGTCATCTTCGAGAGCGAGTCGATGCTTATCCCCTTGCCGGCGGTTTCGGCGATGTGTTGACGGGCGATCGCCATCATCTTGGCCGGAAAATCAGCGGAGTCCTCCCTGTTCCCCGTCGAGTCCAGGGTGTCCAGAAGTCGGGCCGCGATCGACGTGATCTGGGAGATCCGCCATAGGTTTGCCAGTCCGGCGTCGGCGCGGGACGGCGCGGGGTCGCGGAAGATGGACGGTGTCATGAAATGGGTCGAGAGCGTCCGCCGGCATGCGCCGGAGCGCAGTTCGATGAGGTGGGCGGTGCAGGAGTAGCCCGTCACCATGAGCCACAGATGCTCGACGTCCGGGTAGAAGGGCGGATATCCCGACTGGTGGGGGACCATGGAGTCGAAGACGAAGATGGTTCCCGGACGTGCGTCGGGGATGGCGTCCCCCAGCGCGTAGGGTGCTCGGCCACGCAAGGCGACCATGAACTCGAGCGCGGCGTGGGCGTGGGTGTTGCGCGCAAGCCAGTCGGCGAACTTTGACGCGGTCCGCCGTCTTCCGGATGCGCCGGAATCGGCGCCCACGATCCTCCAGGTGTCCGGTCTTAGCAGAATAGCAAGGGATTGCCGGACGGCCGTGCCACTCTGCGTTGATCTCGCTTCGCTCCTCATGCGCGGCCTCCCGTCGTAATGACTCCTATGAAACTAACCACCACAAGACCTAAGTGCGCCCACGGGAGCGCGCTCCCCGCGCCATTTCGGGACGCCGCATGTTTCTTTCATGGTTGAACATCGCCTCGGCGGAAGTGGGCGCGCTGAATAGTGGATCGTGAGTGGTGAATGGTTGTTGCCTCTATTCCCCATTCACTATTCACTAGTCACTATTCGTTCTGAATTTCCCTGCCCACTATAATAGCACTATTGGTTAACTAATGGCAATCCCCATCTATTGCGATCAAACATACTATTCCATATACTCAGGGGCATAAGAGGATACTATATGTTAATAAAAGGAGGCGCACAATGAAAAAGATGGCGGTGGATAAATTGGCGTTGACGGGTGGGCGTCCGGCTGTCAGCGTGAAGGCTCCGGACTGGCCGGTGTCCGGGGAGCTTGAGGTGGCGTGGATGGAGGGGGTGGTGCGCAGCGGCAAATGGAGCTGGGCCGGCCCGCACGAGCAGGCCTTCTGCAGGGAGTACGCCGCCTTTATCGGCTCGAAGCACTGCATGCTGCTGGCCAACGGGACGGTGACGCTGCAGTGCGCCCTGCAGGCGGTGGGGGTGAAGCCCGGCGACGAGGTGATCGTTCCGGGGCTCACCTGGGTGGCGACCGCGCAGGCGGCGATGGACATCGGGGCCAACGTGGTGCTGGTCGATGTCGATCCGGAGACCTATTGCCTCGATCCGAAGGAAGTTGAGAAGGCGATCACGGCGCGGACCAAGGCGATCATCCCAGTTCATCTGTACGGCTGCATGGCGGACATGGACGCCTTGACGGACATCGCCCGACGGCATAATCTTAAGATCGTCGAGGACGTGGCGCACCAGCAGGGCAGCCGTTGGCGCAACAAGGGGGCCGGGTCGATCGGCGACGCCGGCAGCTACAGCTTCCAGCAGAGCAAGGTGCTCACCTGCGGCGAGGGCGGGGCGATCACCTGCGACGACGAGGAGGTGTTCAAGACGGCCTACGCGTTGAAGCATGTCGGATGGCTTCCCGATCTGGCCACGCCGGGCAACCACTACGGGCACAACTATCGGATCACCGAGATGCAGGCTGTCCTCCTGAGGGGCGGACTGAGCAGACTCGCCGAGCAGACCATGACACGGGAGGAGAGCGTGGCGTTCCTGTCGGAGGAGCTCACGAGGATTGGCGGCCCCCTCCGGGCGGCGACGCGTGATCCGAGGGTCACGCGTCAGGCGTATTACGCGATGACGCTGCATTACGACGCGAAGAAAGCCGGCGGAATGCCACGGTCCCAGTATCTCGCCGCCCTAGGGGCTGAGGGGGCGGGGTTTGGCGGCACGTATTGGGCGGTGCACCGCAGCCCGCTGCTGAACCTGTACGACACGACCAGTCCGATTCCGTTCAGGGACAAGAAGACCACGCAGGACTACGCCTCGCTGAAGCTTCCCGTCACCGAGCGGGTCGTCGATACAGAAGGCGTCACGTTGTCGCACATAGTCCTGCTGGCCAATCGGAAGCGCATGGAGCAGATCGTCGAGGCCGTCGAGAAGGTCAACAGCAATCTGTCGGCGGTGAGGCGCCACTTCGCGGAGCTCGAGAAGGGGGGAAGTCGAAGGAAATAGCCCAAATCGTGCTTGCCCGCAAATCCGAAATCAGAATATCGAAATCCGAAGTAAATTCGAAATTCAAATTTTGAATGAAAGAAACAAAACAGTTCAACAGCGTTTTCCGCTGTTTCTGATTTCGTGTTTCGAGTTTCGGATTTATCGAACGCCACAGACATGGAGCATTAAAGGTTATGACCTAAAGGAGTGGAGATGAAAATCGGTTTCGGCAAGGTGGAGATTACCCCGCGGGTGGGGGTCGAGTTGTGCGGGTTCGGGCCATATCTCAACCGGCATTCGACCGGCGTGCGTGACCGTCTGTGGGCGCGGGCGGCGGCGTTCGGCGGCGACAAGGCGGCCGTGGTGGTGGCGAGCTGCGATCTGATCGGCGTTTCGCTCGAAACGACGCGGAAGGCGCGCCGGCTGGTCGCCGAGCGTACGGGGCTGCCCGAGGACGTGGTGATGATCCACTGCACCCACACGCACAGCGGGCCCTCCACGCCGGGCACCTTGATCGGATGGGGCGATGCGGACATACCGTACGGCGAGTTGCTTCCACGGAGAATCGCCGACGCCTGCGTGAAGGCCGTCGAATCGCTTGCGGAAGCGCGGCTTTCACATGCGGTCGTCCCGTGCGAGGGGATCGGCCTGAACCGCGAATACGACAAGGACGCCCCGCCGCTGGAGGAGGTGCTGCGGGAGGACTGGCGGCCCGCGAAACCCGAACTGACCGACACGGTCTGCCATGTGCTCAAAGTCGAGGCGGCGTCGGACGGGCGTCTGGTGGGATTCATGGCCTATTTCGGCTGCCACCCGGTCGTGTGTTGCTCGGAGAACCGAATGATCCACGGCGATTACTGCGGCGTGGCGATGGGCAACCTGGAGCGGGAGCATCCTGGAGCCATCGGATTGTTTCTGCAGGGGGCGCAGGGCGACGTCAATTCCTGCGTCGTTCACAAGCCGGCGCAGGAGTCCCTGCTGGCCTTGGACGTGATCGCCGGGCGTTTCGCGCGGAGTGTCAGGGCGGGTCTGCTCAAAGCGGTGGGATTCGAGTCGCAAGAGGTGGCATCAGTCCGCCGGGACGTCACCTTTTCCCGCAAAGAGATCAGCCGACTTGACCTGGAGCGCCTGCTCGAGGAGAAGCTGGCGCCGCTGCGGCGTCCGGCCGCCTCAGACGCCGATGGCGACGTGCGGATGGGGGCGGTCTACGCCACGGGGATCCGACGCCTGCTGCAAGAGATGGACGGTGAAATTCCCGCACCCCGCCGCCACACGGAGTTGCACGGCGCGCGCATCGGCGAGGTGATCTTGCTGGGCGCGCCGTTCGAGGTGTTCCAGGCGATCAAGAACGATGTGGTCGCCGCCGCTCCCGCGGGGGTGACGCCGCTGGTGATGGGGTTCGTCAACGACTACCAAGGCTACGCTCCAGACCGCGCCACCGCCGCGAAGGGCGGCTACGCCGCATGGCAGACCGCCTTCATGTTCGGACGGCTGCCGCTCGCCAGCATCCATGACGAACTGGTCAGGGAGCTTAAGGCGCTCCTCAATGATTTGGCGCGGCGGCCCACATGAATGGCGGATGGTGATCCATTATTTCTTTTGCGACTGCTGAGCTTTCGCCGCGTCGGCGGCCGAGTCTATCGCCTGGGAGACTCTTGATTGGAGCTGGTCTTGAACGGCCGGATTGCCTTTCAGGTAGTAGTAGGCGGCAGCGGCGGCGATGGCGAGGATGACGAAGATGGCGAGCTTGATCCGCCCCATCATCTTCTCTTTTCGGCGGGCGGCGTCCGCGGCCTCCGCGGCCGGTTTTGCCCGTAGATAACCTTCGACGCACTTCTGCGAGCAGAACTGTTTGCCATCCTGGGGGACCGCGCATTGCCCGCATACGGGTTTGTGGCACGTGTGGCAATTGTGCTCCGCCGGCTTGTTCGGGTGATTCAGGCACACTGACATGGCGTGGCTCCTTTCATGACTGGTGTCTCATGTGGTGACGGCGGTGGCGGCCGTCAGCAACGCAATCCTGCTGCCCGTCCCTCTATTTTGCTTTGTCGTTCAACTCCTTGAGTCTCTGCAGGTCGACTTTCGCCTGCTCCTCCCACACGTCGCCGGGAAACTCCTTGAGAAAGAGCTCATACCAGAAAATGGCCAATTCCGGGTTGTCCAGCTTTTTGGCGGAGAAGGCGGCGTTATACGCGAAGAACCGCAGATTCTCCTTGTTCTCGGGGAAATAGATGTAGCCCTTCTCGGCGATGTGCAAGGCAGCGGCGTAGTCGTCGATCCGCATCTTCATCTTCATCATCTCCTTTGCGGCCATCGGCGCCCGCGGGTCGCTGGGGTTCTCAAAGGCCTTCTCCGCCATTTTCTTGGTCCAGAGCGGGATGGTGACGGCGCCGGCGATTAGAAGAACCGCCAAGAGGATCAAAAGTTTTTTCATATGCCACGTCCCTTCGAGTTACTGGCCGAATTCGAGGTTGACGATCGTGTCGGCGCCGCTTTTGACGGCGATCTGCTTGGTCTTGGCTTCGGTGAACCCCTCGGCCTTGACCACGATGTCGTACTCCCCGGCCTTGAGGAAGGGGGTGAAGTAGACGGTTGTTCCGGGGATGGCCTCGATTTTGGCCGCCGAGGTTCCACTCTTGCTGTTGAGGATCTCGATCGAGATTTTGCTTTTCCCGCTGAAGCCGATGAGTTCTCCGGCGATCCGACCGCCATCCTTCCATTTCTCACCGGTCCGGAGCATGCTCTTGGGGGCGCTGGTGCCGATGTTCGCCGCCATCATTGCCGGCCCGGCCGCCCCCAGCAGGAGACAGCAGACCACTGCGCACAGTTCAGTCCTTGGCATAAGGCTCCTCCTTTGTGGGGAAGCAAAACGCTCCCCATTGTCAATGACTCATGACACCCTCGAAAGCAACCTAAAACACGCGCTGGCGAACGGCACGGCAGCTGTTCCGCAAACCATTATATCATATAGCACGAGGTACGAGATTTCCCAACACTTAGTGGCTGAGGCGGCGGCCGATGTCGTAGATGGCCTCGCTGGCGACGTGGCGGACATTGATGTCGGGATCGCGCGCGAGCTGCCGTAGGCGCGGAATGGCGACCGCCGCCTGTGGGCCGATCTCCCCCAGCGCCTCGGCGGCGGAGAGGCGGACATACCAGTCGTAGTCGTCTAACGCCTTGATCAGCGCGGGAATTGCGGGGGCCGCGGGAGGACCGATCCGCTCAAGGCACCACGCCGCGTAGCTGCGTATCTCATGATCCTGATGCCGAAGCCCCTTGATCAAGTCGGGCAGATGCTTTCCCGCGCCGCTGATGACGGCGAGCGCGAAACGCGCGGCGAGTTGCAGGCTGACGTCGTCAGTTCTCAGGGCGGCTTCCAGTGCGGGAAGTGCCGCACGGTCTTTCGGAGCGATCTCGCCCAATGCGTCTGCAGCGGCGCGGCGCACCATGACATCGACGTCATCCATGGCGGCGGCGAGAGCGGTTGATGCCTTGCCGGCGGCTGAGCCCATATCGCCCAACGCCGCGGCGGCCGACTTGCGGACCTCCGGGCATGGATCTTTGATGACCGCTTCCGCCAACGCCGTCACCGCCGGCGCGAGCCCGACGGCTCCTTTCCCGAGCGTCCACGCCGCCGCGGCGCGGAGCGCGGGATCGCCTTCGCGGAGCGTTTCGAGCAGCCGCTCGAGTCGCCCGTCCG
>CAYTFM010000387.1:0-7500 GCA_964436735.1 uncultured Victivallales bacterium | reverse complement strand
CTCGCCATGGGGATCACGGGCTACACGCTGCGGATCTCGATCCTCGCTGGCGCCGGGCTGGCACAGGTCGGCGAGTTCTCATTCGTCATCCTGAAGATGGGGCTTGACGGAAAGCTGATCACCACCGAGGTGTACAATTTGTTCCTCTCCTCGTCGCTGCTGACGATGGTGGTCACGCCGTATCTGCTCCGCGGGATGCCTGCGCTTATGAACGCTCTGGCGCGCTTCAAACCACTGCAGCAGAGCCTCTACGGCAAGGCCGATCCCGACGTGGCGGCGATCGAGTCCTCGTTGACGGGACACGTGATCATCTGCGGCTACGGCCCGATCGGGCGCACCATCGGCCGCGCCCTCAAGGAGAAGGACATCCCGTTCGTGGCGCTCGAACTCAACGCCAAGACCGTCGAGACCATGAAGAAGCTCGACGTCGCCTGCTTCTACGGCGACGCCTCGTCGGCGGACATCCTGCGCAAAGTCCACGCCGACACCGCGCGGATGGTGGTCGTGACGACGCCGGACCGCATGAGCGGTGAGCTCATCATCAAGAACGTGAAGCACATGAATCCCGACTGCCACGTGCTGGTGCGGTCGCACTACAGCAGGGAGCACGAGGACTACTACGACTTCGGCGCCGACGCCGTGGTGCAGGAGGAGTTCGAGGCCGGGCTGTCCATGCTGTCGAAAACGCTGGCCGAGTTGGCGGTTCCCGCTCCTGAGATCAGCCGTGAGGTTGAGACGGTCAGGATCGACCGCGACGACCTGACACGGATGAAGCACTTCGGAACGTTGAATTTCTCAAGCAACATATCGGCCGCCCGCATCGTGATGGACCTCGCCGCCAGAACCAAGGAGGAGGCGATAGAGGAGCTGGTGAACGTGGCGTCCCAGTCGCCCAAAGTGCGAGACCGGGAGGAGTTCCACAAGCGCGTCCTCGAGCGGGAGGAGATCAGCAACACCGCCATCGGCAACGGGATCGCCATACCCCATGCGAGAACCGACGCCGTCGATGACGTCGTCGTCACACTCGGCATCTCACGCCGGGGGATCGACTACGGATCGATGGACGGCGAGACCGCCCGCATCATCATCCTGTTCGGTGTCAACGAGACGGCGCACGAACTGTATCTGAAGACGCTGGGCAGTGTCGCCTCGGTCTTCAGACAAGCGGAATTCGCCGACGAACTGCTGGAATGCGACGACGTCAACCGCCTCATCCGCCTCATCCAGGAGCGCGAGAAGAAGATCGAAAAGAGCAAACGGGCGGCGAAAGGCGGCGGGGGGCGGGGGGACAAGTGACGAGCGCGCAAGTGAATGGTGAATGGTAGAGGGTGGAGGGTATCCTTCAACCTTCAACCGCCTCAGCCCCCGACGGGGACGTCGTATATCTCGACGATGAACACCGACCCCTTGGGAGCATTGTCCTCGATGCCGATACTCCCGCCGTGGGCCTCGACGGCCATCTTGCAGAAGAAAAGCCCGATGCCGAACTGCTTGCCGGTCGATGGCTTGATCTCGCCGGTCGCGAAACTCTCGAAGAGGTTGCGCTTCGTTTCGCTGGAGATTCCCGGCCCGCAGTCGGACACGCATATCCTGCAGCGATTCGCCGCTCCCTCGACCTGCTCAAGCCTGACCACCACTCTGCCCTCGCGGGGAGAATACTTGACCGCATTGGTGATGAGATTGTCCATGACCCTGGAGAAGAGGTCGCGGTCGATGGACACGGTCAACGGCGCCTCCGGCAGCTCCAGATCGATCCTCACCGTGCTTTGGACAGCGACCACCCGGTTGTGCTCGACGACCGAGGTCATGAACTTGCACAAATCCGTCGGATGCCGGGTCAGCGTGAGCGATCCCGCCTCGCTCTTGGCGACCATCAGGATGTCCTCGAGAAACGATTTGACCCGCTTCGCCTGATCCTTGATCTTCTGCAGGATCTCATTGCGCTCGTTCTCAGGGACCATCCCCTCCGCCAGCAACAGTTCAGAATAGCCGGAGATGATCGAGAAGGGCGCGCGCATGTCATGGACGATCATTCGGGACAGATTGTCCTTCAATCTCATAATGGCCAGAAGTTTGGCATTCCTCTCGTCGAGTTCCCGGTTCAACTCCTGAATGCGCTCGAGCGCCTCCTTGCGGGCATCGTAGAAGAAGATGAGCACGGACAGCATGATGGCAAGCAGCAATCCGGAGATGGCGATCACGGTGCGTGAGGCCAGCAGCTTGCTGTTGATCGTGCGTGCGGTGACGTCGACCCCTAACAACCCCACGGTTTTTCCGGAGCCGTCTTTGATGGGAGCGTACGCCGACATCAAGTCCGGATAGGGGGGATCGGGAGACACGTCATCGTCAGCATCGGGTGCGCTCCACCCCCTGAGCAGGGCGGGAAACCTGGATGCGTCGTACGGCTTGCCCGGAGGTTCCTGCTCGTCCCTGCCTCCCTCGCCTTGGACGCTTTTCGGCGCAGGAAGGTCGGCCACATATTCGAAGTCCGTGTCCTTCGCCCCCGTCGCCGACGACTTCCGCATGATGTACACGAACCTGACCTCGGGGGCTACCTGCCTGAACTTTTCCAAGTGGTTCTGGAGCCGCTTGTAGGCATCGCCGGAGACGTCGGCAGACGAGCGAACCGCCTCCACGTCACTCGGATCCACCCCCGCGATCGCGCAACGGGCGAAGGTGAGAGCGTAGGCGCGGACCTCCCGGAGGAAACTCGAGCGCACGGTGAGATGAAGGAGGAAGAAAAGAAGCGCGACAAGCACCAGCACGCCGACGAGTGGCGCGGCGATCCTTCGCAGTCTGTTGACGCGAACAGAAGCTGCAGTCATGTTTCTCCTTTGTGGCGGCAAGGGGCGGACGGCGGAATCGTCCCTGCCCATATGGCATGATCCCGGCACAGCCCCAACAAATTAACCACGGTGTAAGATACGGGGACGAAGGCGAGAAGTCAATTGGATGCGCACACAACCAAGATTTTCCCCGAGAAGTCCTTGACAGTTCATTATTGTTCGGTATAATAATATTATTCCGCACAATACCATACAATAATCGAGTCGACGCATGATCGTCACCAAAGCCGAGCCCAAATACAGGCAGGTGGTCCTGCACTTCGAGCGGGAGATCGCCGAGGGCGGCATCAAGGCGGGAGACCGGATCCCCTCCACCCGGGAACTGGCCACGCTCTTTGACCTCAACCCGGAGACCGTGCAGACCGGCCTCAAGATCCTCGCCGACCGGGGCATGATCGAGCGCAGGCCCAAATGCGGCAGCTTCGTGCGGGCGGTGGGAGCCTCGAAGACAATCGGACTCGTCTTCGGTAGACAGAACTATGGCAGCCTCGACATGGCCTTCTTCAATATGCTCCTCGACCATCTTTCCGAAATGCTCCTCACGGCGGGCTGGAGCATCAAGAACTACGCGACGACGCGGTGCGAGGAGTTCGACACCACCTTCCACGAGCTTGAAAGAGACGTCTCCGCAGGAAGCCTGAAGGCCGTCGTCGAACTCTGCACGAGCAAGATGGTGCAAGGGTGGGTGGAGAAAATCTGCCGTGTCCCGGCGCTGTCCTGTCCGATCGCCATCGACTACGCTGATTTCATCCACACGGGCATCGCCCACCTCGTGGCCCTGGGACGCACGCGGCCAGTTCTGGTGTTCGACAGGGACCATACGCCGGCACCCCTGATCCGCGCCGCGCTCAAGGCGGAGGCCAAACTCTTCTCGCTTTCCGAGATCAAGGCGGTCCACTCCGAACCATCGCAGAGATACGGGTATGACGTGGCAAAGAAACTCTTCGAGAGCGGCGAACGCTTCGACTCACTGCTCGTCCTCTACGACAACACCTTCAGAGGCATCCTCTACTACCTGCTGGAGAAGGGGCTCCGGATTCCGGAAGACGTGGCGCTGATCAGCCATGCGAACAAGGGCATTGACATCATGTGCCATCTGCCGCTGACTCGGTTGGAGTTCGATCCATGCGACTTCGCCCGTCAAGCCTTCGAAAAACTCACGGCGAAGCTCGAGGGGCTCCGCTTCACGGTGCGCGACATACAACCAAATCTGATCATCGGAAAAACCTGCGGAGAATAACTATGCGCTCACGCGTCGGGAAAATTGGGATCAAGGGATTCACACTCATCGAACTTCTTGTGGTCATCGCGATCATCGCCATCCTCGCCTCGCTTCTCCTGCCCGCCCTCAAAGGCGCGCGGGACATGGCGAAGCAGATCGACTGCGCGACCAACCTCAAGCAAATCGGCTCGGCGGTCGTGATGTACTCCGACGACTACAACGTCCTTCCGGCAGTCGAGCGCACGGGGCTCCCCTACTGGTGGACAACGGTCTATCCGTATCTCGCCGGCGGTGTCACCACCACCAGTTCCTATCCGACAATCCCCGTTCTCCGCTGCAAGGTGCAGACGGATAAGATAACCAAACTGGTGAACTCCTGGTGGGCGGACAAGCCGTCATATGGAATGAACTGCTATTTCGGCCCCTGCAACTCCCCCTCGAGCGCCCTGTATTGCCGCCTTACTCAATTCAGCCACCCCTCGACGACTCTCGCCTGCTCCGAGGCCGGCTTCAACTCCGGAACCGCGATCGTGACGAGCAACGGCTATTGGCTCGTCTCGTCAGCCTACGAGGCGGCCGCCATCGACGTGGGCGGTGCCTACCGCGAAGGCGTCCACAACGGCAAGAACAATATTCTGTGGCTCGACGCGCACGTCGCCCCTTGGAGAGACATCCGCGTATTGACTCAAGCGCCCTACTCGGCCGGTTCGACGGAAGACGTATGGAAACGCGGCCTGCCGTGATGAATCCGGCCTCACGGCCTTTATTCGAACACAACACCTCACATAAGGAGACGTCCCCCATGAGATCAGCCATCGGAACCGCCTGCCTCGCCGCCGCGTGCGCCTGCCTGCTGCTGTCGCAGTCGGGATGCCAGACCACCGACGCGCCAGACAACAACACAGCCGCCCCGCACCTCCCCTTCGCCATGCCATCAAAGGCGAAACTCGGCGACTCGAAGAAAAAAGTCTTCGCCCACTTCTTCTATCCTTTTCCGGTATCGATCGACAACAAACCGCCTGACAACGACTACTATGCGAAAGGCTATCTGGCCCCCGAGGGCGAGAACAACAAGCATATCAAATACGGCGGCTACCTGCGCCAGCGCCCCCTTCCCCGCGCCCCGATCACCGGCGAGCGTTGGGATCTCCAAGACATGATGCGCGAGGTCCAACTGGCCTCGGACGCCGGACTCGACGGCTTCTGCATCGACATCCTCGGCACAAAGGACGGCCGCTGTCCCAAACTGGACATGCTCCTCGAAGCCACCCAAAAGGTCGCCCCCACCTTCAAAATCATGCTCATGCCCGACATGCATGCGGAATTCAAAACAAAGCCCGAGAACTTCATCTCGGTCCTTGAGGGCGTCCGCGACAATCCGGCGATCTTCAGGACCGACGACGGGCGTATCGTGGTCTCACCCTGGTGCCCAGCCAAGGGCACGGCGGGATGGTGGAAGGATCTGAAGGACAGCATGGCGTCCAAAGGCGTCCGCATCTACCTCGCTCCCGTCTTCCAAGCATGGTGGAACTAAACCGACGAGTTCGGCCCCATCAGCGAAGGGTTCTCCGACTGGGGCTGCGGCGTCAATCCGGAGGAGGACTCCGACGCGAGAAAGCACTCACCGCAGAAATGCCACGCCCTCGGCAAGCTCTGGATGGCGCCCGTCAGACCCCAGGACTTCCGTCCGAAAAGCTTCGTCGCCTGGGAATGCGACAACAGCCAGCTCTTCAGGAACATGTGGGACACCGCCATCGCCGGCGACGCCGAATGGGTGCAACTCGTGACGTGGAACGACTACTCGGAGGCTTCCGAGATCGCCCCTTCGACGGGAACGCAATACGGCTTCTACGATCTGACCGCCTACTACACGGCATGGTTCAAAACGGGTAAAGCCCCCCCGATCATCAAAGACGATCTCTTCTATTTCTACCGGAGCCAGACGCTGAAGCTCGTCCCCGCGAAAGCGCAGGAGAAGTCGTTCAAGATCGTCGGCACCCCCAGCGAGCAGGTGGAGCTTCTCGCCTTCATGAAAGAGCCAGGAACGCTTGAGATCGAATTGGCAGGCAAAATCTCCCGCAAGGAGTTCCCTGCGGGACTCAACTCCTTCAAGGCTCCGCTGACGGTCGGGAAGCCCGTCTTCAGACTGGTCAGAGACGGAAAGACCGTCGTGGAGCTTGCGGGCAAATGGGAGATCGTCGACAAGGCCGACTACCAGGATATGCTCTACCGCGCCGGCTCCAGCCTCCGGGAACTGCGGACAGCCCCATGAAAGCAGGGTCCATCGGAGGGTCTGCGAGTCACCGCGGTAATCGACTTTCATCCTGACTCCGCCCGCCGGGCGGGCGGAACAATTATAGCCACGGGAGCGAGCCCGTGGTCTGGAGTTTGGACGATCTCCGCAGTCAAAGTTTTGAAGTGGGGCGCAACACCTTTTGCGTCAAATTCCAAAGGCGCGGAAGGTGCCACGCCCCACCTAACTGCACCTCAAGGCGCACTTTGTCCAATTCCCAGTCCACGGGCGTGCGCCCGTGGCTACATATGTGCCATCTCCCGCAGGAATTACAACATAATTTCCCTGCACGACGAACTCAGCGACCCCGTGCGACTTCCAAACCCCTGAATCGCCAACGGGAGCTGGCTCCCACATTGGGCGCAGAAGGCCATCTCCTCTTGACAGCCACCGCGAGATGCGCTATAGTTGTGTTACCGATAACGCAACCATGGCGAGGATGGCGGCAATGGTCAACATCGCAGACATCGCGCGGCAGGCGGGCGTCTCGAAGATGACGGTCAGCCGGGTGCTGAACAAGTCCCCGCGCGTCAGCGACGAGACGCGGGAGAAGATCGAGCGGATCATCGCGCGCCGCGGCTACATCCACTCCTCGGCCGCCAGCCTTTTGAAGAAGCGGACCTCCGACGTCGTCGGCGTCGTCACGGCACCCTTCGACTACGGGTTCAACGACGGCATGCTGAACGCCCTCGTGGCAGGACTTGAGCGGAACGGCCTCCGTGTTTCCATACATCCCACCAGCGAAGGATACGCGGGGCAAAAGAGGATCATCCACACCCTCGCCTCGATGCGCCTCTTCGGCATCCTCGTCATACCAGCTCCCGGCTCCTACAAGGAGGATGCGTTCAAGGATGTCCACGCCTATGTCAAAAACATCGTCTTTTGCGGGCTGCCGCCAAGTTGGCTGCGCAAGGAGTCGCGCTACAATTACGTTGGCGTCAGCGACGAGGCGATAGGATCGGAGGCGGCGGAGCTGCTTCTCGGTCACGGCCACCGTTCCGTCCTCTACGCAAGAACCGTCCCTGACGAACTTCGGAAGACCGGCATGCAGACGCTCCGCGGCAAGCTCTTCCTCGACACGATGACGAAACTGGGGTCGCAGGTCGTCACAATGGACTTCGACAAGTTGAACTTCGAGG
>CAYTFM010000386.1:0-7556 GCA_964436735.1 uncultured Victivallales bacterium | reverse complement strand
CGCCGCCGGCGGCCATGATCTGCCGGGAGCGTTCGACGCGGTACTTGTAGCTTTTCTCGCTGTTGAAATGATACCCTATCTCAGGGGGGAGCGGGACACAGTAGGTGTGGATGGAGAGGATGTCGAAGTACTTCAGTCCGCCTAGCTTGACGAGGGCCTCGAGGAACGGGAGGAAATGACCTGTGCCGGAGGGCGCAAGGATCTTGGCGTCGGGGTCGGCCGCCTTGACCGCCTCATGGGCGGCCTTCATAAGCGCGAAATACTCGTCGACCGACCCGTAGAAGAAGAATCCTTTGGGAAGCAACTCGTTGTTGTTCGGTTCGTTCCACACCTCGTAGTATTTGACTTTTCCCTTGTAGCGGGCGGCGATTCGACCACAATACTCCTTCCAATCCTCGATGTTTTTTGGGGGAGAGAAGGAGCCGCGTCCCATATAGTTGCAATAGGAGGTGTCCGTGGAGGCCCACTCGGGAGTTCCGGCAAGGACGATGAGCGGCTCCAGGCCGGCCTCGAGCGTCCGCTGGAGGAAGGCGTCGGCGGCGGTCCAGTCCCACGTGCCCTTCTGCTTCTCGACGTCGAGCCAGTAGAATTGCTTGCCGTTGTCCCAGAACCTGATCCATTTCGCGCCAACCTGTCCGAGGGCTCCGTAATGGACGCCAACCGAGGAGGTCGCGGGCAGATCTTTGGGGAGGGGGGCGGCTGTGATGCCGAAGTCGCATGTCTTGGCGGCTTCGACTGGTGTGCCGTCCGTGCCGGCGAGTTGGGTGGTGAGATGGAAGGAGCCATACCGGGAGTCAGGGACGGGGATGGAGATGCCGCGTATCTCGAATGGGGCGAGTTTGAAGGGGATGTCGGCGTGTCCGACGGGGACGTCTTGCCAGTCGGTGGTCACTGTTTTGAGGATGAAGTCGGACTCTATCGGCTTTAAGTTGGCGATCTGTGCCGGGATGGCCGGGGATTCGCCTTTGGCCCACAGGTAGCCGCCGCCATAATCGCCGCCGATGGAACGGACGTTCTCCGGGAGATTGGCGTCGCCGGGAAGTGGAACGCCAGGTCGCGGGATCGTCAGGGAGTAGCCGGATGACTTCGGGAGGGCGTTGATCTCGAAGGAGTCGATTCTGACCGGTTCCACGTTTTTTGAGTCGACTCCTGCGCTGATCTCGAAATCGACTATTGGCGGAGGGGTTCCCCGCCATTGTGCGACATACGTCCTTTTGTCCGCGGCTGTGGCGTAGGCCGTCACCGCGCATCCCGGTTGGTAGAGCAGTTCCAGCGTGATTCTCTCATCAGGTGGTTTCGCCAGCTTCACCCAGGGGCTTTCCAGCCTTTCCTGCCCGTTCACCAGAAGCATCCTCGACGACGCCTCCGGCTTTTGCGTGAACTCAAGCGACAGGCGCCATTCTCCCGCTGACAGGGCGAAGGAGGCTGGCGACGAACCAGGCTCGAGTCGCACAAGGAGTTTCGCGGAGAAGCCCTCGAACGCCGGGCGCTCATGTTCGCTGCGGAGCGGATAGTATCTAAAGAGGAGCGCTGTGCCCGAGGTGCAGGGGTACAGCCACAGTGAGTTACTGTGGATGCTCACCCCGCTCGGATCGCCTTTGACCACGACCCACCTCTCCTCCGGCAAGAGTTTGTCGGCGAACTCCTCCTTCACGCCGTTGGGTTCCGCATGAAGTCGCAAGGCCATGGCGCAGCAGAACACCGCGGAAACGAACCTGAACGTCGGCATGATGAGTTCTCCAATCTATGTTTAGTTGTTGTTGAATTTGAAGTCGGCGGTCTGTCCGTACCGGGCTGTGGTGGCATGCCCATCGCAAAAGGCGAAGTTGCCGCGCGCGCTTTCGTGGCCGTAATTCCCGGCCGAGGAGCCGCTGGTGACGGTGTAGTATGCCAGACAGCTTTCGCCGCGCAGGAAATTGTAGGAGCCGTAGCTTTCGCCAAGGCTCACCGTGGCGGAGGGGTCCTTGATGGCGACGGTCCGCGCCGAGGTGAACAGCGATCCGTTCCAGACGCAGGCGAGCCCGATGCCGAAGCTTCTTTTCAGTTGCCACGAGCCGCCACCATAGTCGGAGGTGTCGGCGTCGCAGAAGAAGAGATGTCCCTGGACCGATAACTCCGACGTGTTTTTTCCGCCCACGTAGCCATTGTCGATCAAATTCCTGCTCCACGGATTACCCGTCGGCTGGCTCCACCAGTCGCTCATGTTGGGGGCGTAGCCGACCATCGGGTAGTAGTCAGAGTTGTCTCCCGAATAGGAGAAGACGCCGAGGCATATCTGTTTCACGTTCGAAAGGCATTTCAACGTCTTCGCTTTCTCCCGCGCGCTTTTCAAGGCTGGCAGGAGCATGCTTGCGAGGATCGCGATGATCCCGATCACCACGAGAAGTTCGATGAGGGTGAAATGTCCCTTTTTACGCATAGCGTGGATACTCATGGCATCGCCTCATGTAAAAGTGGATCTCTATCGCACGGCATCGGTCTCGCCTTTGACCAAAACCCCTTGCAGCTTGCGGGATGAGGTCTTCACACCTTTCAGAAGATCCAGCATCATCGCCGCCGCCTTCTCGCCATATTCGAAACGCCAATGGCTGACACGGGTCAACTCCGGCCAAATGTAGCAGTTCTCGGAAGTTTCATCGCATGAGACGAGCGCATAGTCGACTCCTGGTCTGAGCCCCAGTTTGGTTCCCGCGACGAGGGTTTGTAGGGCCGCATGGGAATTAGCCGCCACGACTCCTATTTTGCGTTTCCTGACTGCGGTGGCCCCTCGGCCGCATAGGGAAGAGAACACGTCCCGATATCCGCTGGCGCCCAATTCGACAAGCTCGACCTCTTTTGCCGTTTGGAGGGCAGACCGGACCCCTGCGTCTCGTTCAGCGGAGCTGAAGTGCGGGTAGATCCAGTTTTTCCATATGATCGTGTGGCATCCGACTTCGATAAGTCGTGCCGTGGCGGTCAGAGCGGACTGGAATTCGTCGCGCCGGATGCAGTCATGCTTCCTCCAGGTGTTTGAGTCTAGCCAGACACAGTTTTCCGTGCTTTCCTCTAGCTTGCGTATGAAATCGGCGTCCTCGTGCAGACCGACGCATATGACGCCGTCAAGCATCCGCTCCCGGAGGAATCGGTGCCTGCTGGAGGTGTCTGTGAGGTCACTCAGCCTGATGACGGAAAGCGTGTAGCCGTCGAGGTTGAGACGCTCGTTGATGCCAGCGACGAACTCGTACGCCGCCATGTAGTGAAGCTTGAAGCTGCCGGTGTTGAGCAGGACCGCCCCAATGTGCTTGGACGTTTTCGCCCTCATGGCGCGGGCGGCCGAGTCCGGGCGGTAGCCTAACTCCGCGGCGATCATCCTCACGGTCTCCGCTCTCTGTTTGCAGGCGGGCCACTCCTCCTTGTTCTTTCCGTTCAGAATCCGGGAGACGGCCATCATCGAAAGCCCTGTCCGCGCCGCGATGTCCTTGAGGGTCGACATTGAAGGGGCCGCCATGAAAGTTTAACGTTAACTAAATGTAAGTATACAGGATCTCCCCGCGTTTGTCAAGAGGGAAAGGTGGGGGTAGCCCGGGCGGACGTGGCGCGCTGAAGCCCGCGATGGCGTCGCGCTGGCTACAGGCCGAGGATGAGGCGCATGAGTTCGTCGCCTTTGAGGGGGCCGATAGCGCCTTGCGGGGCGAGGCGTTCCGAGTAGCGCGTGATCGCGTCCTGTTTGATGTGGGCGCCTTTGATCGCGACTGGGACGGGTGTGCGGGTGTGCTTGCGGAGCTTGACCGGCACCGGATGGTCAGGGAGGACGGCGAACGTCACGTCCTGACCTTGGAGCGCCGACATGACGGGGCCGACAATGCGGGTGTCGAAATCCTCGATGGCTTTGAGTTTCAATTGCAGGTCGCCGATGTGGGAGACTTCGTCGATGGCCTCGACGTGGAGATAGACGAAGTCGTGGTCGCGGAGGGCGTCGACGGCCGCCTTCGCTTTACCCTCGTAGTTGGTGTCGATGAATCCCGTGGCGCCAGGGACTTTGATGACATCCATGCCGGCGCAGATGGCGAGGCCGAAGATGACGTCGACGGCGCTGATGACCGCCCCCTTGGCTCCTGCGTATTTGCTGGCGAACGAGGGGAAGGAGGGGCGACGGCCCGGACTGTAGGGCCAGATGGCGTTTGCGGGCGTCTCGAGCCCGGCGTTCAGCGGATGTGCGGCGAGAAAGTCCGCGCAGCGGTGGCACAGATCCTTCAGAAAGTCGACGGTGTGGCGGCTCTCGGCCGATTCGTCCCGAGGGCGGAGGGCGAGGTCGACGACGCGTTCGCCTTGATGGGAATCCGGTTTGAAGTAGTCGACGGCATTAGAGAAGTTCTTCCCCTTGAGCACGAGTAGGTTGCGGTAGCTCACGCCAGGGTGGAATTCGACCTCCGCGGTGCCGAACTCCCGTTGAAGGTCGGCGATGAGCGCCCGCGCCCGGTCGTTCTCGATGTGGCCGGCGGAGTAGTCGAGCAGCGTGTCGTTGGCCGTGTGGACCAGATTGCATCGCCAGGCGATGTGGTCGTCCTTGAGGTCGATCCCCTGGCTGACGGCCTCGATCGGGCCGCGCCCTGGATAGTATCGGCTGAGTTCATAGCCGAGGACCGACATGTTGGCGACGTCCGACGATGTCGGGAAGCCCGCGGGGAGCGAGAGGAACGTACCGCAGGCGCCACCTTCCGCGATGGCGTCCATGTGCGGGGTGCGCGCATGCTCGAGCGGCGTTTTGCCGTTCAGTTCGGAAAGCGGCTCGTCGGCCATGCCGTCGGCGAGGAAGAGGACGGATTTTCTCATGAGATCACTTCCCCGCTTCCTGGATAGGGTGGCCGTTCGTCTCCTTTGGCGCGGGCAGTTCGAACGTGAGGGTGAGCTTCAGTGGTTCGCCGGGGAAGACGGCATCGATGGTGCCGCCGTTCTTCTCGATAAGCGTTTTCGATACGGAGAAGGCGAGCCCCGTGCCGACGTTCGCGATGGGAAGAGCGTAGGGTTCGAAGATCGACTTGCCGAGGCTCGGGTCGCAGCGGAACCCGTCGATGTGGATGTGGAACTGCTGTCTGTCGGCGGTGCGAGGGGGAGCCTGGATGAGGATCTTCCCGTTGGAGGAACCGCCGATGAGCTCATGGAATAAAAGGTAGAAGATCTCCCGGATATGGGCGGGATCGCAGAAGACCTCGGTGCGATCGTCAACCCGGTTGGAGATCAAGGTGATGATCGCTTTTTTCTCCCCTTGGATCTTGGTGTTCTCGATGACCTCGTCGATCAGTTTCCGCAGATTCACGACCTCGGGGGAGGGGGTCGACGAGTCCACCGCGCCGCGGTCGGCGACACGGAGGAACTGCCGCACAAGCAGTTTCTGTTTTTGAAGGCTTTTGTGCAGGTCGTCCAATGCGTGCTTGATCTCGGGTTGGAGATTGGGAGACAGGAGCGAGTCGATGAACATGAGATTGCCGACCGAGACGCTGAGGAGGTTGCTGAAATTGTGCGAGACGCCTGCGGCCATGCGGGCGATCACGGCGTCGCGTTTCTGGTCGAGGGCGACCGAGAGCATCTTCTCCCGCTCCGCTGCGGTCCGGCTGAGCGAGATGTGGGTTCTGACGCGGGCGATCACTTCGCGGTAGTTGAAGGGTTTGGTGACAAAGTCGATGGCGCCGACCTCGAAGCCCTTGATCTTCTCCTGGACGGAGTCGAGGGCGGTGATGAAAATCACCGGAATGTGCCGCGTGATGGCGTCGGCTTTGAGCCAGTTGCAGGTCTCATATCCATCGTTTCCCGGCATCATGATGTCCAGGAGGATGATCTCCGGTTTCTTCTCCTTGGCAAGGTCGAAGCCGTCCTTGCCGTTGGTCATCTCGTAAATGACGTAATTGATCGGCTCGAAGAGACTTTTGATCATCCGCCGGTTCAAATCCGAATCATCGATGATCAGGATTGACGCTGGCGGATCGAAGGAGAAGTCGCTATGGGCATCCTGTTGTGTTTCAGGCATACAAATGGCCGCCTACGGGGCATGCGGGACGCGCATGGCCGGTGTCGATATTAGACAAGCCAAAGGGAAAAGTCCCCTTGGCTTGTGGTACGAAAAGTATCCTCGACTGACGGAATCAGCGATACACCGCCACCCCGTCAAGCTCCTCCTCGATGCGGAGCAAGCGGTTGTACTTGCAGACGCGGTCCGTGCGGCTCGCCGAACCGGTCTTGATCTGGCCGGCGTTGGTGGCGACGGCGATGTCGGCGATGGTCGAGTCCTCGGTCTCGCCTGAGCGGTGGCTGACCACGGCGTGCCATCCGGCCTTGTGCGCCATTTCGATGGCGTCGAGCGTCTCGGTGAGCGTGCCGATCTGATTGACTTTGATGAGGATGGCGTTGCCGCACCCCTCTTTGATCGCCGTCGAGAGATATTCGACGTTGGTCACCAGCAGATCGTCGCCGACGAGTTGGCAGATGCCGCCGAGTTTGTCCGTGAGTATCTTCCAGCCTTTCCAGTCGGCCTCGGACATGCCGTCCTCAATCGAATCGATCGGATAGCTTTTGTGCAGTTTGGCCAGGTAGTCCGCCATCTGCTCGGAGGTCTTGACCACGCCTTTGCCTTCCTTCTTGAAGTTGTACTTGCCCTTCTCGAAGAACTCACTGGCGGCGACGTCGAGCGCGATTGACACGTCACCCTTGTCCGCCTTCCTGCCGGCCTTGTAGCCCGCGGTCGAGATGGCCTGCATGATCACATCGAGCGCGTCTTCGACGCCCTTCAGGTTGGGGGCGAAACCGCCTTCGTCGCCGACGGCTGTGCTGAGCCCGCGTTTTTTGAGGACGCTTTTGAGGGCGTGGAAGACCTCGACGCCCATGCGGAGTCCCTCGCGGAAGTTCTTCCCGCCGATCGGACGGATCATGAACTCCTGGAAGTCGATCGGGGCGTCGGAGTGCGCGCCGCCGTTGATGATGTTCATCATGGGGACAGGCATGCGTTTGGGGTTGACGCCGCCGATGTAGCGGTACAGCGGCAGATCCAGGGCGTTGGCGGCGGCCTTCGCCACGGCGAGAGAGACGCCGAGGATGGCGTTTGCGCCGAGCTTGCCTTTGTTCTTGGTGCCGTCGAGCTCGATCATCGTCTTGTCGATCAAGGTCTGGTCGAGGGCGTTCATCCCCTCGATCTCGGGGAAGATCTTCTCGTTGACGTTCTCGACCGCCTTGAGAACGCCCTTGCCGAGGTAGCGTTTCTTGTCGCCGTCACGCAGTTCGATCGCCTCATTCTCGCCCGTCGAGGCGCCGGACGGAACGGCGGCGGTTCCTTCCGCTCCGTTGTCGAGCGTCACATCCACTTCGAGTGTCGGGTTGCCTCGAGAATCGAGAATCTCCCGCGCGCGCACGTCGAAAATCGCTGTCATAGTTTCCCCCTGTATTTTTTTAAGGTTTATAAGTTGAAGCGTTTCGCGACTTAAGCTCAACATCTTTGCACATGACAAGAAACAAACAGCACCGCACCTTACACAAGACGGGCCGACCGCCCGTCAATCGGACGCCTAACGCTGAAAGGCACGGCGACA
>CAYTFM010000385.1:0-7585 GCA_964436735.1 uncultured Victivallales bacterium | reverse complement strand
TCCAGGGGCCCATGGGTAAAAAGCGTTCTGCGTCATGCGGAACGTCGTCTCGGCGGGCGACGCCGAGGATCTCGTCAAGGTGATCCTGGAGGCGGCAAACGGCATGATCCTCGAAGTCGACATCAACATGGCCGCGGCGCAGCCCGCCAGCCCATGGCACATCGTCGGAACCCGCGGGAGCGCGGTTCTTGACCAGGAGGGGGGAGCATGGCGCGTCCGCCACGGCGCGGCGGAGGACTTCAAGGATCTCAACGCGCAGGTGGGGCTCGCCGCCGCCAACCGCGCGTACGGCAATGGCGAGCACATACAATGGCGTGACGTCGAGTTCCCGTTGTCCGATGTCGAAACTGTTGACTTCTATCAGAAGTGTTATGAGTTTTACGCGCTTGACGCGACGCCGTTCGTGCCCTTTAAGGAAACTCTCGAGCTGATGCGCGTCATCGACTTGTGCCGCCAGGCGGATTGTGGCAGGGCTGAGGAACTGGCAGCGCGGCAGGCGGGCCGCGGTTGATGAGCGCAATGAAAATGCGGTTTTGACGCTGCCGGGCGCGCCGTGGGACTTTTGATCTTTACGATTTACCCCTTAAGGGGAGGCTGGGGATCGATCATAGGCTTGTCCGGGAGAAGGATCTGGAAGCGGGCCCCTCCCCCTCTCCGATTGCCCACCGTGATGGAGCCGCCGTGGCTTTCTATGATCCCCTGCGAGATCGAGAGGCCCAACCCCGTTCCCTTGCCAGGTGGCTTGGTGGTGAAGAATGGGCTCCAGGCCTTGCTGAAAATTCCAGTCGGGATGCCAGGGCCTGCGTCCGCGATAATGACGCGTATTCCGTCGTTGACATTCTCCGTGGTAACGAAAAGAGAGCCTTTTCTTTCACCGATGGCGTCGGCCGCATTTATGAAAAGGTTGATGAAGACTTGCCCGAGCTGCTGGGCATTGCCGAGAGTCTCGGACGGGCAGGCCCGTAGGCTACTGATGACCTTCACTTTGTATTTGAGGGTGTTGGCGCAAAGACTGAGAGCCGACTCGATGATGTCGTTGATGTCGCATGGGATTTTCTGTGGCTTGTCCTGACGTGCGAAGGTTTTGAGGGCGCTGATGATGCGGCTGATTCTATGGGAGCCCTCCTTGATGCCGCGGATGATGCCTTCCATATCGTCCTTGATGAACAGGAGCTGCTCACGGTCGGGAGCATCTGCCTCCGCCTCTTCGATCAGACGCCGCAGTTGTGGCCAGAACATCTCAAGATGCTGCGCGTTGCCACTGATGAAGGCCGTGGGAGTGTTGATCTCATGGGCGACCCCGGCGCTGAGCATGCCGAGGGCGGCGAGACGGTCGGCATGGACAAGCTGCTCGGCCTGCGCCTCGGACATCCTCTCCATTCGGCATGTGTTTCGCCGGGCGAGCAGTCGCTCCGCGCGGAATCCGCGCTGGAGGGCGACGATGCGGAGGCCGGCGTTGACGCGGGCCGCAAGCTCGTCGAGGTCGAATGGCTTGACGACGTAGTCGTCCGCCCCACCTGAGCCAAGCGCCGCGGCCACCTCGGCCTTCGCGTCCGTCGCCGTGTTGAAGAGGATGTGGACGCACGATGTCGCCGCCCCCGCTCGGGCACGCCGACGGAACTCGACGCCCCCCCCGCCTGACAAACGCCAGTCGACAATCGCCACGTGGAGCTTGCGCACAGACGACAAAAGCTCCAACCCGCGCTCGGCGGACGGCGCGCTGAGGACATCAAAGCCTCTTTGCTCAAGCCGCGCTCCAAGAGTCTGCAGCTCAAGAGGGATTTCATCGATGACAAGTATCCTGTCTCTCATATCAATAATATGCAGCTACCCCTCTCCTTGGCCAGAGCTCTTGCCGATAGTCGCAAGTGCTTGTTCAGCAATTTTTTAGGAAATCGACATTTTCGTACTCGTCCTCAGCGTGGCAGTCCTCGTCCTCGAATTCGTTTCGATGGCGAGGACGATGAGGTTTTTAAGTCCCGTGACAGCCGACTAAGCCCTTGCCTTGATCGCCTTGCGGACGAATTCCTTGCGCATGCCTCATCGAATCCTCAGAGGTCAACGCATGTGCGATACAGTGCGAGTTCGTTGTCCAGCATGTTCCTGGTCTGGCGGATTTTCCACTCCAGATGCGGCTTGTCGCAAAGGTATTCCATGCTAGGTTCCCAGCCGAGGCTGGAGTCCTGTTCGACCAGGGGAATGGTCGCCTCGGCGTTACTAATCTCCGCATTGGCGATCTCAACGAGACCATCCAGGGTGGCGTGGGCCTTCTTCCTGTCCCGGGCCACAAGCAATTCCTGGTTGAGCTTCCACCAGCGCTTGACATTAATGGTGGTGGCGAGGGTGTTGGAAATGAATTGACCGAGCAACTCTTGGCGGATGGCCTCCGCCTGTGTCCTTGCCGGGGCGAGTTTGATTGCCTTGCGTATTTCCACAAGCCCTTTTTCCATGAGTTCCCTGGCCTTGCGATAGGAGCGTATCTCAACATCCACCCGAAACGATCCCGGCGACTGCTGGACGTTCTCGTAGGGATGGTAGAAGGTCTTGACGATCGCCGAGCCGGGGAAATGGGCGTAGGGGGCGGAACTCATGGCGATTTCCTTGCCGCCGAAGGTGCGGGTGATGTCGGGATGGAAGATCAAGGGGTAGGATGGGCCGACGCGGTTCGGGCCGTACTGGTCCTCGTTGGAAGGTATGTAGTGTCCGATTGACTTGCTCCAATATTTCCATGCGGTGAGCGCATGGCCAGCTCCCGCCGGGCCGAAATCCCTGACCGCTATCCGCTTCAGTATCTCATCATGCGACGGCGACGGAGTCCAGAAATTCCATTTGGCGAACTCTGAGATGAACGATGGATGGAAGCCGTAATGGTGGGATTCCATTAATCCAGAGAGACCCCATTTTCTGCGGGCATTGTTGAGTGCATCATGCCTTTTCCCCCACTGCAACGGGAACGGCTCGTAGGGGGCGAGGCCAAAGTCCCAGGTGCGTCCGCCGGTGTTGCACATTGTGTAGAGTGTGATGCCACGTTTATGCGCCGCCTTTGCCTCGCTGGTGAAATATGTGCCGGGACCTGGATGTGAAATCGTGTAATCCATGACCGAGCTGACGGTATTCTCGCGCCTGATCCGGTCGAACATCTCGAACGTGACCTGCAACGAGATGTCCGTGGGAAGGGCGTTTATGAGTTTGATCCGATCCTTCTCGGGTGCGTATCCCCAGTTATAGGTCCAGAAGACGATATCCGCCTCGGGGCTCCATTTCCGGACCACCTTCTTAATCATGCCCACCCATCGGGGATAGTCGTCACAAGGCCACCAGCCGGGGCTGGGTTTCGTGCTTGGAATACCGTCCACCACCGATTCGTGGCAAGACCGTCGCGTCGTCCGTTCATCTTTGCTCGGGAATTCGCAGGACTCGCCGACGAGGACGATACCTTTGGCATCGGGGCAGGCCTTGAAGAGAGAGCCGAAGGTTTTGTCGAAGGCCTCTTCCGCGTCGTCGTCGTCGGGATGCTTCCAGCATTTCAGATAGTTGTAGAAATAGACATCGACGCCGAAGGTCTTGGCCCTTCTTATCAGGTCGTTGAAATCCAAATACCCCCTCGTCGTAAGATCAACCCCTTTGACGAAGAGCAATAATGCGTCCATCCCGGCGTGTGCAATGGAGTTCAAGTGGCTGTCGGGAAATTGATCGATGCCCCAACCTGAATGCGTCATCCTTGGCGAGAAGAGCGATTCCCTCTTGGTCTCGCCTATGGTGAGGAAGGGAGCCTCCCTCAGGTTCATCAAATCCTCGATGTGATAGGAGCCTTGCGCTCCGCCGCGGTCGTCGAAGCCACAGACCGTTACCCGCCCCGTCCGGACTGCGATCCGATAGCTCCTGGGCTTGGTCAAGCCCTTGGAGAGACGGGGGATCTCGGACTTCTCGCAAAGAACGATGCAGTTGTCCTCCTTCGCCAAGGCGTCAACCTTTTTCCTGAGCAGGCGCAGGGACAGATCCATGCTGGCTTGGAAGAAGTCTCGCAGGTCTTGCGCCGCCTGCAGAACCACCTTAGAGCATCCTTCGACAACTCCGATAGTCCACCCCTCGGATATCTCCAGTTCGTTCCTGGCCGGTTTGAGCCCATGATCCCTTCTGCCTGTCTTGTGAATCTTGTCCAGCCACGTCCTGAACTCGTAGTTCGACTCCGTCTTCCGGATGGTCTTATCCATATTTCGCCCCCTCATGTGGGAATTCATTTCTCCAAATATATTTCTCCGAACCGGCCGGGGGCATGATAACCCGCAAACGTCGGCACCCAGCAGGCGACTGCCTTGAGGCGGCTGGATCGTATCATGTTATAGTAAAGCATCTCCCCGGGCTTTATTCCCCCTGCCACAAGATTGTCAAGGGGAATGGCGATATAGGTCTTCCAGTTTTTGTCCGTTTTAACAGGAACGATCTTACCCTTGAACTCCCATGCGTCCCTGACCGTGCCGCTGAAATTCAACGCCTCGTATTTGGCGTTGGGGTTGATCCCGATCACGTGATAGGGCTCGCCGCGTTGTTTCGCGAAGTACGACTCCCACTCGTCGCTTCCCCAAACAGTGCTGGAGGACGTGAGCTTGTCGGTGTCCACATCGTCCTCCTCGTACATAAGGTACAGATATTCGCCGTCATGGGCCATTTTCACCTTAATCTTGCGCTCCAGCTTGTCCGCCTGCAATCCGCCGTACTGGATGTTGAGGCGGCTGGCCTTGTCCCAAGGCGCCGTGAGCGGGTCGCCGGGCTCGGGGTTGACAATCCGGCACGCCTGCGCCTGCTGCATGGTGGGAGCCATGAGGAAGGCGCGCTCAAGATAGGCTCTGCGCCCCTTCTGCATATACTGCCAGATTCCTTTCTCGAACACCTCGACACGCTGTTTGAAGGGGGCGGACACGGCGAGTTTCATGGCCTCGTTCATCAGGGCTTCCAGCTCATTCATTCGCTCCTCCGTTCCCAAGTTCCCCCATGCGATCGCCTCGGTGTGATGCTTTGTCTTGGGTGGGTAGTTCGCAGGGTCACAGTATGCCTTTTCAACTGTCAGATAGAACCTGCGCATAGGCTCCGCGGCGAGCCCGTAATAGCGCTCGAAGAATTCGTCGAATAAAATCTTTCCGTCAAGAGAAGGATCGTCTGCCAGCTTAAAGGTTATGTCGCCTTCCACTTGATCCATAAGAAAGCTTTGCTGGCCGTTGACCATGTATGAAGGCTCAGTGAAGATGCCGTAGACTCCGGCGTCGACAAAATCTTTCATGTGTTTTCGCACATGGTTTGCGAAAAAGCCGGGAAAGGCCCTGTACTGTTGATTTCTTGCTTCATAAGTGGGGAAACAATAGTACATCCATATTATCTTGGGAGTCTTGGGGTGCGCCGCATTCCACGCACCCAAGACGGCTTGGTCGTTTTCCATTACGTGAGGCGCATAGACGATGCGCGAATGAAGGCATATCATCACCATCACGTTAGGCTCCAAATGTTTTGGGGGGTAGCAAAACTCCGCGTATGTCCCCGCTCCGATGAACTTGTCCGGATGTGTTTTTTGTATCTCCCTGGCCACTTTGTTCACAAACCCAAAGATGTACTCGCTGGCGCGGTCGTTGGAAAACTGCCCCGGCCCGCTCTCCGCCTTGGGTTTCAATTGCGACTGGCATTGCGGACATTTGCACCAGGAGCTGTTGTCCATCGGAAAAACGGGGAAGACGTTTGACTTGAATCCAGATGGCATATTGCTGCAGAGTTCAGCCGAATCTCTATTCCCGTCAAAGAAATCGCGCGCGTCTTGGACAACTTGCCGAAGCGTCGCTGGATTGTTGTAGCAGAGTTGTGGAGGTTGTTCGTCGTATCCTTGCGCGAACAACTCCGGTCTTGTAGGCCAAAACCGCTTGTAATACGTGTAAAACGAGTGGCATATGATAATCCTCTCGCCGCCAGCGCGCTTCCGTAGGTGCCAGAGTTCGGTGTCTCTTGGGGATATCGAGGCGACGGGCGCGGTCTTTACCGAGTCCCCGGCGAAGTCAACCGGGAATTTCGTTCCTGAAAACGGATCCCTGTACTTCATGAATGGCGCCCTTTTCACCCCGACGTCCGCAGCCTTCAAAGTTTGCGACGGCGTGTATGTGACTCCCAAGTCCGTGGGCAGATACCAGCGGAATCCCAGTCGCTCCAGGAAATCATACACCGCATGACAAGTGCCGCACTCTTCCCAGCGGTCGGGAAAAGTCTTCACATCCTGATAGTCCACCTTGCCTGTGTCCTCCTTGTCTTTTCCAGATAGAATCACGATGTCGTTCTTGACGGTGACAAGGTACTCTTGTTTCTTGAAGTCGGAACTTTTCACTCCCATTTGGCGGGAGATCTCATTTGCCCCCACCAGTATCTTCGTCCCTGCCGCCGGGGCGGTTCCCTCGATTATCGGCAGTTCCGCGCCGGTCATTTTTTTCACGTGCCATTGAAGCTCAAGAGCCGCGAACTGCGCGCCTCTTGTCGCGTTGGCGTCTATGACTATGGTTGCCGCGGGCATCCCGTTTTCGACCAGCGTCGCCGCAGGCAGACTCGCCCCCATGATGCCCAGAAAAGGTACGATCAGTTTGCACACTTTGTTTCCCATCGCTCAAACTCCATTTCAATTTTGCTTCTTGATGCTGTGTTTTTTTTTAATTGCGCAGGCAACGTACGGAGACGTCCATGAACTCCGTGCTCCAGCCGCATAGCCACACACTGCCCAGAGCCACGCCCGATAAATCGACCCGCCTCTGAATCATGAACGGCTCATTGTCTTTCGCGCTTCGATAAAACCACAACTCCTTTTGCCGATGCTTGTAGACCAGTCGCCATGTCGTCCATTTCCCCGCCTCCGGCAACAGATTGAAGGGCTGCCGCGATGGATGCATCCGGGTTTGATTGCCCTCCACCTGCCAGAATATGAAGTTCGCGGACTGGTCGTCATAATTGTAGCCCTGCGCCATGACTCCGCTGTCCTTCCCCTTCCAAAACGGCCCCCCGGCGTCCATCGCGGCAGTGTCCCTGGATGACAGGGCAATTCCCACCTGATGCCCTTTCGGTGGGGTCGGTTTACGCAGAGCAACGTCCAATGTTATCTCCACGACAGACTCGTCCACCAGCAAATCCCTTTTCAACTTATGGGAAATTCCAAAAAGAACCTCCGCGGTTTTCAAAACAGACTCTCCGCCGACGTCCTCCACTTTGTACCATTCCGATTTGGGCGGACTTTTTTGGTACACGTCTGTCCAACCTTTCAGCTCTTTGTTTTGGGCGAATTCGCTTTTGAACAGCAACTCCCCCTCGGAGCTGACATCCGCCGCCGTGGCGGATAGAAAGCACATGCAACTTGAAATCAAAAAAGGGATTTTGGTCATGGTTGTTTCCTTGTTGATTCACCGTCAGGCCATAACTTGCGGTTGGGCAACCCCACCCCAGCCGAGTCCGCAAGAGTTCAGCTCGACTGTCAATACTGGATATTGTCAAGGGCCCTAGGATAATTTCCACCCGCCCAATACTGCGGGGCGGGATTCTTTGGTTCGACATGTCCATCCAGGTACAT
>CAYTFM010000384.1:7350-7633 GCA_964436735.1 uncultured Victivallales bacterium | reverse complement strand
GGTGAGAAAGGCAAGGTGGAAAGCATCATGATCGAGGCGATGGCTCCCGACAAGATCATCGATTTCCTGAATCATCTTGAGACGGAGAGGCGCAACACAATCGCAACCCGTAACAACAGGCTGGCGGCGATCCATTGCTTCTTCCGCTATATCGCCAGCTCCTTCCCCCAGCACATCAACTTGGCTCAGCAGATACTCAGCATTCCCTTCAAGCGAACGCGGACGCGTGAGATCGAATACTTCGATTTTGAGGAGATTAAGAGCATATTGAGAGAGATCGATC
>CAYTFM010000384.1:4269-7340 GCA_964436735.1 uncultured Victivallales bacterium | reverse complement strand
TCGGATCTCAACCTCATTCCGGCATGTTCCGTCCGTTTCTTTGGGAAAGGACGGAAGGAGCGGACTTGCCCAATCTGGCTAAGCACCGCCAAGGAGTTGTCGTCGCTCCTACAGGAGCGGAAGGTGGATCCACGTTCCCCAACGGCCGTCTTCACGAACGGAAACTCCACGGCTCTGAGCAGATTCGGCGTCCGCTACATCCTGGCCAAGTATATTCGCCAAGCGGCGAAGAAGGATCAGCGACTGGGGAAGAAGCACCTCCATCCGCACAGCATGCGGCATAGCACAGCGATCCACCTGCTCAAAGCGGGAGTGGATTTGACATCGATCGCAAGTTGGCTTGGACACGCCAGTACAAACACCACCAACAGATATGCCACTATAGACTTAGACATGAAACGCAAGGCACTTGAGAAGGCGGAGCCGGTCAAAACAACTCTCTCCAAGTGGAGTAAAGATGAGGATCTGCTAAAATGGCTGGAATCGTTATAGGCTCGCATTAATGTGGAGTAATTGGTGGCAATGGCAGACTGTGGCCTTGTTGGACTCCACATAACTGAAGTCTCAACATAAGTCCTAAGCGAACATCTTTGGGAAGAAGACGCCGGAGAATTTCAACCTTAGAGTCAGGGCAACTGCGGCCAACAATAGCCCTCCGAATACGCTTCTTCACTGGAAATGGTGTGTCTTGCGAGAGAGGATGTCATGGGGATCGGGCTGAAGTCCATTGGAAACATCAACCATTTTCAATTTGGTATCATAAATCACTTTTTAAACCTTCGTTTCCAAGCCAGAGAAATCGATCTCTATGGCAACACCAGCCTGCGCGCCACCGTAGTGTGCCCAGAGTCTAATATCTGATATGTCCGATGTCAGACTACAGATCCGCATCTGTCCCTTACTTACATTCCGGCTATTTATTCATGGCTTCCTTTAGCCATCCTTGAATGCCGAAGTAGTCCTTCAGGCTGAGCTGGAACGCAATGTTTTGCTGAAACTCCTTTGCGCCTCTCGTAAAAAAAGATGTTGTGGCCAGAATCCCTGCAGTTGCCTGCTCAGCCTGTACTACGCCATTCAGTTGGCGGACAAGGCCAACACCAACAGGGTGATCGGGGGCATACTTCTTACACTCGACCACGTAAAGAAAAGTTCCCAAGTGATCATGTTTGGCTGCGTAGATGTCTTTCCCCCCATCTTTCGACGACGGGGTCAACGTAATCGTGTATTTGAGCCGATGCAGGAGTTCCGCCACGATCTCCTCGAACAGACGCGGAGAAACATCATAGAGCAACTTTGGATCATTGTGAAGCTTAAGCAGAAACTCGTTGCTAACGGTGGCAATATGCGATACCATCTGTTGTCGTGCGGGAGCATCATCAGGGATCTCATTTCCGGCGATGTCAACGAGTCCCGACCGAGTGAACGGCGATAACCGCACCAAGAGCTCTTGCCATGTCACGATCCCGCTATCAAGAATATCACCGGCTAAAGTTGCGCCAAGCGGATGCCCAGCAAACATCTTGTACAGCTTGTGGGCTACGTCTCTCTCAGGCTCAGCGAAATGCCTTTCGAGAAGAACCATGAACTCTGATTGAGAAAGCCCTGAAAGTTTCAGGTTAAGGTCAACTACTGGGGGGGCGACAAATGCTCGACTCGTGAGAATAACCTTGGCATTAGGGTGTGTTTTACGAAGGATCTCAAGCTCCGCGGAGACGTTATACTGTGGGCGAACTTCTGTATCATCTATGATGATGAGAACCGTACCGCGCTGTACCGTGACTTCTCGCTCTGCAGTTTGAACCAATGTCTCAAATGGCGTGGCGTGAAGGTTGTACACGCCTTCGGGAAAGGCCGTAGGGTTTAGTGCGGCAAAAGCTCTCGCCAGGGATGTCTTACCCGCACCAGCGCACCCTGTAATGCAAACCGTCCTAGGCTCAGTGCCTAAGAGTTCCCGCCCAAGAATTTCAAGTTCTCGGTCTCGCCCGACGAAAAATGGCAATATATCAGGGATTTGGCACCTGGGATTTGGTTGTCGATTCTTCGGCATGGGCATTTCGGCATATTTTCACTTACTATATAATAAATAAGGTGGGATGAAAATTCAAGAAATAGTTTCCGACGACCTTTGCCTATGATAGTCTTGTTGACTTCGTAGAAATCCACATCGTGGATATCTACACCAGTCGCAACGGATAGTCACTCTCCTTGAACGTGATATCCTCTGCTTATAATTCAAAAATCCGGGAATCTGGAGGTGGGTGCGGCGGATGTGGCGGGCCGGGGCGGGCTCATCCCAATCGGCGTGAACAGATGGCGAGGTTCCGTAGGCGAAGGAAGTCCCCGGGGCCATGACGGCGGACACTGAACGGATGTAGTGATGGGGGGCACATACGACGGGATCATCATTCCACGAATAGAACCGCTCCCCCATCGGTGGTAGGGCTGTTGGATGTCTGATAAACGAACCTGCCGATCGCCTTGGAATCCCCGAGTTGACGGTCCATGCCGTGTTCAGGACGGTTCGTGGCGATATGTCGCAAGTGCACGGTGGAGGCGATAACGAGGTGGGCGGTAAGTGTTGATTGGCCAAAGGGCGAAAGAAAACATCCTGTTTTAAGATATGCGAACCCACGGTTAAAGTGGAGTGGGAGAGGCAGTCCAATGAGGAAGACCAGAGAAGAGGCTATGTCAAGAGCTGTATGCGCACGGACAGGCAGGTGTCCAGCTTCTGGTGCCCCCCGTCTCCAGTGGCGTAGAAGCAGGGGGTATGTCGCAGCATATGCGGTCTACATCCCTCCAGCGCTGTCAAATTCAGCGAATGGAGGCCAGGAGGAGGCACGAGAGATATAGCAAAATATTCTGATTTGAAAAATGGCGGGGCGCGGGAGTTCATCCCTCCCTGCACTTGCTCCTATGTTTTAACGGCATATTCATTAACTAAAACATGCATTCCCCTTGCAATAGTGGAAACTTATACGCCCCAGAAGTGCTGTCCCCGCCATCACACGTATCATTCTGATTGTTGTTTTCATGCTTGCCTCTATTTTGATGTTTACGTTCACTCTTGTTTC
>CAYTFM010000384.1:0-4259 GCA_964436735.1 uncultured Victivallales bacterium | reverse complement strand
AAAGCCACGAGTTGCTCATGCATATGCCTGACCACAGGCGATGTTATTCTCCTTGTGTTTCTGCGTTTTTAGCGAAATCATCTATATCCGCCTCAGATAGTCTACGATAACCATCTTAGCCACGATTTGCCTAATATTCAAACGACGCCGACCTTACGACATAATTCCCAGTCGGTTTTCAGTGCGTCTGGCGTGTTTTGAAGGAAGAAGAGGGGGGAGATTAGAAAATGGGAGACGAAGCCTGGGCTCGCGCAGAGCGCGTGCCGGATGGAACGGCTGCGGAAACCGCTGTTGGCGGCGAAGGCTTTCTTGAACTCCAAAAGTTTGCCACGAGGATTCCTGATCGGCATTCAGTCAATGATATGATCCGGCGGGCGAGTTCGGCGGGTTCGGGGTGGGGGACTCCTGATCGGCGTGGACAGCGGACGGATGAGGTTCCGGGGCCGAAAGAAGCGCCCGAGATGTTGAGCCGCGAGGTGTGCGATAAAGTCTTCAAGTACTCCCTGGACAGGCTTGGAGTTCCAGAACTCAAGGCGCACTCCATGCACGGGCGGCTTTGGACTGCGGCTGGCTGGTGTGGGAGAGACACAGTGTTGAAAGCGTGGCGGAGGCGAGGCGGTATGTGGTGGTGGGTGGTGATGGGGAAAGAGGAGGTTGAACGTCATGGTACGCCCGCGGCGCACGTTGGGCACCGTAGGGCGCAACCGATTGTTGGCCTCAGGTTCTATTCAATGGATCCTTAACATCTGTTGGATGAAAATGACGGGTGATCCATTCTTTCTTGACCGGTTGATGTAGTTCAATTGCGAAATCGACGGGATCATTCTCATATCGACCGCCTGAACCACATTCAATGGCTGTCACAATGACCATCGCGAGCAATTCACGTTTAGCATCCTCTTCGATTACTGCCGCCGGAATATCACATACAAATATGGTTGGCGTTCCTTTGTCTCTGAATGCCAGTCTGTAATCTCTCGCGCCAGTTAGTCGCATCAAATTGGCTGCGATTCCGACTCTGTGTTCACTTCCGTAGCGAATGTAATGACCACAATCCTCAATGAGCGTTCGCGAATCCAGAGAGAGATAGACACTATCAGACGAAGCGAATGGTCTTTCGATCTCTATGGCTTTTTCAACTATTTCACTGGAAAGCTCCGGATATGATCCGTTAAGAAACTCTTGCCGAACATCAGCATGAATAGCGTCAATATCCAACGGGAGAATTCCCTTTGAATAATAAGTCTCCGGGTTGGCTGGGGCGCAGCCGTGATAAGCGCGGACTTTGGCAAATCGTCGATAAAGCCGAGAATACATCAAATCCAGCGCTTCATCTATAGAACCCACTATCTGCGGGGCTAGTTTTGAGAGCGTATCTCTGTATATCCGCGGTCGGCCAGCAGCGATATAACTACGGAAGAATTCCTCTCCTAAAACATCGACATTGTCTTCAAGGAATTGCCGCTTCCAGTGAACAACCTTGTTCCATTCAAATATCATGTCATTCAAGACCAACAATTTAGTCTGTTGCAGTTAATTATTTCAGGGCGTACGGCGCGAACGTGAAGTAATCGTATCCCGGAAAGGACTGAAAGTCAAAGAAAACAGTTGGGTTCCACTATTACGAGGCCGGGGGCGAGACGGGGATTCAAGGAATGTCTTCGTGGACGTCGCCCGTTGAAGTGACTATCCGTATTCTATGAGAAGTGAACGGTCAGGGGGCAGCAGGAAGAGGTGCAGTCGGTGAGTGAGTGCGACGGATGGCGATTAGCGGCGTCCCGTGGGGCTTCTCCAGGTGTGGAGATGGGGGATGGATATAGAACGCTATATGAAAGGGGTTGTGGTGGGATATCATGGCAAGGCTCTTGGTGAATCTGCGGAAAATCCGGAAAAGCGAAAACTTGGCATGCGCATGTTCTTTAAAAGTGAAACCATAGCCGACGGGCGCAAGACTGGCCGACCGCTTCGGAGCATGCCGATGATGCCATCGAGCCCGCGGACAGGCAAGGGGGCGGCCACCATTGCCAGCTGGGGTGACCGATGGAGCAGGTTGTCTTGGGAGGATGTGGTTCGGCGGTGAAGGCGATCGATGAGATGATCCCGGTTAAGAACGTTATCGGCGAGGATTTCAGCACAGCCCCATGCAGTTCGATCTTTGGGAATCTCTGAAAAATCCAGAAATGCCGAATCAGGTGACGTTGGAGCTGGCGGCTCATCTGATGGAGCTTATGACGATGGCGTCATCTTTGTGCAGCGTCCAGTGCGTCGTTAGATCCTTAATGTAGCCATCGCAGAAATAAAGGATGCGGTATTTGTCGTCCTTCAGTTTGTTCACTGCGGTGGGTGGAAAGCGGGTGAGGTAGGCACCAATTCCCGACAAACCGCCAGTGATCAAGCGTCGTCGTGGGGGGGGCGAACGGCAGTCTCTTTGAATGAAAGCCCTGTCTCCCTCTCTCTATACACAGTTCCCGTGTGTGTGTGCGTTCTTGTTGGGCATGGACGTGGGGAAATGACCCAATGTCGCAATTCCCGGTCAAGTATTGGAGATGGCGAGGCGAGGGGGTATGTTTGGCGAAGACGGGCTTTCAAGGTTTATGCGGGAACGGTGTCCGAGGGCTGGACAGGGGGGAAGCCGAAGATCAACGAGCGCCTTGGAATTCCAGTTGAGGGAGAGGGGTTGTATGCCGGATCAGCTTAAAGAGTTTGACTTGTGGGACGAGGATTACTTCAAAAATCTTCCGAATGACGAATCCGACTGGCTGGACTTCAAAGGGAGCGACTGGCTGACCAAGTTGAGGAACGAGGAATTGTCGAAATATGTCTCCGCGTTCGCCAATTACGACGGAGGCTATCTTGTGATAGGGGTGAAAGACCCCAAGCCGGGAAATCCGATCGAGTTGGACGAAGGCGTTCCTGTTGATCCCAGGAAAAATTTGCAGAATCAGTTGGAGCAAATCATATCTTGCGCCACTGATCCACCCATCTCCAGGCAAAGAGTTAAACTTTTCTGTGGAGACAAGTTCTCCTTTATCAAGCCAGGACGCTGTGTCGTTGGCATTCATATCCCACCAAGCGACGCCGCGCCGCATCAAGCGAAAGACGGCAAGTATTACGAGAGGACAGGCGCGAACTTGCGCCCGATCCGCCACCAGGCCGTGATGGACATCGTCAACAGGAGACGCGATCCGGTCGTCGAGACCAAGGTTTTTGTGCATTTCGACAATGTCAGTTTCAAGCATAATGTGTTTTGCCGCATTGAGAACAAGAGCAAGGTGCTCGCAAGGCATGTCTGCGCGAAACTGCATATCCCCACAGTCATACGAGGTCAACAAGTTTTGTTTCCAGGCATGAGGCCGCTGGTGCTTGATAGTGGAGCGTGTGTGTGGCCGCTTGTCGTCTCCAACCGCGGTCAGCCCCCGCTTTTCCCTTATGACCATTTCGAACAATCATTTGACTTCAAGCTGGAGTGCGAAGTCCCCACAAACACGATCCCTCATATCTGGTGCAGGACTTTCGCCGACAACATGGTTCCGGACGAGGAAATCATTATCCCGGATGACAAGGTCGTCAGCTGTCGGAACAGGGCTGTGTAGGGGGCTTTAGTTTAGGATGGTAAATGGAATTCCCGCATTCCGCCATCATCATCGGTCGCATTGAGCCACACCCCTACATCCCGTCTTGCTCCTCCGCCTCCATGGCCATGCGCTGCTCCAAGTGGGGTGGCCGTTCAGGATCATCGCCCGGGTTTTCGCTGTTGCGCCTCGGGCGGGGCGTTTCACAGGGAATCCCGGGGATGCAGCCTGCCGTGATCCGCATTCACGTCTCCTGTCTATCTGGCAGAGTCGGATTGTTCGGCGGTATGACTGTGTATCCCAGACTGCGCAGTGTTTCTATTTTTTCCGCTCGCCCCGCCTTGTCTTTTGCCGCCGCCTCTTGATCCCCCTCCGATGGGGCGGGATCGTAAGTCACCTCGGCGCAGGATACAGCCATCCTGCGGGCCTCGGCGTCAGGGATCAGCACCCGCGCCATACTCCTGTGCTCGTAGCGCATAATCAACGCGGCTTCCCGTCTCGCGGCGTGCCACGTGAAGCAATCCATCTCCGACGCCGGCACAATCCGCTCGTTGTCGTAGTCGTAAGCGCTTATCCATAGGCGATACACGCCAGCTCCTGGATCGAACGGCAGACCGGCCAGCAGCTCCTCAGCCGCTTTCTCGGCCCAGTCCCCGTCCTCACGCGCAGGTTCCACACCAGCCATAT
>CAYTFM010000383.1:4495-7648 GCA_964436735.1 uncultured Victivallales bacterium | reverse complement strand
CTGGTGCGAAGGCGGAGGCACAGCACGCAAAGTGGTCGCGGCGGTAGGCTCGAACGTCTACGTCACCGGCCTACACGGCCGCATCTCCGTCACCTCCGACGGCGCACGGCACGCCATCACCACACCTTACACAAGGGGGGGCGACCGCCCGTAAATCGGACGCCTAACGCTGAAAGGCACGGCGGCAAATTGGGGTGCGGGCAAACTCCGCATTGTACGTCAAACGGCAATTGCTAAAGCTTCCGCCGAGAATTACAGTAGCACTACTTATATGGAATCTATCTGTGATCGTTTTACAAACTCGATCACATAGCCAATTTAGGAGTGCGAAATGCGGATAGGCGGGAAAATCATTGTCGCGACCACGACGCAAGTTCTGGTCGCGGTGGCGGTCGTCGGTTTAATATCTCTGCTTGCCCTCCGCCATTTCGGGCGGGAGGCGACAAAAGATTCCGGCTCGATTCTTGAAAGTCAGATCCTCGACTTCATCAAGGACAAGGCGCGCAACAAGGCTGACTTCGTCAATAGCCGGGTCGACTTCGCGCAAAAAGGTGTTCTGCGCCTCGCGCGGGGAAGCCAGATGTACTTCATGACCCGAAGCGGTGAAGAGAACGCCCTGACCGACACAGCCAAGCAGGATGGGACGAGCTGCGTCGATGGATTCTATCTTACCTTCAAGATTCAGCAAGGGATCCTCTCGGACAAGGTCTCACACAACCTCGCCACCGCCCGCTATGTGCTTGATCGCCTCGGCGGCATGCGCCTCTCCCCCGATCAGAGCATTGAATGGGAGGCAACCAATCAACTCACCCAAGAGAAAAAGACGGTCAAGCTCCCCTGCGCACTTGTCGGAGAGAAGCTCATACAGAAAAACACCGACACAGCCGTGGCGACGCCGGTGACCGACGAGGTTGTCTCACTGGTTGGCGGCGCCTGCACGCTTTTTGAGCGAATGAATGGAGAAGGCGACATGCTCCGGGTTGCCACCACCGTCAAAACAGCTGATGGCAGACGAGCGGTCGGCACCTACATCCCCGCCACGCAGCCGGACGGAACGCCCAATCCCGTCCTTGCCACCGTCCTCGCCGGCAAGCCATATTTCGGCCGCGCCTTCGTAGTCGACGCATGGTGCTCCACCGGCTATCAACCGATCATGGACGCCTCCGGCAAAGTCGTCGGCATGCTCTTCTTCGGCGAAAAGGAACGCGACAACCAATGGATCGATGAGGCGATTTGCGCCACCAAGATAGGCAGCGATGGCTATCCGTTCATTATGGATTCAAAAGGCGATCTTATCATCCACCCGCACAAGGAGCTCATCGGCAAAAACGTCATCTCCGACCTCAAGCTTGACGCCTTAAGCCCGTTTCTCACGGCAAAAGGGGATGCGGTGACCAATGTCAATTACCAATTCAACGGAAGACGAAAATTCGTCTACCACAAGTATTTCGCGCCGTGGGATTGGCATATCTGCGCCTCAGGATATTACGACACGCTCAACAAGAGCATATTACACCTCTCCAAAAACCTCCTCCATGATGAACTGAAGCGATTTTACGAGACATCGATACTCGACATCAATGGGACACGCATCCCCGCCTACACCCAGATCCGCCTCTTCAACACGGAAGGACTCGAACTCGTCAAAGTTCTCGCCGATGGCTCTTTCTCCGACGACCTGCAGTCCCGCGCCGACAAGCAGTGGTTCAAGGACGGCGCGAAGCTCAAACCGGACGAGATCAGCTTCTCAGACATCGAGATATCGCTCAACACGAAGATGCCGGAACTGCGCATCATGACACCGGTCATGGTGAAAGACACCCGCGTCGGCTATGCCGTGATCAATTTCAACTGGCAAGTGATGGAGGCGTCGCTCCAGAGTGGAACAGGGAACAAGGACGAGTACGCGTTCATGATCAATGCCGAGGGTGTCGCCGTCGCGCATCCAACCTACAAATTCACCGACAAGGTCTCGCTGCTCGACGCCACTCATGGGACTATTTCCGAAATCGTAAAAGACCAGATGCTCCCCGGGAAAACGGGCGTGGTCAAATGCGACTTTGACGGCAGTCGCCGCTTAGTCGGCTTCGCTCCGGTGGTGTTCGGCCACCATCGGTTGAGCGTCGGCGTCTCCGTCTCTTCGGAGGAGACGCTCGCCCCGATCGCGGTCATCGCCCAGAAGTCCCAGGCGCAACTGACCACCGTGGCGCGCTGGATCGCTCTCGCGGTCATCATTCTCGCCGTGCTGGGGGTCATCTGCGGCGTCATCATGGGCAGACAGCTCGCGCGTCCGATCCGCGAGGCGGTGGTGTACCTTGGGGAAGTTGCCCGCGGCGATGTTTCGCAGGATGTTTCCGCCGCCTCTCTGGCCCGCACCGACGAGGTGGGCGACCTTGCGAAGGCCGCCCAGAACATGGTGGAGAATCTCCGTTCGCTGGTGAAGGATCTCGACGCGGGGGTTCTCCTTCTGGCGAACTCGTCCGCGGAGCTGTCCGCCACGGCGCAGAACATCTCTTCCGGCTCACAACAACAGGCGTCGGCGGTGGAACAGATCAGCGCGTCGGTCGAGACGCTGACGGGCTCAATCCAGAATGTCGCGGAAAACGCGAGGGAAGCCAACGCCGTCGCCGACACCACCAAAAAAACGGCGTCGAAAGGCGCTGAGACCGTCTCGCAATCCACCGAGGGCATGCGGCTCATCAACGAAAGCTCCGAGAAGATCTCGAAGATCATCGGCGTGATCAGCCAGATCGCCAGCCAGACGAATCTCCTCGCGCTGAACGCGGCGATCGAGGCGGCGAGCGCCGGCGAGCACGGACTCGGGTTCGCGGTGGTCGCCGACGAGGTCCGCAAGCTTGCGGAGCGCAGCAGCCAGGCCGCGGATGAGATAACGCAACTCATCAAGGAAAGCACCATGAGGGTGAATGACGGCTCGCGGCTGTCGAACCAGGTGGGCGCGTCGCTCACCGAGATTCTTGGCGGAATAGAAAAGACCGGCTCGGCGATGGCGCAGATCCGCTCCTCGACCTCCGAGCAGGCAGCGACCGCGTCAGAGGTGGCGAAGGGGATGGAGACCATATCGGGCGTGACCGAGGAGAATTCCGCCGGATCCGAGCAGATGTCCGCCAGCGCGCAAGAGCTCGCCACCCAGGC
>CAYTFM010000383.1:0-4485 GCA_964436735.1 uncultured Victivallales bacterium | reverse complement strand
ACCGTCACCACGGGGCTCTTGCGTAAGTAACTGCGGCGCACCAAGGCCCGCACCTCGTGGCCGCCGGCGCACAAGAGCTCGCCACCCAGGCCCGGCAACTGCAGGATCTCATCAGCCGCTTCAAGACAGATGGCGGTCCTGCGCTGAACCGCGCGCCGGAACAAGAACCGAAACGGCCACTCGCCTCGAAGGCGACGGCGCCTCAGAAGCCCATCGCCGCGGGAAGCCCCCCCCGGAAGTCACTCGCCCAACTCTCTCACAAAAGTCTCGTAAACCTCGACGATAGTTTTTCAGGCAAATAATTTCACGGCCAACCGTGAAATTATGCGCGGAAAAACTAATGCGCGGAATCGCCGATGATTCCGCGCGGCCGACGGGGAACTCGCCGGATCCCTTACGTGAGCAGTTCCAGAGTGAAATCCGCTATTGTGGCGATCAACGCGTAGGCACCGGTAAGATTCTCCGCCGAGCCGACACCCACCGCCCGCATACCAGCCGCCGTGGCGGCGTCAATCCCCGCCTGTGCGTCCTCGACAACGACACATCGCTCAGGAGCGACCCCCAGCTGTTCGGCGCAGTGGAGGAAGAGATCGGGGAACGGCTTTGACTTCTGGCAGTCGTTGCCATCGGTGACGGCATCCAGCAGCGGTGCGATTCGCAGCTTCCCGATCACTGTTTTCGCATTCCTGCTGGCCGATGCCACCCCTATTTTTAGTCCCTGGGCGTGAAGACTTTTCAACAACTTCTCCACGCCGGGCAGCACATCGGACGGCGTGATTCTCTGGATCATTTCAACGTAGTAACCGTTCTTGCGCGCGGCCAGGCCGTCGAGGTCGTCGCACGCTCCTGACGAGTCACCAAGGAGAATCTTCAACGATTCGAGTCGAGAGACCCCCTTGAGCCGCTCGTTCTTCCTGCGGTCGAAGGAAAGGCCACGTTCGTCCGCAAGTCGCTTCCAAGCGAGATAATGGAACTCCGCCGTGTCGACAAGAACACCGTCCAAGTCAAATATGACCGCATCGAACCGTCGCATGCTCACTTCCCTTTCCCGTCTGGCCCGTCTCGTGGAGTATAAAGTTTTATCATACGAGGGATGGCATTCAAATACAAATTAACGCAAGAGCCTCGACAGATTTTCCCTTCCGGGCATTGACAGGACGTCCGTGGCGCCGTACAGTTGATATATCGTTATACCAAATACGAACCTCCTTGTTCGTGGCTATGCCCCCACTCAAGCCAAAGCGTTGCAATTAATGAATATCACAAGCGGAGGTACGAATATGCTGAAGACACACGCTATTTCGGTGTTGGCGTTTCTCGCTTTCTTGTCCGCGTCGTCACTGGTGGTGGCGCAAGAACCGTTCACCATCAACCTGTCCTTCACCAAAACTGGTTGGTCGCCATCACCGAAGCCACCGGATCTTCCCTTCAACAGTGGCTTTCTGATGGTCAACGCCTCATGGGATTCCAAAGCCACGGACAAAGATGAGGTCACGTATGAAGGTTGGCTAGAAGGCCGCGCCGACTGGGGCAGCGCCAACATGCCAGTCCGGCTGGAAGGATCGAACAAGGTGTGGACGCAGAAACTCTTCATCCCTGCTGTCAGCAACGGCGGGTTAAAGGGAATCCGCGTCAGAATGAACTTCACCTACCGTCCGCCGGGTGTTTCCTCGTATGCGAGCCTCACGGAACCGGGAGTCTCACCACTGCCTCCTGCTCCTCCTCTCGCCCCCGGCACCCACCCCTTCACCTGTTTCGTCTCGAAACGCGTCGGCAAGGAAGCCCCCGTCATCGCGTCGAAGAGTTTCGAGGTGACAATCGCAGGCGCAGGCAAAGACACGCCCTTCTTTTTGTCGGGACTCGAGAGCCGCCGCGTGTTCCAGCGGTCGGACAAGGAAAAAGGGCCGATCGAATTTTACCTGAGACCGGCCGACGGCAAGGTTGGCAAGAAAGTTTCAATCATCGCGAAAAAAGGCTCAGATGCAATTGCGTCTGTCCAAGTGGTGACGAAAGATATTGATGAGCGGATCATCGTCCCCAACGTCACGGTCGGCGGCGAGTACGCGGTGGAAGTCACGTGCGACGGCGCAGCGCAGACCGTCTCACCAGTATGGATGGGCGACGTCTGGGTCATCGGCGGACAGAGCAACGCGGTTGGTTGCGGCGGCGACGCTTCACTTGGCAAAAAAGCCATGCCTGGGGTCGAGGCGCTCACGCCCAAATATGGCATCTACGAGTGGCAGGACGCCGCCGATGGGCTCTTCGAAAGCACCGTGGGGGCTTGGGTGACGGCCGCGCAGTTTTTCCATAAAGAGAGTGGCGTTCCCGTGGGACTCGTCGGGCATGCGATCGGCGGCAGGCCCATAGACTTCTTCATGGATTCCGCGCACAAGGAGATGCCGTTTCTGAAACCGCTGGTCGAGGCCTATGGGAAGCATGCCGCGGCGTTCTTCTGGTACCAGGGAGAAAGCGATTCCTTCTCGCCTGAACGCTGCCAGGTCTATGGCGAACGGCTCGCGGCTGTCGTGTCCGCCGTCCGCCGCTACGCCGACAACCCGCAGCTGTATGCGGGGGTCGTGCAACTCTCCCGCTATCTCTGGCAGCACGACGACCAGTTCGCGCCGATCCGCCAGGCGCAGCTGCAACTTGCCCTTGGCGACCCCAACGCCGCAGTCTTCTCGACCCTCCCGTGCGAGATCAACGACAAGGACAAGATCCATCTCCTCACGCCTTCATACATCGCGCTCGGCGAGCAGATTGGGAAGCACATGGTTGACAGAGAGAAGAACGGCAAGGCGGGATCGCCCGGCCCTCTCCTGTCATCCGCCGCGTTCGCCTCGCAAGATCGTTTGAGAGTCATCGTGAAACTGAAAAATGCCGTAGGACTCACCGGCGGTGACAAGCCCAATGAATGGTTCGTGACCGACGCCAAAAGAGGCGGGTTCAAGAAGGGCGGGTTCGTTCCGATTAAATCCGTGACAGTCGAATCGAAAGCGGGAGAAGTGCTCATCGAGTTGGCGGAGCCGGCAGGCGAGGGAGCCTCCCTGTCCTACGGGTTCCAGTGCGACATAGGCGGCACGCTGCGCAACGCCGACGGCTTTCCCGCCCCCGCGTTCGTCGGACACCCCATCAGCAAATGATCAGACACCTTTGCCGGCGGGACGGGTCACATCCCTGGAGCTTTTTCCATTTCGCCATCAAATTGATAGCCGCGAAAGAACACAAAAGATCACATAGAAACGCAATACTGTTTTGATGATCAAGAGATTATAATCTTTGTGCTCTTTGCGTTCTTTCGCGGCATGTGCATCATCTTGGTTGCCGCATGGAAATTGCAGCCATAAACGTGCAGAACTTTTTGTCCTCACCCTTAATGTGGCGGGTAAGCCAGTCGACCATGGCGAAGTTCATCTCCACCAGAAAGTCTTTCGTGGGATGCGCGGCGAACTTCTCCCCCATCTCCTCGACCCAGGCACACAGTTTCTTGTGCGACTTCTTGTGCAACGGCAAGTGTGGATATCCCTCCCGCTCCATCATCTCTTCCTCGTCATGGAAGTGAATGACAATATAGTCGCGGAGAAAGGTGAGGTGTGATTTCGCCTTGAACGCCGCATTCTCCGGCGAACGCGAGGTAAGCGAAATTGACTGCAGGTGATTGACCCGCTCGAAAAGTTCCCGATGCTGGTCATCAATGAAGTCTATCCCGCTGACAAGATCCGCCGGCAGAGCATCTTTTCTCTTGGTTCTCACGCCTTACTCCTTCGGATTCATCTCAAATTGGGTTGCGGGCGAACTCCGCATTGTAAGCCGAAGCGATATAATACGTCCGCAGGAGCGTGATTCAAGAATCGCACGACAGACGGCGTGAAAACACAAAGGAGCATCCGTTTTTTTGGGAAAAATAAGTACCTACTCATATTGACACCCGCGCCGGCACGGGCTATAGTTTGATAGATCGTTATACCAAAACACTCCGAGGGCGCCTGACAAACGGCGGCGTGTTCGCCAATGATGATCGACAGGCGGGCATGCGCGTCGGACGGATTGTTTATTGTTGAGGGGTAGTTACATGCACTTCTATTCTCACGTGCGGCGGAGCCGGACGATTAATAATTCAATGAGGGTGAAGGCCTTCACCCTCATTGAATTATTAGTGGTGATCGCGATCATCGCCATTCTCGCCGCCATGCTGCTCCCCGCCTTGAAGCAGGCCCGCGAGGCGGGGCGGCAGACCATCTGCCGCAACAACATGAAGCAAGCCGCCAACGCCTACTATATGTACGCCGACAGTTCCAATGGCTGGCTTTCTATGTGGCGCCGCAACGCCTATCCGGACTACGTCAGTTTCCAGAACCTCCTCGCCTCGTATCTCAACATAGAGGGCGCGCTTGAAGGAGAGTCGAACAGGGCCGCGGTCTATTGGAACTCCCAGAGCTTCTCGAGGAATCAGGTCTTCATCTGTCCCTCCGGCGTCGGCAAGGAGAC
>CAYTFM010000382.1:0-7654 GCA_964436735.1 uncultured Victivallales bacterium | reverse complement strand
TCTCGTCTTTTCCTTTATATATAAGCTTCGTCTGCTCCGGCTTCTTCTTGTCGGCCGTCTTAAGCGGGATGACAAGCTCGGTGCCCTCGCGGGAGTTGGCCGGGTCGAGGGCCCACGCGTAGGCGGCACGCGCCGAGGCCAGATAATCGTCGGAAAGCTTCTGGTCGAATTTCTTGATGATCCTGGCGAACGCCGCGGCGCTGGCGGCGTAGAACATCGTGCTTTGGCGGGTGGGGATGGATTCGCAGAATTCCGAGCGGTCCTTGTCGGGCATGCAGACGTGGTTCGGATGCGAGGTCGTTTCCACGCGGCCGCTGACGGCGCCGCTGGCGTCCTGGGTGCGCTTCCACACATCGACGCCGAACTTGGCCTCGTCGAGGACGTCGGGGATGCCGTTGCCGCTTTCGGGGATGTCGAGCTGGCCGTCGGTGAAGGCGGCGGGGTTGATCTCGTAGAGGCCGAGCAGATCCCACACGACCCGGTGGTGGTACTCGCCGCGGTCATAGTCGGCGGCGTCGTGCCATCCGCCCCAGACGTCGAACTTCTTGGAGCGGTCGATGGTCTGCTCGATCACGCTGAAGTCGAAGTTGTTGACGGTCGTGGAGGTTTTTTTCGAGGCCATTCCACCGTCGGCGAGGAACCATCCGCCGCCACCGCCGAGGAGTTTGCACGCGAAGACGGGAGGAGGATGGCAGCGGCCGCGGATCCATGCGGTGTGAGTGGCATCGAGCTCGATGCCGCAGCGCTGGTGGTAGAGCCCCCGCGCCGCGGTGTAGAACGCCTGACCGACGGCGTTGTCGCCGATCTCGAAGTCCCAGCTTCTGCCGAGGCCGGGGATCCAGACGACGTAGCGGCCAGGCGTCTTGAGCGCGCTGAAGTCCATCTCGTAGACGTCCTCGCCCGAGTAGCTTTGCGAGGAGGACTTGCCCCATTTCATCTCGTTTTTGGCGCGCAGGGTGATCGCCCCTGAGAACGCCTCGGCCTTGCGCTGGGTATCGAGGATTTTGAACTCGCGGTATGCGGAGAAGTCGACCGCTCCGATGGTCGGGATCCAGCAGCCGAGATAGGCGAACTTGCGGGGAGCGGTGGTCAGATAGCCCGCCTGATTGACTTTGATGGATCTGACGACCGTCTCCTTGTCGTCGTACAGAAACGTTGCGGTTCTGCCGTCCTTCTGGCTCACCACGTAACGCATGCCGCTCTTGAGCGGAGAGGGAAGTTTCAGGTAGGCGAAATGCCCGACCTCGTACGGGAAGCAGTCCCGGAGCGGCGAGTCCTTGGCGTCTTTGCGCTCGCCGAGGGAACTCACCCAGCAAACCGTGGACAGCGGATTTTTCGCGGGCGCGTAGGCCGCGTCGCCCGCGCTTGAGAGGTTGAAGAAAGCGGGATCGGCCATGTGCTCATGCTGATGGCTGAACTTCTCGTAGCCGTTCTCCCATATGCGGGTGCGTCGCTTCAGAGCGACCCAGTTCGGCTTCACATCGCTCTCGCGCTTCACGACTTCGGGCAGGATCGCGTCGAACTGCTCCTTGGCGTCGGCGTAGATGAGCGCGTCGGTCTCGTCCATGTAGTCGTTGGCCGCCACGATCCACTCGGGCGTGAGCACGTAGACGCGGTCGATGGCCTTTGTCGTCTCCGCCGCGAAGGCGGTGGCGGCGAACAGGACAGCGATGCCGAAAAGGAGGTGTCTCATTTTGCCTTCTCCGGTCCCGCGCCATTCTCCAGCGCCCAGAGGATGCCGTAGAGCATGGCGGCGTCGCCCATTGGGCCGGCGATGCCGAACTCGCTGTGCATGGCGGCGATGCGGTCGTCGAGCCAGCGGCGCCAGATCGGCACGTCGTCCGGATGGACGTCGTCGAGGCTTTTGGGGTTGCCGCCGGGGCCGAAGACGGGAATGTCGGGACAGGGCGCGCCGCGCGGGTCGTACAGCCAGGCGCGGACCTCGGGGTGCTCGGGCGGCCGCGCGCCAAGGCCGGTGATGAAGCTGCGTGAGAGCGGGTTCGCTCCGAGCTGGTAGTCGGCGTTCAGCGACGCGGCGTCGAGATGCTTCTGGTCGCCAGTGAGCAGGTAGGCCATCAACGAGACGCTGCCGTAGTAGCCGCCGCCGACCAGGTTGCCCCAGCCGCCGTCCTCCTTGCCCGCCCCCATCCGGTAGGCGCGCTTCTCGTCGCTCGCGGCGATCCCCTCGGCGGACTTGACGATGTGTTCGCGGAACTCCTTTTTGAGCTTGGCGTCGACGCCCGGTTGCTCGCAGGTCGCGTACGCCCATTTGAAGAACGGGATCGAGTTGGCCCTGTTCCAGTGGGATTTGAAAGCGTCCTCCTTCTTGTCGGCGAGCTTGACGACCACCTCGTTGTACTCTTTCTCGCCGGTGGTTTTGAAAAGCTCGGAGGCCGCCCATATCCAGGACTTCTTCCATTCTATTTTGCAGTAGGAGATCCCTTCCTGATCATACCCCGGAGCTTGATGGCGCAGGGCCCAGTCGTACGCTTTCTTCGCCTTCGCCAGATAGGCGTCGGCCTTTTTCGCGTCGTACTTCCGCACGCAGCGCGAGAACTGCGCGGCGACCGCGGCGAAGGAGTTTGACGAGGCGTTGCTGGGGAAAAAATTGCCATACGGCGGATAGTCGCCGAACGCCTTCCACTCGGGGCGCTCCTGCTTCCATTTCTTGAACTCCTCTTTCCATTCCTTGGTGATGTAGTCCTCGTCGTTGCCGCGCCCTGAGATCACGCCGCCGTCCTCCTGCTGGGTGTCGGCGTAGAACTTGAGTCCCCACTCGGCCTCGTCGAGGATGTCGGGGATGCTGTTGCCGCTTTCGGGGAGTTTGAGGTCGCCGTCCTTGAACGCCTCGGGCTTTGTCTCAAAGGCGATCATGATCTGCGAGGTCGCGATGAAATGCCCGTAGAAAAGGTCGAAGTCTCCTGCGTCGTGATAGCCGCCGCGAAACTCCTTGGTGGGCTCGCCCGGCTTGGCGGGTGGATTTTGGACGACCGGCTTGCCGTTCTCGTATTTCTCGTTCACGCCGCAGACGAGATGGCCGCTTTCATAGTTGCGCAGATGGCAGGCGGAGCGCGGGAAGTCGCAGACCTCCTTCGTCAGCTCGCAACCGCAGCGCTGGAAGAGGAAGCCGCGCATGACGGTCTTATACTCGTCGAACACGCCATCGCCGCCGACGGAAAAGGAGTCGGAGCGTCCAAGGCCGGGAATCACGATATGATATCTGCCGGTTTTCGCGAGAGGTGAGAGGTCGAGTTGCCGCACCTCCTCGCCGCTGACCTCTTCTTCGGGTTTGACCTTCTTATCCTCTGGTGGCGTTCTCGCTGTGATCTCGCCAGACAGGATCTCCTTGCCGTTGGCGTCGTCCACGACGGTGAACGTCTTGAGCGCCGCGTAGTCGACCGCGCCGAGATCCCCCGCCCACCAGCCAAGGTAGGCGTATTTCCGCAGCGCCTTCGTGGAGTACGCCGCCTGGTTCACCTTGATGGCGGGCGTGGATGTTTTCGCTACGTCGTAGTCGAGTTTCGCCTCGGCCGTCATTCCCTCGGGAAGCCCTTTGACGGAAACGAGATAGGAATGGCCTGACGCAAGCGGGGTTCCAAGTCTGAGGTAGTAGGTGTGCCAGTAGATTTTGGTGTTGGGAAAGGCACCGACATTGGCGGTGTCGTACATGTAGCTGTGCCGTCCGACCTTCGTCGGCGCGGTGGTTTCCTTTTTCCCGTTTTCGGCGATGGCGAAGTTCTTCGCGTCCTGCAGCGCAGCGGCTTTCGACTCGCCAATGCCCGCGCCGCGGGAGACGGCGCTGTCGATCGTGACGGCGACGAGATCGGGCGCGATGAGGTCGACGCGGCGGACCCCCTTGGCGAACCCCTTCTCGCGCATCGCTGCGAAGATTCGTTGGTTCTCGCCTTCGAGCTTCTTCTCGAAGTAGCCGGCCGGCGGCCCATCGGGCCGTTTGAAGTCCTTCTTCACGTCGGGCGACGCGAAATAGTCGGCGTCGTCGAGGGTCGCCGCCCAGATGATCACGACCTCTTTACCCTCAGTGCGGAAGGTGATTTGGTCGATGGGCTTGTCAGGAGTGGGGTTCTCCCAGCGCGTCGCCCAGACGCCGAGGTACATCTTCCATTTTTCCGTGTAGGTGTTCTGTCCGATGAAGAACGGCCAGCTCTTGTCCTCGCCGTTGTCGTACCAGTTCTTCGTCCACCACTGCCTGACTTCGATGTCGTCACGGATGGGGATCTCGATGGCCGATCCGTCGGCGTATTTCACGGTGTAGACGGCGGCGAGATAGTTTTTCGGTTCGCCTTTCACCTGCGCGGCGGCGTTCTGGAGGACGTAGAGGTATTTCGCCTTGACGCCGCCGACTTTGACCGAGACCTCGGACGGCTTCTCCTTGCAGCGCTCGCCGCCTTTGAGGATGATGACGGATTTGCCGTTGTTTGTGGCGGGGTCGATCACGTTGAACGCGTAGCCGTTGCGCGTCACCTTCCCGAATTCGACGGGAGGGTAGATGTACATGTCGTTGATGCCTTCATCGGTCCAGCCGCCTTGTCCGTTGTCGCCGATGCCGTCGTCCTCGATCCCGGCGTTCGCCGCCTCGTCGAGCTTGATGAACGTCGGTCCGGCGTTGACGGCGAGTGCCGCTGTTAGGGCGGCGAAGGTGATGGCAGCGGCGAGCGATGTGCGGAAGTTTTTCATTTGGGACCTCGTGAATATGGTATAGACATTGGTGGTTTGTCATTTTCCAGAATGGCTCGGATAAACCTCGCCCTCCAACAGGCGCTCGAGATTCATCTATTCCTTGGAGGGCGATGCTCGTTCGAACCCAATTGCCATTTTCTGAACCATGAACCCTCTATTTCTACATCAGTGTTTCAACTTTTCCTTGTGGTGAGCGCGGTCAGGCTGTAGGGGGTGAGCAGCAGTTCTGTGCCGGTCTTCTCGTCGCCGGTGAAGGCGACGGGATCTAACTCGGCACCCTTCCGCGTCTCGTCCACCACGACGCGGCGGAGTGTCCTGCCCTTCCAGGGTCCGGGGCCGAAAATGACATCCTGGTGGAGGCCAGGCTGGTCGTTCACAAGGAGGACGGAGAGTTCACCCGCCTTTTCCGTGGCGACCGCGTGGACGGGGCATCTGCGTCCTGCCGCGTGGCCGGTCTTGATCCGCATGATCCGCGAGCCTGGGCGGGCGGCCCGCATCAGCTCTCGGTATATCGGGTAGACATGGGGCGAGGGATGAACGCCCCGCTCGTCCCATTCGACAAGACTCCATCGGCCGTCGTAGCGTCCGGGCACGCTGAAGGTCCAACGCAGCAGCGCCTGCGCGCCGCGGGCGAGCGACCTGACGATGAATTGGGCGTCGGAGAGCACGCAGGTGTGGCTGGCCGCGCCGTCCATGTCGCGCTCGCCCCAGAAGAAGCGTCCATAGGCGAAGCTGCCCATCTCCGTGATGAAGAACGGCTTGTGTTGCCGGGCGGAGAAGTCGCACCAGCGCCTGACCGCGCCGTCGACCATCTCGTGCGTGCTGAAGAAGTCCTCGTTGGGCGGCGGCAGATTGTCGAGATGGGCGAAGTAGCAGTGATGGTCGAAGGCGGCGAGGTGTGGCGTCGGATCCGCGCCGCTCGCCAGAAAATCGGCCATCGGGAACTGGTAGGAGCAGAGGGCGGAGGGGCCGACGAGACCTATCCGCTCGAACCCTTCGGCGTCAAGCGTCGCCCTCACCGCGGCGTACATCTCGGTCATGCGGACAAGTTGGTCGGCATTCTCCTCGACGCCGAAATCGTTGGGATCCCTGTCGTTGGCTTTCCAGACAGGTTCGTTGAGCAGACCGAGCCAGGCGACCTTCTCGCAGCGCCGGTCGTGAACGATGTGTTTGACAAGCGGTAGCACATAGTCCCGGGCGTAGCTCACCGGATCCGCGGGCGCCCCCCGCCATTTCCCCACGCCACCTGGGGCCGGAACCTGCATGCTCTTGGGCGGCCACCACGGGTCGATCATGATCGGGAAATCCAGCTCCCGCGCGATTTCGTTCAGGAAGACGACGGCTTTGAAGAAGTCGTGCTGGTAATCGTAGCGCCGCAGCGAATCGTCCCACGGAGAGACGATGTCCGCGGCATCCGCGATGTCGCCGGAGTTCGGCGGCAGGAAGCCGACCCTGAACATGCCCACGGAAAGGTCGCGCATGGCTCCCGCGAAGCCGTCCCACAAGGCGCGGTTTGTCCACGGGGGCGCGTTCCCCTTTCTGCCGAGGAAGAAGTTGCAGCCGACGCCGCCGACGAGCGGCTCGGACCAGTCGCCATCCTGCTGGATGCTTGCCTGAGGGTACCCGGACAAATCGATGAATGGCTTTTCCATTAGAATGACCGCCAGCCGTTGATGCTGTTTTTCATGTCCAACATTCCCTGCAGATCGACATGGGCGTCGCAGAACAAGGTGTTGGCGAATCTCCCGCGGTGGACGAGGAAGTTCTTGTTGGTGAGGCCGTTCGCGCCGCTGGGGCCGTCGCGCTTGATCTCGTCGACCGTGGCAAATAGGCCGCTGCTGGAGGAGTTCATGGAGGTTGCCCCCTCCATCTGCAGATAGTTCTCGGAAGGTTTCGTGTTTCCCGCCTGCCCGGTCACCGATCCCATCCGCTTGAGCCAGCGGATCATCACTCCCGGATAGTAGCGGGAGGTGGTGAACTGGTTTATCCCGTACCGTTTGACTTTCGCGAAGTTGTCGTTGTAGCGCGGCCCCGCCTCGACGTAGTCGCCGTCGGGACTGGCCAGGTTGAGCGACGGGCATTTGAAGATCAGGTACGAGATGTGTCTGTTCCCGTCTTCGGTGTAGGACGGGCTGAGCGGAGGTAGCAAAGGACTGCTGAGGTAGTTGTTGTTCCGGTACGCCTTCGGCCAGTACGACTCCCCGATCTGGTCGAAGTTCGGCGTCCAGTCGGCGTAGTCGTCGGCGTACATGTGCCAGCAGTTGCCAAGCTGCTTGAGATTGCTGCTGCACAGGGCCTGGTGCGCGGTTTGTTTGGCCGAGTTCAGCGCGGGAAGCAACAGCGCCGCGAGGACCGCGATGATGGCGATGACCACCAGCAACTCAACGAGCGTGAACCATTCCGTCTCCCTTCGGCTCTCCATGCTTTTTTTTGTTTTTTTCATAATTCCTCAACAACTTTCTACTTTCCAACAAGATCGCACCATGGCTCGTAATTCTTATTGCTGAACTTCACGTCGGGACCGGGGACCGGTTTCGGGAAATACTGCTGATAGGCGTAGATCTCGAGATGCCCGTCCCCCATGTAGGCGTTCATGAATTTGTTGTTCGAGTGCCGGAAGCGCACGTTGTTGAACGGATTGCCCTGTGAATAGGCTGTTCCGGTGCTGTCACCGCTGTCACTGTCGGAGGCGATGATGACGAGCGAGGGGGAGGGGAAGCGGTTGAAGCGGCGGGGTGGCCGTTGGTCGTCGCGGGGCATGATGAAACTGTTTGGGCAGTAGCGCGCGGAACCTTTGGGCGTGGCGCTCCATGCCTCGGCGGGGGCGGGAAGGCCGGCATTGTCGCAGCGATAGAAGATGTCGTTGACGATGGCGATGTTGGAGCCGCGGGCTGAGGGGCAGTTGAAGAGTGCCTTCGCCCCCTGGTAATTGGCGGGATTCAGGTTTTGCGGGAAG
>CAYTFM010000381.1:7099-7695 GCA_964436735.1 uncultured Victivallales bacterium | reverse complement strand
GGACTTCGCAGGATCGAAGGACTCGATACTCGCCGTATGGCGCGCGGCCGCCGGCCTGCTTCGGACCAAGCCCATCGACGTTTCCGTCGCCTTCGCCGACGACGGGCAGGCGGCCCCAATCGAATTCGAAGGCGGGAAACGGGTGATCGTCGGCGCAACCCCGTGCCCGAAAAAGGACGAGATCAAGATCGACGCCGACCTCACCGAGTGGGGTGCCCTCCCCTGCGTGATCGACACCCCGGCGCAGCGCGTCGAGATCATCCCCGGCAAAATGGCGGCGAGCCCGCCAACCGCCACGATCGCCGCCGCCTACGACGCCGAGAACCTCTACCTCGCCGTCGACGTCAACGACAAGACGCACTTCCAGAAAGGCGGCAAGGACGGACGCAACCTCTGGATGGGCGACTCGCTGCAGATCGGCATCGCCGTGGATGGCGTCAGGCACGAGTTCGACGCCGCGCTGCTGGAGGGCGGCGAGGCGGCGGTGCACCGCAACGCGCCAGAGGGTCTTGACGCAAAGGGAATTGTCGCGGCGGCTTCCCGCAAGGAAACCCACACGCGCTACGAGATCGCCATCCCGTGGAAGACGCTTGGCG
>CAYTFM010000381.1:1693-7089 GCA_964436735.1 uncultured Victivallales bacterium | reverse complement strand
CGTCAAAACCCCCGTCCAGCAGGGAACGCCGAACCGACTCTCGCTGCTCGTCACCGAAAATGACGGGCAGGCCCGCGTCGGCTGGCTCGAATGGGGCGGCGGCATCGGCCTCGCGAAAGACCAGACGCTCTTCCTGCCGTTGATTTTGAAATAACGGAACTCCACCATCAAAAACGCGTAATGTGGGCGGGCTTTGCCCGCAGCTTGCCACACGTGATCTCGCTCACCCACGGCGCGAGGCCGCGGGGGTCGAAAAATTTGATGCCCGCACAAGTAGCCAACTGATTTGATTCACCAACGGGGCAAGCCCGTTGGGATCTTTCCCGCCCCCCATGGGCTTGTCCCATGGGTGAAGACGATCACCAGCTACTCACGCCCCCTTCTCCACACGCTTCGGCCCCCACGGCCTCGCGCCGTGGGCGAAGAAGCTCATCCCGTCCTCATCGGGAGCCACCCGTCTCCGGCAGCATGAACCGCTGCCGCGCCCGGAACCGGCGTGGCGTCATCTTGAACCGTTTGGAGAACAGCTTGTAGAAATGCGACAAGCTGGAGAAACCACATGCGAGCGCTAACTCGCCAATGGGAGTGTCGCCACGGGCAAGAAGCGACGACGCATGCCCAAGCCGCCACTCCGTGATCCACTCGATCGGCGTGCGCCCCGTCCGCTCCCGCATCACCCGCGACACGTGCTCGACACTCCTGCCCGAAAGCCGCGACAGCGCCTGGGTGCCTTCGCTCAGGGCGGCAGGATCTTGCATCGCCGCGGCGCAGGCGTCCTGCAGCCAGTCAGGGCACGAGGCGAACGGATCGCTCCCCTCCCTGCCAAGCCCCAGCATCACCCCCATGAGGAAATGCTCCAGCGCCATAACCGTCCGCGGCGCCGACTGCAGTTCGCGGAACTGCCGCGTGAGCCACGCCGCCCGCTCCGCCGAAAGACGCCTCAGGCGGGCGACGGGCGGCGCAGTACCCCAGAAGGGATCGTCTGCCAGCCTATACCTGCGGACAAGCGTCCTGAGGACCTTTGGCGCGAAGGCGAGATTGTAGCACAAGACACCCTCGCCTCGATAGGCTTTGAGCGAGTGTTGATCCTCAGGCGCGATAAGGGCCAGATCCCGGGCCCGCAGCACATGCTCGACACCATTCCAGACGTGACGGCAGGAACCTGTATCAACCCAGAGGAGCTCGGCGAAGTCGTGCTCGTGCAGGCCGACCTCACGGCCCTTCACATGGTGCAGGACCAGCTCGAACGGGTCAGCGGGCGTCAAGCAGTTCCGATAGCGGAGCTTCGCGCAGGAGGATCTCATGCTTCACCTTTGAGTATAACATCAAAATATCGCAATAAAATACTAAATGCCATATGAAGAAAATGCAGTAAGGAGAGAATATACTCATGACAGGACAAAGAACCATGCCGTCCACGGCGCGCACCCCATGGCGGCGACACAAGGAGAATCGCGGATGAACGCCCCAACGCCCCGATCAGCCTACTATGAACAGTCTGCTCCCCGGATGGAATACTACATTGAGCGCCTGCAGGCGGAACTCGACTTCGCCGAAACCCTCGCGGAGCGGCACAAGAAGAAGTCGCCCTCATGGGGCAAGCTTGTCGCCGAGGCGCGGAAACGGGCCGCAACCGCGGCCAACGCGGGTGGCGTCGCGGAACTCACGGCCGCCGTCGACGATGTCGAGCGCATCCTGGCGCCGCTCTCCCCGGCGGCGAAAAGCCACACCGTCTATTGCGCCGGCCACGCCCATATCGACATGAATTGGATGTGGTCATGGCCCGAGACCGTCGCCGTCGTCAACGACACCTTCACCACCGTGCTGAAGCTGATGGACGAATTCCCGCAGTTCCATTTCACGCAAAGCCAGGCGAGCGTCTACGAGATCGTCGAGAAGCACAATCCCGAGCTGCTTCGTCGGATCGTCAACCGCGTCAAGGAAGGACGATGGGAGATCGTCGCCAGCCACTGGGTCGAGGGCGACAAGAATCTGGCCGGCGAGGAGTCGCTCCTCCGCCATCTGCTCAGCTGCCGCCGCTACATCGGGAAAATCTTCGGCCTGACGCCCGAGGACGTCCCCATCGACTGGTCCCCCGACACCTTCGGCTTCCCCGCCACGACGCCCACCTACCTGGCGAAAGGCGGCGTGAGGCATATGTACCTCCACCGTCCCGGCAACTTCGGGGAAGACCGTCCCGAGGCCTTTTGGTGGCGCGGGCCAGACGGATCCAAGGTTCTCGTCCGCAACGATATGAAACGCGGCTACAACGGCCAGCTGAATCCTGAATTCGTGATGAGCACCCTCAAGGAGTTCACCGCGCAGACTGGCCTCGACTTCACGCTGGTCGTCTACGGCGTGGGCGACCATGGCGGCGGCCCCACGCGCCGCGATCTTCTCCGGGGGGTCGACATGAACGAATGGCCGATCTTCCCCACCATCAAGCTGTCCACCGCGGAAGAGTTCTACCGGCGGCTCGAAAAAGAAGGGACGAAACTGCCGGTCATCGAACGCGAGCTCAACTGCGAGTGCACCGGCTGCTACACGTCGCAGTCGCTCATCAAACGCTGCAACCGTTTCGGCGAGGCGCGGCTCGCCGACGCCGAGACCTTCTCCGCCCTGGCCTGGACCGCCCTGCGGATTCCGCGCCGCGCGGAGCCGCTTGAGGAGGCGTGGCGCGAAATCCTCTTCAGCCACTTCCATGACATCCTGCCGGGATCGGGCGTCCACGACACCCGCACCTTCGCCCACGCAGGCTTCCAGCGCGCCATGGCGACCGCCAACAGCGTCGAGACGAACACGCTGCGCCAGCTCGCCGCGGCCATCGACACGCGCTTCTCCGGCGACACGCCGACGACCGAGGTCAAATCCAGCCGCATCCCCGCCGCGCTCGGCGCGGGAGTCGGCTTCGGCGCCCCCGCCCACATGCTCACCCAGGTCGAGGGCACCATCGGCGACGGACCACGCCCCATCGTCGTCTTCAATCCCTCGTCCTTCGACCGGCGCGAGACTGTCACCGCGACGATATGGGACAACACCGCGGGACGAACACACGACGCATTCGGCCGACTCGGTTTCACGGCCTTGTCGGCGGATGGCAGCCGCGTCAACGCGCAACTCGTCGAGACCGGGAACTACTGGGGACACAACTTCGCGAAGCTGGCGTTCGCCGCCACCGTCCCCGGTTATGGCTACGCTTCCTACGCCCTCGTCCAAGGGACGGAATCCGCCGCGCCGGAGGGCGTCTGGCAACTCGGCCCCGAGCACCACTGCGCCTATATGCGGCAGGAGCGAAGCCCTGAGGGACTCGAGAATAAACTTGTGCGCATCGAGATTGATCCGTCGACCGGCGGCATCCGCTCATTGCTCGATAAACGCACCGGTTCAAAAATCGTCGCCCCCGCCACGCCGGCGGCGCCGCTTGAGTACCGCGTCGAGCGTCCCCATTCGATGACCGCATGGCTTATCGACCATGCGGGCCCCGTCCAGGAACCAACCCTCGTCGCCCTGACGCGGCGCCAGAAGGGACCGCACATCGCCAGCCTCGAGCTCAAATACAAGATCAAAGAGTCCGACATGACGCTCGTCTATGAGCTTCACGCCGATGATCCCCTGCTGCGCATCCGCATAGCCGGGACATGGTTCCAACGCGGGACGCCCGAAATCGGCGTGCCTACGCTTTCGTTCGCGCTCCCCGTCGCCCTGCGGGAGGGCGCATGCGTCTGCGAGATCCCGTTCGGCTCGATCGAGCGCACCAACCTCCCCTATCCGGAGCATGAGATTCCCGCGCTGCGCTGGGCGATGGTCCGAGGACTCGACGGCGGTAAACGCCGCGGCTGCCTTCTCATCAACGACTGCAAACACGGGCATTCGTTCATCGACGGCGTCCTCCGCCTCACCCTGATACGCGCAAGCTACGACCCCGATCCCCTGCCCGAAATAGGCGCGCATCTCCTCGAGCTCGGCGTCATGCCGTGCGGCGGCGACTTCTCCGAATCCGACGCCATCAAGGCGGCGCGCGTCCTCACGCACCCGCTCCGCCTTGTCGGGACGGACATCCACAAGGGGAAACTTCCCGCATCAGGGAAATTTCTCTCGGTCAGCACAGGCGACGCCATCGTCAGCGGCATCAAGAAGCATGAGGAGGAGGACGCACTGGTCGTCCACTGCTTCAACCCCACGGGAAAGAAGACGGAACTCGCCGTGCGCCTTGGCCCGCAAGCGAACGGCACAGTCTCATCGTGCGAGGAGGTCGACGCCATGGAGCGGCCTTTGGCGGGCAGCAACACCCGAAAGACGGGAAAGACCGCACAGGGCTCCCGGGCCGCGGCGATCCCGCCCCGCGGAATCATCTCGCTCGCCGCCACGCTCAAACAATAAACCGCACGAAGGCGCCGGCCGGGATGCCGACCGGCTTGGCGACCTTGATATCCATGGATTGGGCGAGTACCTTTTCCGACTTCCGCGAGGACGGTTAGCTCAGTTGGTTAGAGCACTTGGTTTACACCCAAGTTGTCGGGGGTTCGAGCCCCTCACCGTCCACCACTTAATTTCTCATTCCTGTTCAGGACGTGATCGGCCTCAAGTATATAGACTTCAGCCCAAAATCGATGTTCAAACATAACCGTGACAGGTCGCACGGTAACAATTGAACGGTCTGCACCGTCGTTCCATCTGCCGATTCGTGAATGTTCACTGGATAGAATCGACCTCTTGGCGGATGTGGGCAATTCAAGATACGGTTTTACCGATTATCATCCCGTCCTAGCCCGCAGCGGAGACATCTTTGATGGAATTACCCCGCCCAAAAAGTATATTGCCGTCTTTGACTCTGACTGTTTGACGTGGAGTGGTCTCACATGGGGTGGCGGACATGCTGAATGAGAACCAGTTGAGGAAAGCCCTCGGCTCTGGCGAATGGAACGATGTCGAGTTCAAAGAGGCTCGGCATGAGGTTCCAAAGTCCGCCTTCGAGACTGTCTCGGCGTTCGCAAACACTAAAGGCGGTTGGCTGGTCTTTGGCGTAAGGCAGGCGTTAAATGGATACGAGGTCTCTGGAGTCTAAAACGTTGACAAGATTCAAAACGATTTCCTGTCGGTGCTCCACGCCGACAGCAAGATCAATCACGACATCACCGTAACGGAGCGGAAACTGTTGGTTGACGCCAAGACGGTGCTGGCCTTCCACATCACAGCCAATCCTCGGCAGCGCAAGCCGGTGTATCTCGACGGCGACATCCGCAGAACCTTCATGCGCCGCGGCGGCGGCGACTACAGGGCGAAACCGCAAGACATCGAGCGGATGCTGCGGGATGCTAACGCAGACCGATGGGATAGCCAACCGTTTGAAAGGGTTCTGCTGAATGAGGCTTTCCATCCAAGCAGCCTTCAATGGT
>CAYTFM010000381.1:0-1683 GCA_964436735.1 uncultured Victivallales bacterium | reverse complement strand
CCTGTATAGTTGGGGCTATCTGCTGCTAGATGGCAGACGGCACATTCCGACAAAGGCAGCCATTATGCTCTTCGGTTCGCCCTTGGCGATCCACCAAATCATCCCCCGACCGACGCTGGATGTGCAGTTCCTCGGATACGCCACCAATGAAAGCATACCGGAGACCCGCTGGATAGACAGGCTTGTTTGCGAGGACAATATCATCCAGACCTGGGAGCAGTTGGTCGTCAAATACAGATTTTTCATGCCCAAGCCATTCCGCGACATTGATCCAGTGACGCTTGGGCGTCGTGACGACCCGCCTGGGTTTCGGGTCTTCCGCGAGGCGGCGATCAACCTGCTGATCCATCAGGACTATGGCGACCATTCGAGGAAGGCTGTCATTAAGTTCTACCGTGACGGCATACAGTTCTGGAATCCAGGCGACGTCTTTGGCGATGACTCCCATCTCTGGGAGCCGGGAGAGAAGGAGGTTCGCAATCCCTCCATCGCGATGGGCATGCGCCGCATCACCTTGTGCGAGCAGGCGGGCACCGGCTTGAGGATGATGCGTGAGACGTGGCGGGAACTTGGCCATCAGGCGCCAACCTACAAGAATGACCGGGCGGGAAAGGCTTTCGAGTTCTTCATCCCCGGGCTCGACAAGGAGGTTGACATGGCGTCGGATCTGATGAAGGCCATGTTCGAAGATAGGCGTCCCGCCCCCGAAGTCGCCCCCGAAGTCGCCCCCGAAGTAAAGAGGATGCTTGCGATCATGTCCGGGGAGATGACACGAGCCGAGATTCAGGGGAAACTGGCGTTGAAGGACGAGAAGCATTTTAGAGAGAACTACCAACAAGTGGCCATCAAGTTTGGTCTGATCGAAATGACAATCCCCGATAAGCCAAGAAGCAGCAGGCAAAGATATCGTATCACCGCAAAGGGCAAAGCCGTGCTTAGGCGGTAAGGGAAAGAAACATCAAGAAGCTTCGGGAATATATTGAGAAGGCCATGGCCACCGCGTATGACAAGCGGGGCGCTGCCTCTGAGTGGCCACAGTGATGGACTCGAAAACCAGGGATGTCCGAAACGCCCCCATCCACTCCCAGGCTGTCGATGCCCATGCCATATACGGAAATGACGCCGGAACCATTGAAAGTCGGGTGGCACGGATCAACGCCGAGTTGAAGGTGATCAAAGCCCGTCAGGTCGAGCTTCACACACAACTGCCCCATCTCTAAGCACCTGTCTCTGCGGTGGAATGGACGGGAGTGATGAAATACAATAGGTAGCAGGTTTCACGCTTCGGCGTGATTCCTTGCCGGGAGCGTGTATTTTACACGACATCAAAAAAAATGAAACAGTTTTATATCATCCTGTGGACTGTCATCAAGCAAGAAGGAACAGCTCCATGACCAAGCGCGATATCGTGGTTAGCATCTCGAACGAGACCGGCCTCATCCAGAACGACGTCGCCGCCATCGTACAGCAGACGCTCGACCACATCACCGGGGAACTCGCCGCCGGTCGGGATATAGAGCTGCGCGAGTTTGGCGTGTTCGAAGTCAAGGTTCACAAAAAGCGCAAGGGTCGCAATCCGCAGAAGCCCGCCAAAGAAGTCACTGTTCCCGAGCGGACGGTCGTCAAGTTCCGGGCGGGCAAGGAACTCAAGGCCAGGGGCGCCAAGCTGAAGGGGAAGAAGAA
>CAYTFM010000380.1:4381-7717 GCA_964436735.1 uncultured Victivallales bacterium | reverse complement strand
GTCGAGGGGCGTGGTCCGAAGCAGGCCGTCGGCCGCGCGGTTGCCGGGAATCTCGCCTTTCGGTTCGGCCCGCGGGGCGGCCTCGATTTTTTTGACTTCCACGGAGCCGTCGCCGCCGCGGAGGGTCACCGCCAGCGTCCGCTGCTTGTTGAACGGATTGCGGAGCGTGACGGCCACTCCCGCGGTTGAGACGCACGGGGCGGCCGAGGCGACAACCGTGTCGGCGTACAGCAGCGTGACGGCGGCGGTGGCGCCTTTCCTGTCGAGAAAGATCGGGAAGGACCCCGTTTTCGCCGTCTTGCCTGGGGTGAGTTCGAAAACGCCACTACCCTTGGAGGTCACCGTCCAACCCTCGGGGGCGTCGACACGCCACTCGCCTTCACCCGCCGAGTTGCCGACCGTGAGTTGACTCGTCTCTCCGGGAGCGCAGCGGACGTTTTCGAGCTTCAACTGAGACATGATGGGTATGACTTTGCCAGAGTGACGCAGGTAGACGGGTTCCTCGCCGACTCCGAAGGTGATGACGCCATCCTTGGCCGCGAGCGCGGTCTCGTTGCCCATGGAGTCCGTCACCGAGACATTTCCGGCCTCGACCTTTGCCGAGAGTGTGACGCCGCCGGCGGCCGCGCGCCATACGGCGAGTATCGAGTCCTTCGATCCTGCGAAGTCCAGCGCGTAGATCTCCGGACCGAATTCAACTTTTCCCGCGTAGGCTTTGCGATTCAACATGCGGGCGGCGGTCGAGAATGCGGCGCAGATGGCGCGGGGCGAGTTGTCGAGACGGAAAAAGCCCGTGCAGCTGTCCCAGTTGTCCGAGAAGGGGAAGCGCAGGTCGATCCAGTTGAAGGGGATGACTCTCTCGACGTACGGGAGCGAGAGGGCGAGCAGCGACTGTCTGACGGTGTAGGCAGCCGACAGATGCTCAGGATGCGAGAATGCGGGATAGAGCTCGGGATGCGGCGAGTAGCCGTACTCGTCGAGCCAGAATTTCAGTTTTCCGGCTCCGTGCTTCTCCATAAGCGCATGGAACTTCTCCAGTTGCTCGATGAAGGTGCCGCCCACGTACTTGTCGGAGAGCGTGCTTGACTTGACCGCCCTCTTCACCTTCTCGGGCGGCTCAGGCAGATGATAGGGATGAAGCGTCACGACGTCCATGCAGGCGCCGCCGCCGTTTTTGAGCACCGCCTCGGCGAACTCGACGTCGATGCAGGAGAGCGTCATGCCGCCGACCTGGGCGTTCGGGTCGACCTTCTTGATAGCCTCATAGGCCGCCTTCAGCATGCCGGCGTAGTGGACGGGATTGGGGTCGGGGTCCCAGAACCCCTTGAGGTTCGGCTCGTTCCATATTTCCCACATACGTTTTCCGGGTGTTGAATATCTCTTGACAACTTCGGCGCAGTAGTTCCCGTACGCGGTCCACTGCTCGGGGGTGGCGGGCGACTTGCCGATACCATGGTTCTGCTGGGGGCCCCAATCGCCGAGGAGGACGTCGAGGTTGATGCCCTCGTCCGCGTGGGCTTTAATCCGCTGGTCGGAGCTGCTGAAGAGCCACTTGCCGGGTTTCGGTTCGACAAAGCGCCAGGAGATCTCGGTGCGGGCCCACGGGAAGCCGAGCTTGTCCATGAGCCAGCCGGGACCGCAGCCGCCGGTGCCGAAGGGGCTGTCGGGCCATTTGTCAGTCTCGGGCGCGAGCCAGGCGAGGGAGGTCAGGGTCTTCCTTCCTTCGACCTCGTAGCTGATCGGATAGACGCCAAGGCGTTCAATGGGAAGCTCCGTTTCGATCTCAAGCGTTTTTCCCGCCGGGATTTTGTAGGAGCCTGACAGCAGGGTCTTGAGTGTTTTGTAGCGGTGGTCGAACAGGATTGCGGCAAGTTTCGGCTCGACGTCATCGGTCAGCGAGCGGTTCCAGAGTTGGAGCTTCACTGTGCGGGGCGCCTCGTCCTTCCCCCAGGTGAGGGGGAATTCCGGGTTGGTTCCGACCACGGGGCGGAATGCCACGAAGGCGGCGGGATTGTCGAGCGTCTCGATCACCAGGTCGTCGACGTAGATCACGCCCTCGGGTTTCTTCTTGCCGAATCCGAGGACGACGCACCTGAATCTGACGGGGAAGTCGAGGCGTTTGTTGTTGTCGCCGCCACCGCAGTTGCCGGTGGGTTTCGACAGGTCGGCCTTGAGCGTTTTCCAGCCCACGGACGAGTTGGAGCCGAGGGGGTATCGGTGGATCTCTCCGCTTTTGTCGAGGAGTTCGACGCCGAGGTAGCCGTCGCCGCCGTTGCCCTTGACCGAGAGTGAGACCGACAGCAGTTCCCGCTGGAAGACGGGGGCGCGCATCGAGCTCTGATAGCTGATGGAGACGCTCTGCATGGGACTGCCGTCCGGGAAGAACTTGTAGCGCAGCGCCGCGCAGGACGAGCCTTTGAAAGGATCCTCCTTCGAGAGCGTGACCTCTCCCTCAGGTTGGTCCACCGCACCCCAGGTCATGATGGAAGGCGTGAAGATCTCGAAGTCGTCCACGATGATCGTCGTGGGCTTGCCTGCCGGCGCCGCGGACTCCGCGACTGCGCCGTCCTGTTTCGGCAGAATGAACGGGAGGACTTTGACCGCTTTGAGCCAGATCTCGCCCTCCGAGGGTTCTTTGAAGCCGTTGCCGTCGAGGAAGATGGTTTCGAGAAACGCCGGATACTGCATGACACGGTCACCGTCGCCGCCGGCGCAGAACATCGCCGGCTTGCTGATGTCCGCCTGGAAGACGTTCCAGCCCGTCTCGCTCTTCTCGGCGTTTTTGGTCAGGCTGAACATGTGCATCTCCATCTTGCTATCGAGAAGGGTGCAGCGCAGCGGCATGCCCGAGAGGTCCCCACGGACCTCGATTTTGAGCAGCTTCGCAGGGGTGTCGAGGACAAGTTTTTTCGGCGGAAATCTGAGCGCCGCTCCGGGAATCACCTTGTCCGTGTGTCCCGGCATCAGATAATGGTAGCGGAGGCAGGGGGTGCCATCTTTGTCGGGGGCGGACGAGAGTGCGGCGTCCTTCGGCGCGCCGAGCCCCTCCGCTTTCACGCCGAGATCTTTGGAGAAGTCCGCAAGGATGTATTCTACTCCTTCCGCCAGGGATGAGGTGTCGAGCGGCAGCGACGCCGGATCGACGGGGAAGGCGACGATCTGCCCGAACAGCAGTTCGCCTTTGGAAGGTTTTTTGACGCCGTTGCCGTCGAGGAAGATCGTGTCGAGCGTGATGGGATACTGAATGCGCTTGTCGCCGTCGCCGCCGGCGCAGAACATCGGCTTCTTCGTGAGGTCGGCCGACAGCGCCTTCCAGCCGTTTCCGGCGTCCGCCGC
>CAYTFM010000380.1:0-4371 GCA_964436735.1 uncultured Victivallales bacterium | reverse complement strand
CGGCGCAGAACATCGCCGGCTTCAGCAGGTCGATCCACATGGCGGTCCAGCCGTTCGCCGACTTGTCGCGGCGCGGCAGCGAGGTGAACATGTGCATCTCGTGGCGGGCGTCGAGGAGCGTGAGGCGCAGCGGCAGATCGCAGGTTTGCCCCTTCACCATGAGCGCCAGGCCGCGCAAGGGCTTTTCGGCCTTCGGCGCCTGCGGTGGGAATTTGACGCCCGCGCCGGGCGTCTCCTTGCCGTCGTGCGCCGGGATGCTGTAGCGCAGGAGGAGCCCCTCGGCTCCCTCGGCGCTCTTGCCGAGCTGCAGCGTCGTCTCGGGGGACAAGGCCGAGCCCTGCAGTTTCGCTCCGACGTCCTTGGCGAACTCGATCCAGGTGAACGGCCTGAACTTCGGATCGGGGTTCTCCACGTTGTTTACCGTGAGATCCCTCAGCCAGAAGTCGCCCTCCGCCGCGGCGGGGAAATTGTTGCCGTCGAGGAAGATGCTTTCGAAAAAGATCGGATAGTTGATGACGCCATTGCCGTCGCCGCCGGCGAAGAACAGCGGCTTTTTCGTGAGGTCGGCCGACAGCGTCTTCCAGCCGTTTCCGGCGTCCGCCGCTCCCGCGTCGGGATTGAGCGTATACATGTGCATTTCCCATTTGCAGTCGAGGATCGTGAAGCGCAGAGGACGTCCGGAAAGATCCCCTCTCACCTTGACCGACACCTTGCCGGCGGGGTCGTGGATCATGCGCGCCGCCGCCGGATTCTTTCCCAGGTTGGGGAATTTCAGGCAGACGCTCGGAAACTTGCCCGGCTGGGACTCGGGAAGACGATAGTGGATTGCGGCGCAGTCGACGCCGGACGAATCTTTGAAGAAGCGCAGCGAGCTCTCCGGTTGCAGATTGGTCCCCTCGAAGGTGATGTCGCTTCCCTGTGAAAGCGGGTCGAGTGTCCACTCCTCCGCGGAGGCGGTGGCGGCGGCGAGCGCAATGGCGAGGATGGACAGCAGAAAGGCGGGTTGGATTCTGGGGGTGGGGGACGCTGTCACGCTCATGGTTGTTCCCTTATATTGGTAATTTGAATGTGTTAAATTTCAGCAAAGCGCGCATCGTGCTCACGGTGTCACTTTCGCACCTGCGGCGTTGATGTATTTCGTGACGCCGTAGTCGGCGAGTGTGCCTGGCCCGCATGCGGTTGCGTGGGCGTCGAAGAAGAGGATGTTCGCCGCCGAGCCATGCCGGGCGTGAATGCCCGCCTCCTCGGTGAAATCCTTCCGCTGGAACGAGTAGAATTGCTTTCCGTGGAAGAGGGAATTCCCACCCGAGAACGTGTAGTAGGTGTCCGCATTGTCCGATTCCTTCGACGGGGATTCAATGGCCCGCATGCTGCGCAGACGGAAGAAGTTGCCTCCTCCGTAGTCGATGAAGGTGTTTCCTGGGACGGCGACGCCACCGTCGCTGTCGCCGCAGTAGTATTCGCCATACGTCATCCATTGTCGATTCCCGTCCTTAAAGTTCCATGATTTCGGGTCGTGCGACGGGCATAGGTAGGTGTTGCCCTCGGGAAGGTACGGGAACAAGTAGTAGATCCAGGTAGTCTGCCTCACGCCGGAGATGAACTCCATGAGCGGGCGCCAATCCCCATAGTCGCCGACATAATTCATTTTCGCGAGGCCGATCTGCTTGAGCTGGTTCAGGCACACAATGCTGCGGGCGCGTTCCCGCGCCTGCTTGAGGGCCGGCAGGAGCAGTGAGGCGAGAATGGCGATGATCGCTATCACGACCAGCAGTTCGATGAGTGTGAAGGAGTCCGAGCTATTTCGATGTGTCATCCGCATCGTTCCCTCCTAATGTGGTTTTCTTGCGATAGATGAGTTGTCAATCAACCGGGGTGGGCAGAGCACGAGTCTCGGGGCGCCTTCGTATCCCCCCATCCGTTCTATCAGAAGATCGGCCATTGCCGCGCCCGACTCTGGAAAGCCTTTGTCGATGGTCGCGATGGGAGGGGTGGGCTCGAATTTGAACTCATGCCACTCATCCCAGAAGCAGTCGTAGCCCGCCAGAAGGATATCCTGGTTTGGTTCCAGGCCAAGGAGGCGGCACGCGGCGGCGAAGCGCGGCACCATGGCGTCGCTCATGAGCATCATTGCGTCAGGAAGGCGGTTGGCGCGGACCAACGGGGCGAGGAGCCCGGCGCAGTAGTGGACACGCGTGTGGAACGCCTCCTCCGTGCTTAATCCCGCCCATGGCTCGATCGGGCACTCCTCCATCGGCGTCTCCATCGGGAGCCCCGCGGCTTTCATCGCCCGTTCGTGTCCCTCCCGTTTGGCGCCGGTCCAGTAGGACTCGCGGCGGTCGCGGCAATTCACCAGCTGAATTCGCCGGCACCCTTTGGCGATAAGAAACGAGGTAAGCTCCTCGGCTCCCTTCGCATGGTCGAAGCTGACCCTGTCGATGGAGGCGAATTCCGGATAGTCGCCGTAGCCTGCCATCGGGACTGTCCAGCTTCTGACGCGCTCGATCGTCCGCTGGGCAGGGGGGATGCCTGACGCCTCAGTGAAAATGACGCCTGATGGTTCGTGGGACAAAAAGCGGTCGGGTCGGGTGTCGAACTCGCCGATGTCAACGATGAAGGTTTTGACGCCCATCTCGTTGAGGCGGTCGACGGTTCCGGCATGGTTGCGGTACGGCCAGCCAGAGCGCGTGTGCAGTGAGTGGTGGTCTTCGGGGTAGGGTGGACTTGCCACAACAACCGCGGCTCCGATGGGCGATTGAGGACTTCTCCTCGGGGAGCGTGTGGTACTTACCGCAAAGCGGCGTCCCTTGCGGATCACAAGCCCCTCGTTCTCCATTTCGACAAGGGCGCGGTGCACCGTGCTGAGACTGCCTCCGACCTGCGCGCAGATCGTCCGTTCGGGCGGCAGTGGCTCTCCCGCCGGAGGGGCGTCCTCCCGCAGCCATCGCCGTAGGACGTGTTGGATCCGATCTCTCTCATCTCCCGTTCTCATGTCTACAGTATAGCAAGGGCGGAATTGTGTTTCAATAAGAAAATTAAAAATATAATGAAACAAAATGGCTGCGACAATGAACACGACGGAACGCTGAAACGCACAGGCGCAGGACACGGGAAGGCGCGTGTGTTTGGCTCTGGCGACTGTCTGTCGTCAGTTGGCTTCCTGCGGCCACAGCCAGATCGCGTAGATTCTTCCCTGGAATTGCGAGCACGACAGCGAGTACTGCCGCGCGTCGGCAAACTCGATGACGGGTGAAACGAAAACGCCTTGGATCTCGCTCCATCCCTGGCCGCGCCCCAGGATCCTTTCCGGCCATGCGGGCCATCCCGTGAAAGGCAATTGTTTGCCGCCGACACTCAGTGAATAGTCAAAACCGCCGCATCGCGCGGAGATCAAGAGACGTCCCTTGGCTGGGAGCTTGTCGGACAGCTCGAACGTGATGGGGGCGACATTGTGCAGATAGAAGGTGGTGCCGTGCTGCTCATTGCGGCTGCCGAGTTCCACCACTTTAGCCGGCAGTAGCTTGATCGATGGGATCAGCGCCTCGGGCGAAGTCGGCGGTGGTGGCGTCACACCGCCTTCGACAAAACAACCGGTCGTGCCTAGCGTCGACGTCGTCGTCGCTGGCTTCGGGGTCCCGGTCTGCAGCTCCGCCGAGAGGGATTGCGGCGCGCCCGTCAGTATGACGTACGTCGGCGCCTCCTCGACGGGAAGCGTTTCTTTGGTGTCAAGCTCGTTGCCCCACATGTCGTAGGCCTTTGCGATAGAGGCGCCTGCGAGTCGCAGAGACACCGGAACCACCCTGCCAGGAAAAAAGTACTCGTCGCGGGGCGGGGCGTTTATCGTGGTGATGCCCGCCTGTCCGGCGGTCTGCAGCGGAGCGGAGTCGACCTTGCCAGCTTTCTTGTCGAGTTCGTGGTTCATGTGGAGCGTCTCTGGTTCGACGCGCCAGAAGGCCACGCAGTAGGTCCCGTTCTCGAGCTTGAAGCCATGCGCCTGGAAGTTCTCGCCCCATTTGAACTCCTTGTCGTATGCGGCCTGCCCGAGCATTCTACTGAAGAATCCGACAGCCGGAGCCGCCATGCGCGGGCTGCCGCGGTCCTCGGTGAGCCTGTGATGGTAGAAGAGTTTTTCAACGCCGTAGGCTGACGAGAGGATGTAGAAGCGTGCGATGAAGGCGGCGAAGCGCCTCTGGTCGCCCCATCTGAAAGGCCAGCCGGTGTAGATGTTTGGCCATTTGCCCGGGAGCGACTCTTTCATGCACTGGTCGGGACGCAGGGGGACTCCGGCGACTTTCGGAGCCTCGTTTTGGTAGCCGACATCGGTGTTCCATATGGGTTTCACCTCGCCGCCGGCGTCCATGATCTGCCGGG
>CAYTFM010000379.1:708-7740 GCA_964436735.1 uncultured Victivallales bacterium | reverse complement strand
TTGAATCTGAGGAACCCCTTTTTTCAAAATCTCACGACTACAGTAGGTTGGGGCAAAGAACAAAAAAGTAATTTCCTATGCGATTAAATTAAGGATATTGCGCAATGAAAACTGATGCTGACACCGTGTCGCTGTTCATCGGCGGGGATTTCTTCGCGAGCCGTTTACACGCAGACGTGTCGGGCGACCACCTCTTCGGCGAGCTTGACGACGAGTTGCGCCGCGCCGACCTGCGCCTGCTCAACGTGGAGGCACCAATCTCGGTACGGGGCGAGGCGATCGTGAAGTCGGGCCCGCCCCTTCGCATGCCGCCCGACGTCCTGCGACTCCTGGAAGGACGCTTCGATGTCGCCCTCCTGGCGAACAACCACATCCTCGACTTCGGCCCGGACGCCATGCGCGACACGCTCCCCGCGCTGCGCGGCATTGGCATGGCGTGCGTCGGGGTGGGCTCGTGCCGCGCGGAGGCGGAGCAGCCTTTGATAACGGAAAAGAAGGGAATGAAGATCGCCATCGTCAACGTGTGCGAGAACGAGTTCTCCGTCGCAGGCGCGGCGAGCGCGGGAGCGGCCGGACTCCATCCCTTCGAACTTCTGTGCGCCGTCCGACGGCTGGCGGAGACGGTCGACGCCGTCGTGGTCACCACGCATGGCGGCAACGAGATGAATCCACTGCCCAGCCCGCGGGTGCAGTGGATGAACCGCGCCCTCGTCGAGGCCGGCGCCGCGGCGGTGGTGAACAGTCATCCGCATGTGCCGCAGGGAATCGAAACGTGGCGTGGACGCCCCATCGCCTACAGCGTTGGCAATTTCTTGTTCGAACTGGGGGAGAAGGAAACGCCCTCCACCCCGCTGTGGTGGCTGGCGATGCCGGTCAGACTTGAGTTGCGGAAATCCACGGACGGACTGCATGCGAGTCTGATCCCGCTTCCAATGATGTTCGAACAGGAGGCGAGGCGTCTCAGGAAACTTACTGCCGAAGAACTTCCGCGTTTTGAGATGTGGCTTTCACAGGTGAGCGGCGCGCTTGCGGATCCGCGGATGGTCGAACGGTATTTCAACGCATGGGCGGCCGACACCGACAAGGGGTACTTCAGAAGTGCCGACCTCCATCGGAATTGGCTCTGCCAAAGCGACGAGGACAGACGGCAGTTCGCCCGATATAAGAATCTCTGGCGCTGCGAAGCCCACAACGAACTGCTTACCACGTTCATGGAACTGGCCTTCTCGAACCAACTCGAGGATGCCAGACAGCTGAAAGACGTCCTCGACTGCTGGCGCAAAGGAATCCCCCGTTGAATCCGAAACCCAAGAAGTTTGCCAGCACGATCAGCAAAGGAATCACCATCCGCGAAATAGCGGAGATGCTGGGTGTCTCGCATCCCACCGTCTCGGCCGTGCTCAACGACCGCAGCTACTGCTACGCATCGGAGGAGACCAAGCGGCGCATCAAAGAGACGGCGCGAAAGCTTGGCTACCGCCCCAACGCCGCCGCGCTCTCCCTGCGGGGCAAGCCAACGGGGTTGATCGGCGTGATATCGACGCTCTCCGCCTCCCGCGTCAACGTGGATTTGCTTTGCGAGATCAATGGCTGCGTCTGGAGGAACGGACGGCATGTGTTGCTTGGCGATTCCCGGCTCAACAACGATTGCGAGCTCGAGCTTGTCCGCGAGTTCATGTCGAAAGGCGTCGAGGGGCTCATCCTCCATAACGCCAACGAGAAAAGGGTTCTGCGTGAGACAGCGCAAGGGCGCATCCCCCTCGTGCTGGTCAACCGTGAGGGTTTGGAGACGGACTTCGCGACCGACCGCAAACTCGGCGGTTATCTTGCGGGCTCCCATCTGGCGCGGCACGGCCACCGGCGGATCGGCTTTCTGTGCGCCAACATCCGCACCAACACGGAGAAGCTCGAGGGATTCAAAACGGCCCTCGCCGATAACAAACTTCCTTATGACGACTCCCTGGTCATCGAGTACGATCGCTGCGCCGCGCATGAAGGTCGGAGCGTGGCCGATCTGGTCAAAAGTGGCGTGACGGCATTCTTCGCCACCAACGACGAACTCGCCATGCGGATCATCCAATTCGTCGACGACATGGGCCTGCGCGTTCCCCGCGACGTGGCCGTCATCGGTTTCGACTGCGCCTCCTTCTCAGAGCTCACCGTCCCGTCTCTCACTTCGGTGCGGCAGCCGTTGGAGAAGCTGGCGGAGCAGTCTGTCGCGGCTCTGCTTGACATGATCGCCCGAGGCGGCGGACAGATGGAGCTTCCACCGACGCGGATCCCGCCGGAGCTTGTCATAAGGAACTCGTGCGGCTGCGGAGCGGACACTCGCTTGTGCGATGGCACACACAAGAAACGACGACGGTAACGCACATTCAGACTTCCTGTTCGTGGGAAATGTCCTTGCCCCCCCGCCTTTCCGCTTGCGCCGAGTTCAGGCTGAGTTCTTTCTGACGGGCGCCGTCGAGCGCCGCGCCACCAACTCAGGGAGCAGCGTGATATGGTGGAGCTCCTCGCCCCTGATCTGCGATTTGAACAACCGCACGAGAATGTCAAGCGCCGCCTCGCCCAGCCGCTCCCGGTCCACCCATGCCGTCGTGAGCGGCACACCGGCGATTGACGCGAAGGCGATGTTGTCGAACCCCGCCACGGAGATGTCCGACGGGACCTTTTTGCCGCACGCCTCGATGATGTTGATCGCATACAGCGCAATGATGTCGTCGAATGCGACGAGGGCCGTCGGAACCTTCTCCGTCGTGTCCTCAAAGACGTCTCCGAGGATCTTCGTCCATGTCGTGGCGTCATAGTCCGCTGGTATCTCGATGTGCCTCCGATAGGCGAGGTCGAACGCGCCACGCGCCGCGTGATATGCTTCCAGCCTCGCGGCGACCGTCCACGTCAGTTCTGCCGGGGCCAGATAGGCGATCCGCCTATGACCGAGCTGATAGAGATGTTCTATGATCAGATGGATACCGTGGGCATCGTTGAAGCTGACGGAACTGCAGCGCAACCCGTCGAAATTTTTGAGGCACACGACCGGCACCTTCGCATTCACCGCGTTGAGCAACCGCACGCTCTCCGGGGTCTCGCAGGGTGTCGTCAGAATGCCGTCGACCTGCCCCGATGCCATCCTCGTGAGTATCCGCTCCTGCGTCTGGGCGTTGCCGTCGCTGATGGCGAGCAGCGCGGATAGTCCATGGCTCTTGGCCGACTTCTCGATGGCGGTCACCATCTCCGGCATGAACGGATTCTTCAGGTCGGGCACGACGATGCCGACGCACTCGGTTTTCCCCTTGGCGAGACTTCTCGCGCTGGGGTTCGGGAAATAGTTGCGGGCCGAGGCGATCTTGAGGATGCGGTCGCGGGTCTTTTTGTTGATCTCGCTTCCCTCGTTGAACGCCCGCGAGACGGTTCCCCGCGAAACCCCGGCAACGGCGGCGATGTCGTCAATTGAGATTTTCTTCGTCATATGCATGAATCCCTCCTTGAATGAATTTCCCCTCATTAGCCCGAACCCCGAACCCTGGCCCCCTGTACCCGGCAGCCACTAAAAGTCATCGAGCCAGAAATCCCATGCGGCGTGCGGGGGGCTGCCCGTCGCATTCTTCATCTGCCACCCGGAGTACGGTCCGCTGGAGAGGTCACCCGGAAAGCCGGAGACGGCGGTCCTGTATTTCAGCGCGACGACGGGAAGCGCATGGCCGTCAAAGAAAAAAACAGGACGGCTTCTGCTGTGCCATGACTCAGCCTGATAGGGATTGGCGTAGCGGTAATCGCTCACCCCGATCGACTTGTGGTCGTTTCGGTGCGTCGAACAGAAATGGTACGGCGTTCTGGACGGGATGGAGAATTTCCGGATTTTGAAGGAAAAGGGCTCAGCAGCTCCAACTCCCGTGAACGCGTCATCACCGTAATGGTTGTACATGCCGGCATAGGAGTTGTAGCCGCCGCCGTCGCCGTCGACCGCCTTGTAGGTGTAGCCTTTCGTCCCGCTGTGGTAGACGAGTTCCATGCGGGATGAGGGGCAGATGAATATGCCGCCGGTGCCCCGATATGTCCTCGGCGCGGTGTCGGCCCCCTTGAACGTCTGCCCGGTGTAGCCGTCGAGCAGCACCTCGAGCCCAATCCCCCGCGAACCGCGCTGGAACTGGTCGGCACCGACGCGATAATAAGGCATGCTCTCATCGTAGTCGCTCACGTAGGTCAGCATCGCAAGACCGATCTGCTTCAGATTGCCAAGACACATCGAAGCCCGGGCGGTCTCGCGGGCAGAGTTCAAGGCCGGCAGGAGCAGCGACGCGAGGATGGCGATGATCGCGATCACCACCAATAATTCAATCAAGGTGAAGACCTTCACCTTGATTGAACTAGAGATCCGTCTCCGCCGTATCGAAGTTATTTCAATGCGCATTTTTCTTTCCCCTATAGAAAACAATCCGTCCGACGCGCATGTCTGCCTGCCGACTTCCATTGGCAATCACGCCGCCCCATGTCAGGATTCCACGGAGTGTTTTCGCATTTCTCATTCCTTCTCTAATTCCTTATATAGCGCATCGCCGTCGCCATTTCAACCGTGAGCGGTTACAATGGCCGTTATTTCCAACACCCTACTGATTTTACGCAGTAACGGCTTGTTATTTTCATGATATGCACTTTATTTATGCGTAAACGGTCACGGACAAAGGAGGGCGCATGCACTCGAAACTGTATCACGGAGCCGCCTACTACCCCGAACTGTGGGGACCGGAGGAGATCGATAAGGACATCCGCCTGATGCGCGAGGCGCGGATCAACGTCGTCAGGATGGGCGAGTTCGCCTGGTCGACCATGGAGCCGGAGCCAAACGTGTTCACGCTCGACCTCTTCGCCGGAGTCATCGAGAAGCTCAGCGAAAACGGCATCGAAACGGTCTTCTGCACCCCCACGGCGACACCACCCGTCTGGCTCTCGCACCATCATCCCGAGCGATTGTTCGTCAGCACCGATGGCGTCAGGATGGGGCACGGCTCGCGGCAGCACTTCTGCGTGAATCACCCGCGTTTCAGGGACCGGGTGGCGAAGATCGTCGACGCGATCGCCGCGGAACTCTCTCCCCTCCCCGGTCTGGCGGGATGGCAAATCGACAACGAGCTCAAATCCCACGTCTCCGAATGCTGCTGCGACGAGTGCGCAAAGCAGTGGCGCGTCTGGCTGGAAAAGCGGTATGGCTCGGTCGACCGGCTCAACACGCTCTGGGGAACCGCCTCGTGGAGCCAGACCTACTCCGACTTCTCCCAGATTCCCGTCCCCCTGAAAACGCCGTTCGCCCACAATCCGTCACTCTCGACCATGTACCGGATCTTCACCCGCGAGAAAACGACGGAGTTCGTCGACGAGCAGGCTCAGATCATCCGACGCCACTCCGACGCCCCCATCACACACAACAGCAACATCCGCCATTACCTTGATCATCAACACCTTTTCGAGCGACTCGACTTCGCCGCGGCCGACCTGTACTACGACACGGAGGACTATCGTAATTTACTGATGGATTACGACATCTGGCGGAATTGGAAAAAAAGGACGAGTTTCTGGGTGATGGAGACGAGTCCGAACCACGGCGGCTGCATCTTCGGCTATCCGAAGGTCCACCCCAAATCGTACCTCAGGGCCGAGGCGGTCGCCGCCGCCGCCCTCGGGGCCGGCGGCTTCTGCTACTGGCTGTGGCGGCAGCAGCGCGCCGGCGTCGAGATGCCGCACGGCGCCGTGATCTCCGCCTGGGGCGAACCCGCCATCGGCTTCGACGATGTCAAAGAGGCCGGCGAAGCGCTCGCGGCGGTCGAACCGCTCATCCTCGGCTCCGAAAGCGTCACCGCCGAAATCGCCATCACCTATTCCGATGTGGGAAGAGCCTTCTTCCTGACGGAACCGCACGGCGCCCTCGACTACATCGACCAGATCCGCGGCATCTATCACGTCGTTCTTGAAACCGGACATCACCGGGATCTCGTCTCTCCAAAGGCAAGCCTCGAGGGATGCCGCCTGCTCATCACCCCCTACCTGCCGCATCTTCCCGAGGACTTTTTGGAAAAAACGCTCGCGTTCGTCAAAAAGGGCGGCATCTGGATCGTCGGCCCGCTCACCGGCGGCAGAAACGAGCATCACACCCACCACGCCGAGTCCGCGCTCGAACCGCTGCTGGAGAAAGCCGCCGGCGTCAGAACCGTCTACACCTTTTCGCCGACAAACCTCGGCATCACCGGAACGGCGTTCGGACAAACCGCTCCGCTCTCGCTGTGGAGCTCGTTCTTCAAAACCACCGGAGCCACCGCCCGCGGCATGACAAGCGACCCCCGCCTCGACACTCTGGCGTTCCTCACCGAGAAGGAGCACGGGAAAGGCAAGATCGTCATGCTCGGCTCGCTCCCGTCCGGCGACGCGGGACATCTGCTGCTCCGCGCCATGCTCGAGCACTACGCCGCCGCCGCCGGAGTCACGCGGAAGATCAACGCCCCCACCGGCACCCTTGCCGCCCCGCGGCGGAACAGCGACGGCATCTTCTGGATCGTGGTGAACCTGGACGGCAAGGGCTGCGACTTCGAGATGGAGGGCGCCGTGGACCTTCTCGCCAACAAGAAACTACGCGGCGGGAAAGTCAGCCTCGCGCCCTACGGGTTCAAAGTCCTGAAGCCCGCACCCGCGGCACACCATACGGTCTGACAGGCGGGTAGAACTTAACGCCCGTCGCGGCCGGGACTTCAACGCATTGCCAACCACTCGTTCACACTCGTGGCTCTGTTCAGGCGCCGTGAACCGAGCCCCGACTGTTAGGTGAGGGGTTACCACATTGCATTTCCTGCATATAGCCGTTAGCTTTCTGCGGTGCTCGCCGATTGAACAGGCTGAAAAACTGATCGTCATAATGGATGTGGCGCATGGCAGAATCTTCAGCACAAGAATTCGTATTCGAGAAAGTCAAACGAGACTGGTATCGCAGAAACATCTCCCGGAATCCTCTGCGGCGACTGTTCCACACCATTATCCAACGTCAGC
>CAYTFM010000379.1:0-698 GCA_964436735.1 uncultured Victivallales bacterium | reverse complement strand
CCCTACACCGCCATTTACATTGAGCAATTCCGCTACGCCGACTGGGTTTTCGGCAGATGCCTGAAAGACAGGATGCACACATGGCGGTATTCAGGAGAGGCGTTTGAGCACATCTCTTCGTGGGGCGAAGTCGACAGCCGCAGCGCGGTGTCTTCAACAACCCCCGTCTACAGTTTTTGCGTCAACGAGGAGCGCAGCCTCATGGTGTTTGAGGAGTGGCATGGCCGCCTTTCGGCCTCCGGGCGCATGTACAGGCATGATGCCGCATCCGGAAAATGGAAACTGCAGAGACGCTGCTGGGTGACGTGAGAACGGCAAGCACGCAAAGAACCGGCTCATTACCCCTAAAACGTGGAAGCCACCTCCCGTTGGCGATTGAAATTTCCTCGCATGCAAGCAAGCGACCGAAACTTGCTATCATGCGTTTTCTTTTTTTACTGCCCCAAGGGGGCTGTGCAAAAAAGCCAAGGGTTGGCGCCTCGCGCCTACCCTGGGTGAGGTCAATCCATTATTCCAACCCCACCGGGGTTGCGTCCATACGATCCGGGCACAAGACCCCTACACAACCCCGTCAGGGTTGAAACTCCCATCCTCTCGAACCCAGGGTAGCGCATTCGCGCAACCCTGGGCTATGAGACACAGCCCCGGTGGGGCTGGAAGCAAAAGATCGGAAGAGCACACGTCTAGGGAAAGAGTGT
>CAYTFM010000378.1:0-7761 GCA_964436735.1 uncultured Victivallales bacterium | reverse complement strand
CGGTCTGGCGGTGTGGACCCCGGTTGGTGGCGTCGACGGCGGGCTCCAGGCTGAACATACGGCGGAACAGCACATAGGACTCGCCGCGGCGGAAGCGGCCGTGCCGCCATATCAGGAACCCCTGTTTTTTCGACGGGAGAGCGAGTTCGGCGTCCGCCATGATCCACCCCTGCGCTTGTTATTCCACTAAACGGGCAAAGGAATTATACACTATCGAGATAAAGTAAAACTCCATAGTGCCGATTTCAACGCGGCGGAGCACTTAGTCCCCGCATGGGGGAAACCACCATGCGTCAATGAGGAATTCCCGCGCAGACGCCCACTTACTCGACAACCACGTTCCTGTGCCCTTTGACCACCGTTCCGCAAACGGCCGCCTCGCTGGAGGGGATGAACCAGACCATTCCGATGCCCATGTTGAAGACGCGGTACATCTCGGGCTCGGTCACGTTGCCTTCCTCTTGGATAAGACGGAAAATCGGGGGTACCGGCATGGAGTCCTTCGCGAAGACGACGTCGACGTTCCGCGGGAGGATGCGGGGGACGTTGTCGTACAGCCCTCCCCCGGTGATATGCGCGATGCCTTTGATGTTGATGTCAGCCTTCAAGGCGGCCTGGATCGCCTTCCAGTAGCAGGTGTGCGGACGCAGCAGCGCCTCGCCGATGGTGCCATCGAGCTCGCGCAACTCCGTGTCGACCGAGTAGCGTTTGATCTCGAACAGGATGTGCCTCGCCAGACTGTAGCCGTTGGTGTGCAGTCCGTTGGAGGCGATGCCTATGGCGGCGAAGCCGGGCTTGATCCCCTCGCCGGTGATCAACTTGTCCTTCTCCACCACGCCGGTGACGACCCCCACAAGGTCGAAGTCGTCGCCGTACATGCCCGGCATCTCCGCCGTCTCGCCTCCGAGCAGGGCGCAGTTGTTCTCGGCGCATGCCCCCGCGACCCCCGCGATGACCTCCTCGTACAGCGGGCTCCGCAGCTTGCCGATGCCGAAATAGTCGAGGAAGTACAAGGGTTCCGCCCCTTGGACCGCAATATCGTTGATGCAATGGTTCACGATGTCGAATCCGACCGTGTCGAATTTCTCCATCATCATGGCCACCAACAACTTCGTGCCGACGCCGTCAATACTTGAGACAAGAACCGGTTTGTCGTATTTCGAGAGGTCAAGCTGGAAAAGGCCTCCGAACCCGCCAATCGGGGCGAGCATCTCAGGGCGCCTCGCCTTCGCGAGTTTACCTTTCAGCTTATAGAGCAGCGACTGGGCCATGTCAATGTCGACGCCGGCCTGGCGGTAGGCGGAATTCTTCCAAACTTTCTTCGGCATGGGACTCCTTAGTTTCTTTCCGCCTCGGGTTCTATGCCTGAGGCGTTATATGATATTGTCTTATGTTCTGCGTTATTTCGTATGGTTGCTGCGGAATTATACTACGGAGTGCTCGCCTTCATGTGGCGGGGCCACACATGGAGACGATGGCCGCCTCGAGGTCAGGTAGTTGAAATGGCTTCAGGATGACCTTCACGTTGGGCTTGTCGAGCATCTCTTCGACCAGATTGGAATACCCGCTGCAGACAATGACAGGCACATTGGGATTCATGCCTCTCAACTCCTCGAACACGGTTTGCCCGGGAATGTCGGGGAGCACCATATCGAGGACCACGACGGCGGTGTCGGGATTCTCCCTGAATTTCTCAATGCCGCCTTTGCCGTCAAGACTCCCAAGGAAAATGGCTCCTCGCTGGGCCAGCCACCTCCTGTGGAATTCCAGAAGATCCTCAATATCCTCGATGACAAGCACTTTGATTCCCTTGAGAATCGACATGACAAAATACCTCTTCAGTTAAGCAACGTTCAATGCCCAGCACGCACCATTCAACAAGTTGAAAGTATTGATTTTTATACGCATCAAGATAGTTCCGGACAGACAACTTTCAATGGGAGTTGACGGTTGAAAGTCGCGAGTTGAACGTTGAAAGTTTTCACACGCCCCGGGCATGGGGCCCCCAAATGACTTTATGGAGCTGGAGCTGTAGGCGGGCGGGAGGACGGTCTTTGAGCATCCATTCAGCAAGAATCCGAGGTTCGAGGCGGTCAGAGACGGGACTGAGTAGCACCGACCCCACCCGCTCGGCGAGACGGTGCCTCCTCATGAATTCAAGGGCAAAGTCGTAGTCGCGGCGGTCGCAGACGACGAACTTCACCTCGTCATGCGGGCCAAGCCTCTGGTAATTCTCCACCAGCATGCGGTCGGCCTCGCCGCTTGAGGGGCATTTGCAGTCGACAATCCTCGCGACCCCTTCGGGCAAAACCGACACCGGCAGCGAGCCATTCGTCTCGACCATGACCGAGAAACCCTTGTCCAGCAGCCCCTGACACAGGGAGGGCGTACCCTCGTGGACGAGTGGTTCCCCCCCCGTCACCTCGACCAGGGGGACCGCGGCTCGCTCCACGTAGTCGACGATCTCCTCTATAGACATCTGACGTCCGTCTTCCAACTTTCGGGCGTATGCCGTGTCGCAATAGGCGCAGCTCAGATTACAGCCGGCGAGACGAACGAAACAACAAAGCCGCCCGACGTGCGTCGACTCGCCCTGCACACTGATGAAAAGTTCGGAAACGTTGAACGTCCTTGTTTCCCCTTTGCTCATCACACCATCTCCTTACATACGTCTCGACCTTCGCCGCCCGAGGTGGAAAGCACCCCTCCGGAAAACGCAATACGCGCAAAACAGCCAAATCGAACCTATTGACTTAAACGCGCAAACGGCTATTTTATCCTCAAATGAGCCCCATGGAACCGTTGCAAACCTGGGGCGGAAATCGTATAGTTATAATCTCGATGGAGGGAGGGTTTTTCAAACGGGCGACATCCAGTTTGCCTGTTTTTTTCACCTGCAGGCTCATGCCCAGCGGATTCATGGAGTGTTTCACCCCTATGTCCCGCATAGTCCATAGCACTGTCTACCTCCTCGATCGCAAGATGTTATTCGTCATCAATCCAAACAACTGAAATAGCTTGACATGCTCTCGGAGTGATAATGGAATTATATAAATGCAGCTCATGCGGAGCCGAGTTCGAGGCTGACCCCCAGACGGCGGGAGTCGCCGCAACCTGCGCCAAATGCGGGACTACGGCGTCGGACTCCGATATCCTCATCAAGCCAGGTACGATTATCGGTGGTTTCGAGGTCGGCAAACTCATCGGCCAAGGCGGCATGGGCAACGTCTACCGCGCCAAACAAACCTCCATGCGCCGCGACGTCGCCATGAAGATCCTTCACCGGTACTTCACGGAGGACAAGAAGCTCATCTCGCAATTCCTCTCGGAGATCCGCACCACCGCGCAACTCCGGCACCGCAACATCGTGACCGCCCTCGACGCCGGCGAGGACAAAGGCAAGTACTTCCTCGCCATGAACTTCATCGACGGGGACAATGTCGAGGCCAAGCTCGACCGTGGCCAGTCCTTCAGCGAAAAGGAGGCCCTGGAGATCGCCCTCAAGATCGCCGACGCGCTGAACTACGTCTGGAGCAAGCTGAAGATATTCCATAAAGACATCAAGCCCTCCAACTTCATGCTGGACAAGAACGGTGAGGCCTTCCTGCTGGACCTCGGCATCGCCCAGTTCATCGGCGACGTGGGAAAGGAGCGGAAGGACAGGGTCCTCGGCTCCCCCTACTACATGAGCCCCGAGCAGACCCGCGGCGAACCGCTCGACTGGCACAGCGACCAATATTCCCTTGGCACGAGCCTCTACCACATGATCGTCGGCGTGCCGCCGTACGACCACAAGGAAATTCCGAAAATACTTGAGATGCACAGCCTCAAGGCGTTTCCGCCTCCCGAGACGCGCAACCCCAACGTCAAGATCAGCAAGCCATGTGTCGCCCTCATCGAGAAGATGATGGCCAAGAAGGCCGAGGACCGCTTCGCCTCCTGGGATGAATGCACCAAAGCGATCAAGGAGGTCCTCGAGGGCAAAAGCGACTCGGGCAAAAACACCGACACGAAGAAAAAGGACGAAATCGCCCTCGCCTCCCAACGCAAACCGCGCCGGACGGCTGACGCCGCCGGGCAGGCCATCGCCCCCTCGGGGGCGGACATTCTACTGAAGCCCAAATCGTCACCCGTCTTCTATTTCATAATGGGTGGCGTCATCCTCGTGGGCATCATCTTCGTCGTTTTCCTTTTCAACTCGGTGAAGCAAACCAAAGAGGCCCAGCAGCTCTTCGCATCAGCCACCATGTTCTACGAGATCAACCCCACCAAATTCGACGAGGTTTTGCGGAAGCTCGAGGTCGCCACAGACGTCGCCCCCGCCGACCTCAAGCCAACCATCCAAAGCAAGCTCAACGAAGTCAAGGCGGCGAAGGATAAGTACAACAGAGAGAACGCCGAATACCAGAAGATCGTGGCCGAGGTCCGCAGGCTCATCGACAAGCACGATTTTGAAAAGCTGGTCAACACCATCAAGACCGCGCCGATCGAGGAGCAGACATGGAAACAGGATGTCAAGGAGGCCAACACCGACTTCGTCAAAGCGCTGGACATGATGAAGGCGTTCAAGCCCACCGATCCGACCAGGAAGCAGGACTTCGAGGCCTTCACCAAGCAGACCGAGGAGCAGCACGCCTTGATTCTCGACGAGGTCAAGAAACGTGAGTCCACCGAGCAAGTCAAGAAGAAGGAGGAGGATAAGAAGAAGGCCGAGGTCGAACAGAAACAGGAAGCCCAGAAGAAGCAACAGGCCGACGCCGAGCGCAAGGAGCGTGAGCTCGCCATACAGAAGCAGACCGACGACTTCAAGCGCCTCTACGATGACAGCCTCAAGTTCATTGAAAGCTACAACTTCGCGGCGGCCGCCGCCGCCATCAAGGAGAAGGAGAAGGCCACCTGGCTTGACGCCATCAAGTACGAGGACACCACGCCCGCCGAATTCATCCCGGCGATGGACAAGCTTCTGAAAGAGCTCACCAAAGCCCAGTGGAACATCATCACCTCCCTCAAGAAGGAGGAGGAGCAGGAGATATTTCTCCAGTTCACCAAAGGCAACATCCTCAACGTCAAACTCGGCAAAGTGAAGGACGATGGCACCTTCTTCATTTTCCTCAAGGGAGAGAAAGCCGGGAAGAAGTTCGGCATTACCGACCTCCACCCGATCGAGAAACTCAAGCGCTCCGAGATCAAGGACAAAACGGCGCTCGCCGTCTTCAACACCGTCGTCAACATCGATGCCGACTTCTACGACAAGGCGCGCGAGGCGGCCAAGGGAGCCGGCTTCCTCGCTGAACCGCTCAAGAAACTCGTCGAGACGAGAGAGAAGAAATAGGGGTGACACATGAGCTCGAAACTCGTGATGATTCTCGCCGAGGGATTTGAGGAGACGGAGGCGCTTGCGCCCGCCGACTTTCTACGCAGGCTTGGGTTCGAACTCTCGCTGGCTGGGCTTGACGGAAAAGTGGTGAAGGGCTCACACGGGATCAGTGTCGTCGCCGACCTCGAACTCGCCAATCTCGACTACCTTCCCGCGGCCCTCATCCTGCCGGGCGGCATGCCCGGATCCCTCCATCTGCAGGACAGCCCCCAGGTGCTGCAACTCGCCCAAAAGGTCTTCCACGCCAAGGGCCTGCTCGCGGCCATCTGCGCCGCCCCCATCGCCCTCCACGCCGCCGGCGTCATCGCCGGCAAAAAACTCACGTCCCACCCGTCGGTCAAAGAGATTCTCACGGGCTGCGTCCACAGCGGCGCCCGCGTGGAGCGCGACGGCATGCTGGTCACGGGATGCGGTCCCGGCGCCTCGTTCGAGTTCGCCGCCGCGGTCGCCGACGCCCTCGGCAAGGGGGACGAGGCGCGGAAACTGCTCGCCGACATGTTCATCGTCCTGCCAGAATAGTCGCAATATCGTCCTGTGCGCTCAACTTTTGCCGAAAGGACTGCCCATGCCCACGCGCTCCGACATCCACAAAGTGCTCATCATCGGCTCCGGCCCCATCGTGATAGGTCAGGCGTGCGAGTTCGACTACTCCGGCACGCAGGCGTGCAAGGCTCTGCGGGGACTCGGCTATGAGATCGTCCTGGTCAACTCGAACCCCGCCACCATCATGACGGATCCCGGCATGGCGGACCGCACCTACGTGGAACCCCTCAACCTCAGCACGCTGACACGAATCATCGAGCGGGAGCGCCCCGACGCCCTGCTCCCGAACCTCGGCGGGCAGACGGGACTGAACCTCGTGTCGGAGCTCCACAAGGCGGGCGTCCTCAAGAAATTCGGCGTCAGCGTCATCGGCGTCAATGTGGACGCCATTGAACGCGGCGAGGATCGCATCGCCTTCAAGGAGACCATGAGCAAACTTGGCATCGAGGTGCCGCGCAGCTCCCCCTCCTACTCCGTCGAGGAGGCCGAGAAGATCGCCGCCGAGCTGGGCTATCCCGTCGTCCTGCGCCCGGCCTATACCATGGGCGGAACCGGCAGCGGCCTCGTCTATAATGTCGAGGAGCTCCGCACCGTCGTCAGCAGAGGGCTGGCCGCCAGCCTCATACACCAGGTCCTCGTCGAGGAATCCGTCCTCGGCTGGGAGGAACTGGAACTGGAAGTGGTCCGCGATGCCAAGGGCAAGATGATCACCGTCTGCTTTATCGAGAACGTCGACGCCATGGGGGTGCACACCGGCGACTCCTACTGCACCGCGCCAATGCTGACGATCACGACGGAACTCCAGAAGCGGCTTCAGGAGTACGCCTACCGTGTCGTGGAGGCCATCGAGGTGATCGGCGGCACCAACGTCCAGTTCGCCCATGATCCCAAAACGGGACGGATCGTGATCATCGAAATCAACCCGCGCACCTCGCGGAGCTCGGCCTTGGCCTCCAAGGCGACCGGCTTCCCCATCGCACTGGTCTCCGCCAAGCTCGCGGCGGGACTGACGCTCGACGAGATCCCGTACTGGCGGGACGGGTCGCTCGACAAATACACGCCGTCGGGCGACTATGTCGTCGTCAAGTTCTCGCGCTGGGCGTTCGAGAAGTTCAAGGGCTCCGTCGACAAGCTCGGCACGCAGATGCGGGCGGTCGGCGAGGTCATGTCCATCGGCAAGAACTACAAGGAGGCCTTCCAGAAGGCGATACGCTCGCTGGAGAACGGGCGGCATGGCCTCGGCTTCGCAAAGGATTTCAACAAGAAGTCCCTCGACGATCTCATGAGCCTGCTCGCCGAGCCCAGCAGCGAGCGGCAGTTCATCATGTACGAGGCCTTGCGGAAGGGGGCCTCCACCGACGTCCTCCACAAGAAGACCTTCATCAAGCCGTACTTCATCCAGCAGATGCGGGAGCTCGTGGAGCTTGAGGAGCGGATTCTCGCCTGCAAAGGCGGAGAGCTGCCCGACGCCCTCCTCGTCCAGGCGAAAAAAGACGGCTTCGCCGACAAATACCTCGCCAAGCTGCTGGCCCTCCTCGAGGAGGAGATCCGCCGCCGCCGCACCGCCATCGGCGTCGTCGAGGCCTGGGAGCCCGTCCCCGTCTCAGGCGTCGAGAACGCCGCCTACTACTTCTCCACCTACAACGCTCCCGACAAGGTGACCGTCAGCGACCGCAGGAAGATCATGATCCTGGGCGGCGGCCCCAACCGCATCGGCCAAGGCATCGAGTTCGACTACTGCTGCGTCCACGCCGCCTTCGCCGCCCGTGAGGCGGGGCTCGAGACGATCATGGTCAACTGCAACCCCGAGACGGTCTCCACCGACTACGACACCTCGGACA
>CAYTFM010000377.1:0-7810 GCA_964436735.1 uncultured Victivallales bacterium | reverse complement strand
CTTCAGGATGATACCCTGGCGCGAGAAGTTCTCAAGGTTGCGGTAGACCGTGCCGAGGCTGATGTTTGGTATTTTTCTGCGGACCAGTTCATAGAGTTCGTCAGCCGTCGGATGTGTGTCGAGTTCTCTGAGTTCGTCAAGGAGGACTTTCCGTTGGCGCGTGAAGCGCTCTGTCTTCGTGGCTTCCATGGACGCAAAGTTTCCTTGGGTGGTAATGGTTACTATTAACTGCCGATAAGTCTATCCTCAAATTCCGTCTTTTTCAATTGCAAAATCTTGCAAAATCAAACAAAAATTATATTTTATGAGCCTCAAACAGTTTAACAAACTGATCTGTGCGGGATCTACGTCCCGCAGTTGTGTATCTTAACGTCGCTAACGACAAGGTGGCTCACCGTGGGACGGAAACTGACAAGCTCGAAAGGCGGCGCGGCGAAGGCTGCGGCAGGCGAGACCCCGATAAAAGGCGCGATGCTGGCGATCAGATGCCTCGAGAGGCAGGGAGTCGACACGATCTTCGCATATCCGGGAGGAGCCTCAATCGAACTACATCAGGCCTTGCGCGAAAGCAGCCTTAACGTGATCCTCCCCAGGCATGAGCAGGGGGGCGCGTTCGCCGCGGGCGGCTATGCGAGGGCAACCGGGCGCACCGGCGTCTGTATGGCGACCAGCGGCCCCGGCGCCACCAATCTGCTGACCGGCGTCGCCGACGCCTACATGGATTCCGTTCCGGTCGTCATCATCACGGGGCAGGTCCCCTCTTCGTTGATAGGCAAGACGGCCTTCCAGGAGACTGACATCATTGGCATGACGCGTCCGATCGTCAAGCACAGCTATCTGGTGCTCAAGGCGGAGGAGATCCCCGTCGTCATGGCCGAAGCCTTTTATATTGCCAACAGTGGCCGTCCCGGGCCTGTCGTCGTGGACATTCCCAAGAACGTTCAGCAGCAGATGGTCGTGCCGAAATTTCCGACGGGGACTCCCGTCATCCGAGGATACAATCCCACTCCAAGAGCGAGGGACGAGGAGATCGAGGCGATCCGCGCGGCGATCGCCACCTGCGAGCGTCCCTGCATCTATGCCGGTGGTGGCGTCATCACCTCCGGAGCTTCGGATGCGCTTCGGAAGTTTGCCGCGTCCTTCAATATGCCGGTCGCGACAACGCTGATGGGGATTGGCTCCTTTCCCGAGACGGATCCGCTTTCTCTCAAATGGCTCGGCATGCACGGAACCGTCTACGCCAACAACGCCGCCAACGAGAGCGACCTGCTGCTCGCGTTTGGCACACGCTTCGATGACCGCGTCACGGGCCCCGTCGCCACCTTCGCCGCCAAATCAACGATCGTCCATGTCGATGTCGATCCCTCCGAGATCAACAAGAACAAGCCCGCGCACATCGGCGTGGTCAGCGACCTCAAGTACGTGCTCGACAAGCTCAACGCCAAGCCCATCCGCAAGGACTACGCAGGCTGGCATGCGCAGATCGCCGAGTGGAAAAAGGCGAATCCGCTGTCGTTCAGGAAATGCGACAAAGTTCTCGCTCAGGAGGCGGTCAGCATCGTCTGCGAGGAGACCAAGGGCGACGCGGTCATCGTGCCGGGAGTGGGGCAGCACCAGATGTGGTCGGCGCAATTCTACACGTATTCCCAGCCGCGGCAGCTTCTCACCTCGGGCGGTCTTGGCTCCATGGGGTTCGGGTTCCCATCCGCCATCGGCGCGAAGATCGCCTGCCCTGACAAACTCGTCATCGCCATCGAGGGAGATGGCAGTTTTCAGATGAACATTCAGGAGTTGGGGACTGTGCACACGTATGAGGTTGGTCTTAAGATCATGATCCTGAACAATCAGCACCTCGGCATGGTCGCCCAATGGGAGGATCGTTTCTACGGCAGCAAGCGCGGCAACACCGTCCTCATCAATGAGCGCGCCCAGCGCCCCTATCCCGACTTTGTCACGATCGCCAAGGGGTATCTCATTCCTGGTCGCGAGGTCTACAAAAAAAGCGAATTGCGTCCCGCCATCCAGGAGATGCTGCGGACCCCCGGGCCGTTCCTCCTCGACGTGCACGTGGAGTACCAGGACCACGTCCTGCCCATGATCCCTCCCGGCAAGTCCTACAAGGACATCATCACCGCATGATGCCCCTCGCTGGTTCAGGCGTATGCCGCGCGATTCCCTCGGCCTCCACCCGCCTTACCTGCGGGTAGTGTCGTTTTTTCTCCGGTTCACCCCTTGAAAAAAGTTTATTCTTCGTATAGTCTTATATAAGACAATGAAGGAGCCTGCCTATGCCGTACGCCGCCATCAACTCTTGCGCCGGAACTGATGAGAACGCACCGCATGGCCTGCGGTTTACGCGGAGGCCCATGTTCACGCTGATCGAGTTGCTGGTGGTCATCGCCATCATTGCCATTCTCGCCGCCATGCTGCTGCCCGCCCTCAAGTCGGCGCGGGAGACCGCCAGACGGACGATCTGCGCCTCCAACCTCAAGCAGATCGGTCTTGGCGTCTGCGGCTACGCCGACGAGCATGACAGTTGGATGCCAGTCAGTTCCACGCCGACCGGCAACTGCGCCAACTGGCGGTACGAGATCTCTTCGTATCTGGGCATACTCAATGCGACCATTAGCGACGCGCGGCTTGGCTCGGGCGTCTTCTGGTGCCCGTTGTGGAAGGACGAGCCATCCGTAGGGGTCAACGTGAAGGGTGGTTACGGCTGGAATGTCGGAAGGGCGGCGGACAGCTGTTTCGGCTACGCCGACGGCAACAACCGCCCACGGGCGCGCCTGACCACCACCACCATGCCGAGCGAGACGGTCGTCTGTGGCGAGGCGACCGACTGGATGGGCGGAGTTGGCTTTTATTGGGATCTCGCCTATATGTACGTGCCGTCGGCCAATACGCCGGGACTTTTCCCCATTCCGCCCGTGGGTAATCGCCATCAGGGGTTCATCAATGTCTTGTGGGCTGATTTCCATGTGGACCTCAAGTCGCAGTCGGAGCTGCGCACCGGCAGGAATGGCGATATCGACTGGTACTATCTGCGGGTTAAATAGCAATTATGAAATAGGAGGTGCTGGATGGGCGGAATCAAGGCGTTGCTCGCCACCTGTGCTACCGCGGTCGTCGTGACGGCGGGAGCCGGTGATCTGGTGAAGAGCTGGGACTTCGAGGCAGGCGCGGGCGGTTGGACCGCCTGGGGCACCAGCGGGAAGACTTCCGAAGAGGCGCGGAAGCGCATCGTGACCATCGGCGGCGAGAAACCCCATGGCGGCGCCGCCTGCCTTGTGGTCAGGGACGAAATTGACAGCGAGTCGCCGTACGGCATCGTCAAAACGCCCGTGGAGTCCAGTCACCGCTACCGTTTTGAGGGCTGGATCCGCGCTGAGGGGGCGGTCGGCGCGGGGGCCGGGATCGGTGTCTCGGCTATTTCAGTTTCCGGCGACAAGGAGGAGTTCATCTCCTGGATGAAGGTGCCGGAAGTGGCGGTCGGCCCCGAGTGGACACGCGTCGACATAGCCATCGACAAGATTCCGCCCAAGGCCAATCTGCTGTATCTGGCGGTGCTGCCCAGCAGCCATTCGAATCCTGTGGCGAAGGCGGTTCTGTGTGTCGACGACCTGAAGTTCATCGACGAGGGAGCGAAGCCGGGCGCGGCGAAGATCGTCGGATCCCTCGACATGAAGGGTGTTGTCAACCGCGGGTTCCGCGACGACGCGGCGGATGACGGCGAGGGTGGCTGGACCGACCAGGGTGAGAACGATCTGCGTGGCATCAAACCGGGCAGGTTGGTCGTCTCGGGCGTCCCGTTCGAGGTCATCGACCCTGCGGCGAATAATGGAAAATCCGTGCTGGTGCTGAAGCCTGGCGCGCCGAAAGGTTTTGCCGCGTCAGGCGCCGTGAAGGCGGATATGACATTCAACATGCTTAGCTTGCTGCATGCGGCGGCATGGGTTGGCGATGGCGATCCCGTCGGCGTGGTCACCTTCACGTATGATGATGGCACCACTTCCACGCCTGTCGCGATAGCCGCGGGAAAACAGCTCGGTGACTGGTGGGGCGGCAGGGCGTCCGCGGCGAAGGTCGCGCAGCTCGAATCCGTAAACCCGCTCAAGGACAAGATCCGTCTTTTCGCGGCGGCCATTCCCAATCCTTCTCCCTCGAAGAAAGTTCAGAGCGTCTCCTTCTCTATCGATCCCAAGGCCGGTACTAAGACCATGTGGATGCTCCTCGCCGCCACCGCCATTGCCGGCGACTCCGATCCGTTTCTGTCCGAGCTTTCCTGCGCGAAGCGCGACTACACAGACTGGGCTCCGTTCGCCCTCGGGTTGCGTCCGTCCGCGAAGCCGCTGGTCGACCTCTCCTCCCTTCTCGACGCTCCGGCGGGCAAGCATGGTTTCGTCAAATCGGAGAATGGTCATTTCGTGTTCGAGGATGGCACGCCGGCCCGCTTCTGGGCCGAGAACGTCCATGCGCACATCACGCTCTTCCCCTCAAAGGACCAGGCGGAGCGCGTCGCCGCCACGTTGGCGAGCTACGGGGTCAATCTCGTGCGCCTCCACCTGATGGAGTACGTCCTCGCCGACACCACCATCAAAGATCGCCGGGTGCTGATCGGCAAGGAGCAGCTTGACAAATTCGACTACTACATCAAATGCATGAAGGACAAGGGCATCTACATCCTGCTCGATTCCGTGACCGGGGAGTCCGTCGGGCTACGCGACTTCAGCGGCGTGATCGACAACGACAAGTGCAAGTCGCATCGGCCATGGGCATATTTCGACCCCATCCTGAAGGAGCGCGCCAAGGAGTACATGAAAGCCCTCCTGACCCATGTCAACATCCACACCGGCACGCGCCTCGCCGACGAGCCGGCCGTCGCCATGATGACGATCATCAACGAGCAGACCGCCTTCTTCGATTGGGAGCTTTCGAAGATGGGCGAGTCCGAATACTACTCCGCAATGCTGCGACGCCTGTACAACGAATGGTTGCTGGAGAACGAGGGCCGTTCCAGCGGGTTGCTCGGAACCGGCCTGTTCGGCGATGACCCGCGTGAAGAACTTGCCAAGGCCTGGACGAACGACAAGGGCGAGTGCGCGTTGCTGCCGGACGAGGATCCCGAGAAGGGGACAGTGCAGCTTGCCTCGCTCGACGCGATCCGCTCTGGTGGCGGGGCGTGGAAGAGCCTCGTCTCTCCGCCGCGCCTCAAGTCCGCCACGCTTTTCCGCAAGTCGCTGCAGTCCGACTACTACAATGAGATGATCGACTTCATCCGCTCGCTCGGCTCGAAGCAGGTCGTCATCGGCTCGAACATCGTGGGCACCGCCGCCGAGTTGGACGCCCAGACCGCCACCGACGCCATCTCGCACAACGTCTATTACGATCATGCCAAGTACGGCAAGGACAACACGATCTACACGGGCAACGTTCCCGCGGTTGTGACAGACTCCCTCGCAGTAGGAGGCAAGCTGATCGAGACGTCGCTGGCGGGCGTCAAGCTCAACACGCATCCGCTGACCTCCACCGAAAGCGACATGATGTGGCCGCACGAGTGGCGCGCCTCCTACATGCTTCCCCTCGTCTCCGTGTCGGCGCTGCAGGACTGGGACGCCATCTTCCACTACAATTTCATGGGTGGCTTCGGACACACGTGGGACACCGCCGACGCCACGCGGATCATTCTCAACGCGACCGTCGAGTTCAACGACCCCGCACTGCTTGGCCCCATGCCGGCCGCCGCCTTGCTGTTCCACCGGCGCGACGTGGCGCCTGCCCGCAATCTCGTCCAGGTACTGTATGCGCCCCGTGACCTTCAGCATAACTGCACCGAGGTGAGCAATGGCGGATTTCCGTTCAATTATCTGGCCTTCGTCTCGCGGGTCGAGGGCGTCGTCTCAGGGAAGCCCGACGGACGCGCCGGGCTTGTCATCGGCTCCGACGGTGAACGTGGCTACCCCCATGAATTCGGCGCGAAAGCCAAAGGCGTCGCGGCGTCGCTCGACGCCGCCATGAAGGAGAAGGGGCTTCTCCGGGAAGGGCAGGGGCTGAAGGGCGGCACGCTGGTCAGCGACACCGGTGAGATCATTCGTGATCCCCAACGCGGTCTTTTCATTGTCGACTCACCGCGGACTCAGGGGTTCACGGGATTCCCCGCCGCGCCTGTCATCCTGTCGTCTGTCGCCTTTGAGAGCCGGAGTCCTTTCGCCACGATCATCGCCAGTTCGCTTGAGGATCAACCACTGGCGAAGGCGAAGAGAATCCTGCTCACCGCCGTCGCGCGCTCCGAAAACGGCAAGGATGCGCGCCAATATGAGGAGATCGTGACCGACGCCGCGGGCTTCAAGCGGGGCGAAGGGATGCTGGTCACCAGAGGCGACGTCAAGGATCCCGATCAGCGGGTGATGACGGAGAAGGTCAAGGCGACCATCCGCCTTTCAACCTGCATGCCCAAGGGCAAGGTGACCCCGCTCAAGGCCGACTTCAGCGCGTTGGCCGATTCCGCTCCGCTCACCTTCAAGGACGGAAAGGCGGTCGTCGAGATAGGCGCCCAGCCGACCGTCTGGTACCTCATCGAGCTGGAGTGAGGCGAGACGGCGTTTTTTATCGAGAATCTTTGTCGGGGCATTGGCGGAAAGGACGTCTTCGCAATCACTTATTCCCGTAGCGAGCCATATGAATGTACGGGAGGTTTAAGTGTCAACATGCGTCGGTGCCCTGGTGGTGTATAAACGCGCTCCGGCGAAAGTCGTGTCGACCGGCGAGAAGATCGTCATCGAGCGTGAGGACGGCGCGACGGTCTCCGTCCGCGCAAAGGATATCGAGCTGCTGCATCCGGGGCCGGTCCGCGCGCTGGCCGAGCTTGCGGCAGCTCCAGCCGGCGAACCCGCCGAGGCCTGGGAGTTGCTGAAAGGGCAGGGGGGCTGCGGGCTGCGCGAACTCGCCGAATTGGTGTTTGGCTGCTGGACGCCGTCCTCGGCCTTCGCCGCGTGGCGTCTGCTTGATGAGGGACTGTACTTTCAAGGAGTCCCTGGGGGTGTTGAGGCGCGCTCCGTCGAGCAGGTCGAGAAGACGCTGGCTGAGCGGTGCCGCAAGCGCGAGGCCGAAGAGGAATGGGCTCGCTTCATCGAACGGCTCCGCCGCGGTTCATTCATGCCCGAGGACGCGCAGCGGCTCACGGAAATTGAAAGCCTGGCCCGTGGACGTGTCGATTCCAGCCGCGCGCTCCACGACCTCTCGATCTCGCAGACCCCTGAGAACGCCCATGCGCTGCTGCTGCGCATCGGACGCTGGACGCGGTTTGTCAATCCGCATCCGATCCGTCTCGGGGCGCGGCTGGACTTGCCCCCTGACCAACAGATTGCCTTGCCCGATGAGCGACGCGTCGATCTGACCCACCTTGCCACGTTCGCCATCGACGACGAGGGCAACACCGATCCGGACGACGCCGTCAGCATCGACGGCGACCGTCTGTGGATCCATGTCGCCGATCCCGCCGCCTGCGCCACGTCTGAGTCGGCGTTGGATGTGGAGGCGCGCCAGCGTGGCGTTACGTTGTATCTTCCCGAGAAAATCATCTGGATGCTGCCCAAGTCGATGGTTGGGCTATTCGGGCTTGGGATTGCCGAGGTTTCGCCTGCCTTGTCGTTTGGCATACGACTCGACGCCGACGCGGGCATAACGGATGTGGAGATCGTCCCAAGCTTCGTCAAGGCGCGGCGTCTCACCTATGCGGAGGCTGACACACTGCTCGATGAGTCTCCCTTGGCGTCGATCACGCAGCGGTAGATCCCGTTGTAGATCGGACCGA
>CAYTFM010000376.1:7600-7862 GCA_964436735.1 uncultured Victivallales bacterium | reverse complement strand
GTGGCGTGGTTGCGCGACATGGGCTCTTGGGGCTCGTTGCCGCGGTAGTAGTAATGGCTCTTCTGCCGCCAGCGTTCGATGAACTGGTCGGTCGAGCATGCGCCGCGCTGCCATGCGAACACCTCATGCGCGCAGATGGAGCGCACGAATTCGGCAAGATGCCTGTCTTTGCTCCGCGGCACGCCGCCATGCGCAAGATGCTCGATCAGAGCGGCGTGGGACTCGTCGTCCAACCCATTGATTCGCAGCAGCTTGATAGATT
>CAYTFM010000376.1:6437-7580 GCA_964436735.1 uncultured Victivallales bacterium | reverse complement strand
ACACAAGCACCCCATCGCGGGCGAGCATGGCCTGGGTGCGGGAGCCGGCGAGCAAGCGGAGGAAATCCACGCACTCCAGCGGAAACGCGGTGGACGCCGAAACACACAGAACGCCACTCTCAAGGCATGCGACACCACCAGTCTCGACTTGTGGCGGCAACACGCCCAGCTTGAAGGAGCACCGCCGCGCCAGATCTTGCGCACCGGCGGAGTTGCTCATGAATATGAGATTCCTGCCTTCGAAGAAGCTCCGCGCCATCTTGTCCGAAAGCATCTCGGATACGTTTTGGTGCCGCTGGAACAGTCTCGGATTCCTGTAATAAGGATCAAACCGATGGATGAAGTCCGATGTCCGTCCCTCTTTTAAAACCTTGAGGTCATCCAAGACGTCCGGTCGGATGGCTCCCGCGTTAAGCAGAAACGTCAGCAGGGAGTGATCCCAAGTCCACCAATCTCCCTCAGGTCGAAAAGTGCGCCTGCCTCAACAAGCCACGGAATCTGAAATGAAGGAACCTCCATGAGGTCGACCGGCGCGCGGACCGCCCGGTCGAGAAGCCGCGTCGGGGTGTTTTGCGCCAACTCAAGCCTGACGTCTCCTTGCGCCTCGGAATATTCGGCTGAGATCCGCTCCCAGAGCTTCAAGAAGTTGGACGACCTCGAGGAAAGTTCCACACTGATGGCTTTCCGATGCCCCCCGCCACTGATGCTCCCCACGTGCTCCATGCGCCGTGAGGCCGTGGATCCCCACTGATCGGTTCCATCCGACTTTAACCCCAGCGATCTGACATAACACCCGTTGCGCGGAATCGTCTCTAAAACCCCCTCGCGTGAAAGTTGCGCCGCCGCCTGCTGAACCGACATCCGGCCGATCTTGAGGATGGTGATGAGCTTGTTGACCGAGGGCAGAGGATCGCCGACGGAGTAATCACCACTCGCCAGCAACTCCAGCAGCCGCTTCTTGGCCAAGGCGTAGTTGGGAGAGATTTTCTTAACCGTTGCGCGCATTTCCCCCCTCACAGAACATTCGGTTGAATTTCATCTTCAAACAAGGTTGCGATCACTGTAATATTATATATAATATAATCTGGCGTGTCAAGAGGCGCTTGAGGCAATAACGCGCAAAGTCAGGTCGAAATACCGCAT
>CAYTFM010000376.1:1155-6417 GCA_964436735.1 uncultured Victivallales bacterium | reverse complement strand
CGCCGCCTGCGCATCCTTCGCCGAGACGACGCCCGCCGGCGGTGAGGCCGTCTACTCCTTTGACTTCAGCAAGGATCCCGCCGCCGCCGGGTGGACCGCCGAGGCCGCCGCGGACGGCAAGATGGTGTATCTGCCATCAGAGGGATTCTACGAGAACAAGGGGGGCAAGCTGCTCAGCCCCAAGATCAAATGCGCCGCCGATCAGTTCCAGTTCTACCGCATGACGTTCGATTCGAAGACGAAGTCCAGAGGTTATTATGTCGTCTATTTCCAGGACGCCGACGGCAAGGAGATAGTGGCCGACGACTACGCCTCGGTATATCCCTCGGAGAAATGGGAGCCGAACGACGTGTGCTTTCGAGGCCGCGAGGGCGCCGTCACCTTCCGGGTCGGCTTCCAGGGAAAGGATCCGGTGGCCGTCAAAAACCTGGTCGTCAAGACCGTCACGTCGAATGAGGTCCGCGCATGGGCCGACGCGCTGTATGCCACGCTGCCCCAGATCGCGTTTACGCCGCCCCCCAGTGCCGGCAAGTTGATTCCGAAATCGATAGGAAAGCTGAAAAAAGGTGGAAAACTCCGCGTCGTCATGCTGGGCGACTCAATCGTCAACGACACCTACAACTCGAACTGGGGCGTCTTGGCTGAACGCGTGTTCTCCGGGGCTGACCTGCAGATTGTCTGCTCAGTCCGCGGCGGCACCGGCTGCGCCTACTATCAAGATGACCAACAAATGAAGAATTATGTCGTCGACCTCAAGCCTGAACTTCTGATGATCGGCGGCATCTCACACGGGAGTAACGTCTCTGCCATCCGCGAGGTGATTAGGAAAACACGCGCGGCTCTTCCCGACTGCGAGATCATGTTGATGTCAGGACCGGTCAACAAGGACTTCCGCCCGCATGATGAGATGACGCCGGACGTCCCCATTCCGGCCTGCGCCGCCGTGGTCGATCCCTTCGCCGCGGAACAGAAGAAGTTGGGCGAGGAGGAGGGCGTCGAGTTCCTCGACATGGCCACGCCGTGGTGCCAGTACCTCGCCGCCAGCGGCAAACCTTTCGAATGGTTCCACAGGGATGTCGTCCACGCCGACGATCGCGGCAAACAGGTGCTCGCCCGCATCCTTGAGGTATACCTCAAGGCGTGCGCGGCAAACTGAGCCTAGGCGGTCATTCCTTGTAGACTTCCTCGCCGTCATGCCTACGGACCGCCCCTGCGACGACCCGCTCCTTGGCGCGCGTGTAGTTTCGGGCGAACTCCCTGTCCAGCAACCCGCGTTTTTCGAGATGCTCAAGGCACGCCCTGAAGCAGCCTCTGGCTCCGCAGAAGGCGCACGATTTCCCTAGGTGCCCCACCAAGCCGAAGAGCGGGTGCGGATACTTGTCACGGACTTCGCAGGACGCCTTGTGACCCAGCATATAGTCCGAGGTATCGTCCTTCGAGTCCTTGCGCAACGCGTCGTATTTCCGGTCGATCTCCGTGACGTCGAAGTCGGCGGGCGGGCGCGGATGGGTCTCCCGCGTCCCGGCATGATGCGCCTTCGTGCAACGATACATGTCCACCTTGGCGTGCCTGATGGTATGGCCGTCGATCGAGAACTCGAAGGCGTCCTCGGACGGTATCGCCTTTCCGGGGCAGGAGCGGACACACGCCTTACAGCCATCGCATATCTGGCCGACCTGCAGCGGGTCCGACTCCAGGTCGGCGTCGGTCAGCACGATGCCGAATCGTTGAAGCGGGCCAAACCTCTTGGTGAGAAACGCCTTCGACCATCCAAACTCGCCAAGACCGGCGGCGAGGGCGGCCGTCCGGTGACAGACGATCGGCTCCTGGTGCGGCGTTCCCGTCCACTGGATCACCGGCACGGCCGAGTATCCGTGGTTCTCGATCCAGCAGGCGACCTTCTGTCTGGCGTCCTTCATGAAGTCCTCGTTGATCCCGCCGTATCCGTGGGCGTTGTACGGTATGTACATCCCGTTATCCAGCGACTCCATCAGCCCACGCAGGACGCGGATGCCAAGCACGACAACCGTTTTAACGTGGGGATAGATGTTGCGTGGATGGAATTCCGTCGGCGCGTTCTCGAAACGGGTGATATTGGCGAATCCCAGCATGTCGATCCCTTGGTCCAACGCATAAGAACGCAATTCCTCTTTGAACTTCGTGCTTTCCATGGTGCGGTTCCTCCTTGCTATGGTTGTAGGGTTCAGAATTCAAGGTTCAGTTCCGTGGCCATCTGAGCGGCGAAGTGCCTCATTTCACAAATCAACTTCGCCTTGCGCGTTGAGTCGAAACGGACGGTCGGCAGGGCCACGCCGACAGCGGCGAAAGCGATCCCCTCCTTGGTCATGACCGGAACCGCCAAGGCGACCGTCCCTGTCCCGCTGTCGGCCCGGAACACCATCCCTTCTGCGCGGATGCCAGCGAGCAAATCGAGATAGACTGCCTTGTTGGTCGCTTCGGGCCACGAGGAGAGGGGGAAGCCAGACTCGCCGGTCAATCGCAAGGCGGCATCCTCTTCGAGGTGGGCGGCGAGAATGCGGCCTGTGGCGGTTTCTATAACCGGCTCAGGAGCCATACGTTCGCCCGTCACGCTCAACTTGTCCGACAGATGAGCCGTTGCCAGGTACCGGAGCGTCCCGCCGCGGAGAACGCTTGCCACCGTATGCTCGCCGGTGGCACGCGCCAGCCTCTCGACAACGGACTCAGCGACGGCTCTCAATGTCGCCGCCTGTTGGATGGACTTCCCCAGTGAAGTGATTTTGGGGCCGAGCGCATAGTGCCCCTGCGCCACTTTTTCGAGAAGTCCTACGCTGCTCAGCGTCATCAAAATTGTGTTGAGGGTCGTCTTCTTCAGCCCCATCTCCTGCGACAATTCCGCTAAGGTGGCCGTCTCTTTCGCCGCGACAAACTCCAGTGCCGCCGCCGCCCGCTCGATGACTTGAATCATGACATAATCCTATATAGTAGGGTGGTGGCAATATTATAGGATAATTCCGCCGCCTTGTCAATAGCCCACGTTTTCAAATCCAACAACGTTGATACTGCGTGAGCCCGGCGATCATCAGAAACGGCAGGAAACGGTCTGGCGACCAGAAGAATCACTGTCGGAAGTGCGATTCCTGCTTCACCGCCTGCAGTGTTCCGGGTAGTGCCGAAGCCATTTCGATGCGGACACGATGCACTTGGCCACGCTGTTCCTGACGGTCGTGGCGATGTAACTGCGAATGGCGCAGATCTCCTCGGCGGAGTTCTCGGCGAACCCCATGCCGACGACTCGGTCGTAGGCGCGCTCGATGGAGTCTATCATGGTGTCGGCAAGCATCCGCTCCCCGGCCAGGAAAACCCTGCCATCATGATATCATCTTGGTGCTGGTCCGCCATGTCGCCGCCTTTTTTCAATGGATTCGCAGTTGCTTCCAAAACCATGCAAGTTGTGTCTTTCGTCATCAATTCGGGATTTGATTGAACACAAGAACCCTTTTTGACCGGACTCATAAATGCTTAGTGGAAAATGGAATAGCTTGACATGTGGGTGAGGGAAGAGTTAAAATGAGCCTGCGCTGACGCCTCGGATTGGCTCTCCCCACCTGCCAGTAATGAGGACAAGCCCCAAAATTGCATCCTCCAAGACTATGCTTCCACAATTATTTCCACATTTTATGTGGTTCGATCAATTTTGATGATGGCGTAGCCATTGGGAGGCAAGTACACGGGAATGCCTTTCTCGCCCAAGACACTCGGTGAAAGGGTGATAGTCTTTTTATTGAAGGTCACCCGCACCCCTTTAACGCCATTCCAGCCGATTCGGGTAAGGTCGGGGCGGAGCGTGGCGACTGTCTTTACCTTCCCGATGTTGGCGCAGAATAGCAGTGCCTCCTTGGGACGGAAGTATGCGGATGCGAAAACGTCGGGGTGTCCCGTGTCCACCGGTCTCTCGCCAGCACGGATGAAGGAGTAATTGTCCAGTCCATAACGGGACAAGGCCTTGTAAAGATCCAATGTGAAATCATCTCCGCGGACATCAGCGGTCGAGATGGACGTTACGGTTGGCCAACCTTCAAGCATATGGATCAGCACGGCCTGTTCGTTGGACTTCCATGGCCCGTAGATGATCCCGTTGCGCGGCGCGATGGGGACGAACTCCATGTCCGGAGAGAGCCGTCCGGGCAGCGGCGTGCTTGGATCAGTGTGCTCTCCAAGATACACAAGGTCGGCCAGGTTTTCCCCGACCATTGTTGGCGTGGCGGAGTTGTGCAGGAACACGTAGCCGTCCGGCCCGACGCGGTAACGTGTCCAGCGGAGGAAGTCGAGAAGCTCCTCCACGTCCGTGTGGACCTGCCCCTCCAAGTGTCCCGGGTGCCTGCACACCCGTGGCCAGGTGTGGTCGTAGTAGACGCCGTCGAACTTGTGCCTACGGAGGACGAGGTCGATGGACTTCTTACGGTACTCGAGCCATCCTGACCTCATGCACATGTAGCCGCCGAACGGCCCTTTCTCCGCCTGGATTTTTTTCGGGTTGCGGGTGGCCTGACGCTTCCAGGCTTGGGCGTTGGCCTTGTACTCCGGGCAGGACGGATGGAACTCTTTGAGCGAGCGTTGTCGATCATCTCGTCCATCGACTTCATCACTTCCGGCGGGTAGGGCGGGTAGAAGCCATCAGCCCAGGAGGGTTTGACGGTCGAGACGTCGTCGTGGAGCCTCAGCAGCGTCACGCCGCTCTCAGCCCATTTTCTCAGCGTCGGCATGTCGGGCCAGGGGCGGGGCTGGACGCAGGCGTGGAACACGTGCTTTCGCGCCTCCTGCCTCTTTTTTATGAATGGCAGGCCGAGCGAATAGTCGAAAGAATACCTGCCGGGTTTGACCGTCTCGAAGTCACCCCAATTGCATAACAGATTGTTCTCCACGAAAAAGGCGTCTCTGTTCCCGGCTCCAAAGAACGGCGTGTCCTTTGGGACGGGATTCGCCCTGAAGACCGCCCCGCCGGGCTCGAGTCCGAACGGCTCGTCCCATTGCGTGAAGTCGGGCCCGCGGTAGAACTCCAGTCCTTCGACCCCTTTCTCGAAAACAGTGAAGTACAGCGGCGTGTAGTTCTCGTATGGCGGGCGGCGGTCGCGGTAGGACATTTGGTGGTCAACCTCGCGCCACTCGACCGCCGGTTCCGGCGGTATGGCTTGGCCGTAGCATGAGCGGCGGAACCCGAACATGTCGGTGCTGCCGCTGACATAGAAAGTGCACGGGCTCACCTCCACGACGCACTCCTTG
>CAYTFM010000376.1:0-1145 GCA_964436735.1 uncultured Victivallales bacterium | reverse complement strand
AGGAGTTTTTTCACGATGAACGTCAGCCTGACTTTGACAAGTCCGTAGTCGTAGTACGAGTACGTCTGGATGTAGTCCACCGGCAGAGCCTTGCCCTTGTCGCTGGTGAAGGCCCCTTTGATGGTGACGGCGACGTGGTCGGCCTTCCGCTGGACGTCGATGGTTGCTTTCGCACAGTGGTTTTGGCGGTAGAACGTCGCCCAACTGTCGGGCTCGTTGATGGCCAGGTGCGCGTGGATGGGACGGACAAGGTAGTTGTCGCCGCTGCCGTTGCGGAAACGCAGCGACACAGGGCATCCGCCCTGCCTGTCGTCGTGGACGACCTCCCAGTACTCGTTGGACAGGACCACTTCCTTGTTGCGCTTCGTGACTTTGGGTAGACTGTTGGACATGGTTCCGAGCCTCCTCTGTTTATTGATAGAATAGGAAATCAAAATGACCGGTTGCCAGGTGTCAGAAAATGAGACCTGAAACCATGTTGCGTCACTAATAAACCCATAGGGATCGTTCCGCCAAGACGTTTGGCACCGGGCCGTTCCGCCAACTGGCGTGGCCGTCGAAGTACAGCAGGTTGACGCCATTGCGGTGGCAGTAGTTAAGGTAGAGTGGGGTGCCTTGGGCGGCCCAGCCCATCAGTTGGTAGTTTTTCTCGCCGTCTCCCACCAGGATTATCGTGGATGCGTTGCCGGTCTCCTGCCATTTTGTTAGCTTTGTGTCGGCGCAATACTGATTACCGGTGTAGGTGTCGCCCTCGTAGCCTGGATATTGGATGCCGTAGGCACTGCCTTGGAAGTTGGTGGTCTGGGTGGGGCATGTGAACATGGTCTGCCCCCTCAGCATCGGCTTCATCGCTCTTTCAACCCAGTCGCTGTTTGGATATGCCGGGCTTCCTGGGATCAGGTAGACGGTCAGCGCCCGGTACCAGTTGAAGCCGCCGCTGTTCCATGGCTGGGGAAGCCAGTTGTCGTTGTCGGAGCCGTAATACAGGAAGGCGCAGCCGATCTGCTTTTCGTTGTTGATGCACGAGATACCCTTGGCGGTGTCCCGGGCTCCCTTCAACGCCGGGAGCAGCATGGACGCCAGGATGGCGATGATGGCGATTACCACCAGAAGCTCTATGAGCGTGAAGCGTCCTGTTTTGTCTT
>CAYTFM010000375.1:6127-7877 GCA_964436735.1 uncultured Victivallales bacterium | reverse complement strand
GAAGATTGTCGACCACGTCGTCGAGCCAGGCGAAGTCATACACGCCTCTGCTCTTCTCGGTGGTCGCCGTATCATTAAAAAAAAACGCCCATTTGGCGCCAAGCTCGGCCAGATGGGGATAGGTCCGCGCCGGATCGAACAGCTCCCGGTCGAGCACCTCGAAGCCGATCCCGATTTTCGACGCCGCGATCGCCGCGGTCGGCCGCAGGGCCATTCCGCCGCGGTAGGTGATGGAATAGCCGCCGCCTTCGTACGCCGATCCGGTCGGCGCATGCCGTTGCTTGGAGACGCCGTGACTCACGTGGCGTCCTCCGGGGGTGGGGTCCGCCGCGGCTGGGACGGCTTCTGCGGTTGTGGGGGAACTGCGCAGGAGGAGCCCTCAAGCGGCGTGACCGCGAGGGTCTCGGACGGCGCGCCCGCCTCGTGGGACTCCAGAATGTCCAGCAGTTTTTCGGCGGCCCGCTCGCCAAGTTGTCTGATCGGCAGGGACATCGTCGTGACGGGGATCCCCATCTCGCAGTAGAGCTTGTAGTCGAATGTGATCAGCGAAAACTCCTCCGGTATGCGGATGCCCAGTTCGGTCGCTATCAGTATCGCCATGCGGGCTTCGTGGGGCGAGTAGGTCAGCGCGGCGGTGGGACGGTCGACGTCCCCAAGCCAGCTTCTGGTGAAGGCCGCCGCTTCGATGGGTGATAGTAGTTTCAGCCCTTGCGGCGTCCGCGGGGCGAGTCCGGCCGCGCGCATCGCCTCCGCGTAGCCGGCGTGGCGGTCGACCATGCTGTAATGAAGATAGACGGGGTTGGTCTCGGACCCGGAGGCGTAATTGAGGAACACGATCTTCCGGTGTCCGAGGCTGATGAGGCGCTCGGTGGCGGCGCGCGCCGCGCCGAAGTCGTCGAAATGGACGCTGTTGGTGGGGCGCTTGTAATTGATCCATGTCGCCGGGATCTTGAATTCCTCGATCAAATGCTCGAGAGGCGGCGGGACGTTCGCCAGATAGTTGACCAGCAGGCCGTCGACGCCAAGCCGGTCGCGCATCTCCCCCATGAACGCCTCGCTGGTGAGTTTCTCGTCGGGGAGGGATGACATGACGAGGCGCAGGCCTCGGTGCGCCATGGGGGCCTGCAGCCCGCGGATCAGTTCGCTGGGGAAGTCGGCGAGCCCGGGATTCATGCTGGTCAGAAAGCTCACGCAGCCATGGCGGCCCGTCGAGACCGCCCGCGCCGAGGCGTTGGGGCGGTAGCCAAGACGGCGCGCCGTCTCAACGACTTTGTCCCGGGTCTCCTGCCGGTAGCGTTGTCCTTTGGATGAGGCGGAAAGGATCTCGCTGACCGTCGGGACGGAGATGCCCAGTTCGTCGGCGATGCTTTGCAGCGTCGCGGCCATATACATATTCTCCTTTAGTTTGGATACATGGTTTCGAACGAGGTGATCTGGTATCCCGCGTTGGTGTCGAGGTTCAAGATCTCGGCGTTGCCCATGCCCACCGCGTGGCCGTCGGGGAACCAGAGGTTCGCCTTGTTGTGGTGGCGGCGGTGGATCATGCCGTTGTGTCCGCCCGTGTAGGCGGGAGTGATGAAGCCGCTGTACTGGATGACTTTGTACGCCTGGGCGGCGGGGACGCCCGTGCTGGCGCTGGAAGAGCGCGCGGTTCTCGCCGGTCATCTCCGGCGCAGCGGTGGCGGCTGGCTCTACTGCGACGCGGCCGGGTTCGAGCGGGCGCTCGGCGAACTGCTCTCTTCCCCCGAGG
>CAYTFM010000375.1:0-6117 GCA_964436735.1 uncultured Victivallales bacterium | reverse complement strand
ATTCCACCGTCGAAGGCGGAGTCGGCGATGAACGGGACGTGCTGGGCGACGGTGTGCGTCTTGGTGTATTCGCCGTTCCAGTTGACCCCGCCGCCGAGGGTGGCCGGATCGGTGCCGTTCATCATGAACCAGCGCTCGCCGCCGTAGCTTTTGTACACCATGCGCATGCCGTAGGTGGTGGAGGTGTTCGGTCCGGCGTAGGGGCCGGTCCATCCGGGATCGCTGAACTGCATGTCGGCGGGCGTCGGAAGCGAGGGGCACAGCAGCACGTTGGTGGAATCCTTGAACTCGGCGACGTTCCAGGTGTAGGTTTTTTTAAGCGGGATCGACAGATAGCCGGACTGGATCAGATTGTAGCCCCATTGACGGCCGTTGAGGACGGGATAGCCGTTGACGGGCGGTTTCGTCGTGGCGTATGGCGGATAGCAGCTGTTGTTGTCCATGGCGAAGGCGTCGAGCCCCAGGCCGCACTGCTTCAGGTTGCTGAGGCAGACGATCGACAGCGCCGTCTCCCGCGCCGAGCGCAACGCCGGCAGCAGCAGGGCCATCAAGATCGCGATCACCGCGATGACGATCATCAGTTCGATCAAGGTGAAGCGGGAGCAGGCGCAGGGTCGTCTCATGGCGCACCTTTGTTGTTGTTCGAAACGCTTCGATTATTTGTAATTATATTATCGAAGCGTTTCGAAGTCAATAGTTTTTTGATATTTTCCTTACGGATTGAGGCGGCGTCCTTCACGAAAGACGCACAATATGGGAATTTCTCGTTCCAGACCTCGTTGGTTTTCGCCTGGACCGTGTTGCCGGAAGCGGCCGCGCGGGAGCTTTCCGGAACCACCTGAGGAAACTGGTGGGTGGGGTCAGAGGCCGTTGTGCCCCATCATGTCGGCGTTGGATTTGAAGCTTCCCCAATCGACGGAGACCGCATGGCCGTCGAAGAAGAGGGTGTTGGCGGAGCCGCCATGGATCATGGTGCCAGGGTTGTAGGGGGGGGTGCAGCCGTTGGGTGCCCCGCCTGCGCCGCCGCAGCAGGTGCAGGGGCCCTCGAGCGGAGACAAGTGGGTCCAGTTCCAGACCGCGTCGAAGGCCATGACGAGTGAGGAGGGGCGCGCGTAGGCCGTCAGCTTGTTTGAGCGTGTCCCGTCGGCGGGCCATAGATGCGCGGTCGGCAAGGCGTACTGGGTCGATTGGACGACACCGTATAATAAGGTGGTGTTCGCCGGGCATTTCAGGATGGCGGTGTTGCCGATGTACGACCTGATGAGGTAGGGCCAGAAGGTGAAACCGGCGATCCCGTCATAATTGTTGCGGTAGACGAACGGCATCTGCCCAGAGTAATCGTCGCTGTACGAGAAGATCGAACTTCCTATCTGCCGTATGTTCCCCGCGCAGTTGGCCTTCCGCGCCGAGGTCTGGGCGTTCTTGAGTGCCGGCAACAGCAGGGACGCCAGAATGGCGATGATGGCGATGACCACCAAAAGCTCGATGAGGGTGAAGCTCGCGCCGTGGCGTCGTGTTCCCATTGTGAAGATCCTTCCGTGCCGACCGGCCGTGTAATCGATTACATCCCTCATTATAACAGGAGGCGGGGCGTATGTCAAGAGGCGTAGGCGGTTGCGGAGCGGGATTCAAAATCCGAAATCCGAATATCGAAATCCGAAGTAAATTCGCCCCGAAGTGGGCGGCTTCAACTTAGCCCAGGGCAAGCGAAGCGCCGCCCTGGGGAGATGAGAAAGTGAAAACGAGCCCTGAAGGGGGTCTTCAGCGAGTGGCGTGGAAATGAGGTCTTGCGGAAGCCCTTCAGGCTTCGAATCACAACCACCCCTCTCCCATGGACTTCGCCCATGGCTAAGTTGACGACGGCTCTTTGAGCCTTAGAAGCAGGAATCGTTTTCATGGGAAGAAGCAATCCGGCGCATGTGTCAAATCTAAATCAGGACTTGACGCGCGAATGAATGAAACAAAACAGTTCAACAGCGTTCCCCCCTGTTTCGGATTTCGTGCTTCGATTTTCGGATTTCATGCCTTGGCACGGCTTCTGCGTCACATACCATTTATCCAGTAGGGAAGTTGCGATCATCAAGGGTGGAAGCGAAGGAGTCGGAAAATGTCAAACTCAATCACCTACAGCATCGCGTCCGGCATGATGCAGGAGATGAATCAGTACGATCTGATCGCCCAGAACATCGCCGGATCGTCGATTCCCGCCTACAAGCGCGAGTTTTATCTGACGGAGAGTTTCGGCGACACGCTGAGCGAGGTGATTGGCTCCGAGAAGACCCAGCAGCTGCATGGCGCGCTGCAGGGGCAGAAGATCATCGATTTTTCCCAGGGGCAGATGAAGCCCACGCCGCGGGCCCTGGACTTCGCCATCATGGGGGACAACGCCTTTTTCGAGGTGAAGACGCCCGACGGGAAGACGATGTTCACGCGGAACGGGTCGTTCTACGTGAACAAGGATGGGCAACTGGTGACCAGCGAGGGGTACGAGGTGTCCTCCTCGAGTGGTCGTTTCAAGTTCAACAAGGACGACAATCTGGAGCGGGTGCAGGTGTGCGAGGACGGCTCGCTGCGGATCGTCGACGAGAGGAACAACGAGAACGTGGTGGAGATGGGCAAGTTCAAGATCACGAAGATCGACAATCCGCAGAAGCTGCTCAGGCCCACGGGCAGTTATTATATGCTGAATCCGAGGGACAAGACGGGGACGAGCGCCGCTGAGGACACCGACTTCAGCGTCGTGAACCGCAACCTAGAGGTGTCGAACTTCTCGACGGTTCAGCAGATGACCCAGATGATCGAGTCTCTCCGGAAGTTCGAGATGGCTCAGAAAATGCTGAAGATGCGTGACGAGACCTCGCGGAGCGAGCGCCAGTCGTTGATGGGATGATGCAAACTTTCACTATAAATCGGGAGGATAGCCGATGAACAGGACACTGTGGGTTTCGGCGTCGGGAATGGAGACGCAGCAGGCGATGACGGACGTGATCGCCAACAACATGGCGAACGTCAACACATCCGGCTTCAAGCGCGACCTGATCCATTTCCAGGACATGCTGTACCAGACGATATCGACGCCCGGCGCGGCGACGACGCAGGCGGAGACGCCGGTGGGGATCCAGTACGGTACGGGCGTGAAGACGGTGGCGATCGCCAAGGACTTCTCCCAGGGGCAGTTCCAGAACACCGGCTCGCAGCTCGACATCGCGATCGAGGGGCAGGGGTTCTTCAAGGTCCTGCTGCCGGACGGGACCAACGCCTACACGAGAAGCGGCAACTTCCATTTGAACTCGAGCGGCTCGGTTGTCACGACGCAGGGCTACACGGTCGTCGGCTTTCCGGCGATCCCGACGACCGCCGACGAGATCGTCATCGCCCCCGACGGCACGGTGTCCACCATCGCCGGCGGGACGCAGACGTCGGCGGGACGGCTCACGCTGACCCGCTTCACGAATCCCGAGGGGTTGAAGGCGCTCGGCTATGGACAGTATCAGGAGACGCAGGCGAGCGGGGCCCCGACCGATGGCAACCCGACGGACCAGGGGTATGGGCGGCTCGCGCAGTTCTACCTTGAGACGTCGAACGTCGAGATCGTCAAGGAGATGGTCAACATGATCGCCGCCCAGCGCGCCTACGAGTTGAACTCGAAGAGCATCAAGACGGGCGACCAGCTGCTGCAAATCGTCGCGAACCTTAAATAATAGATGAGTGGATGAGCCGCCGACGTGGTCGTCGGAGGGCTCCGCGGAGGATCCGGGCCATGAGAACCATGAGGAAAGCTGTTCTGGGAGTGTTGCTCGCGATGCCGTTGTTGGCGCCGCACCTGGTGTGCGCCGAAGGCTCATCCCCGAGGACGTTGGACATCAAGAGGAAGGTCGTGGCGCGCAGTCCGCAGGTGAAGCTCGAGGATCTGGTGTCGAACTACGACATCCTGACGGAGAAGGAGCGGGCCCTGGTGATCATGGACGCGCCGACGGGCAAGGAGGAAAAGTCGATCTCGATCGTGCAGCTGGCCTATCTGCTGCAGAAGTGCCCGGAACTGATGAACGCCGAGCTGGAAGGCCCGCGGAGCATCACGGTCGAGGCGGAGAAGGAGTTGATAAGCAACAATCAATATGTGATGCGGGCGAAGAGCGACATCATCGCGCACCTCAAGGACGCCGAGCCGTGGAAGGACTGGAAGATCGACGTGTTGATCAACAACGACGACATCAAAAAAATCTCCACCGTCGGTGACTTCACCACCCTCAAGGTGATCAACCTCGACCACGCCGCCATGCTGGGCAGCGTCAGCCTCCGGGTGGCCTTCCTTGACGCGCAGGAGAAGAAGATCAGCGAGGTGGACATCGCCCCGGTCATTCTCCGCGAGGTCAACGTCGCCGTCATGCGGGAGACGTTCGGCCCCGGACACCTCATCGAGCGCGAGGACCTCAAGGTGGCTCCCGTCTGGATGGGGCAGGAGAAGGGCAACTACATCGTGCAGATCGACGACTACTGCGGCAAGGAGCTTTCGAAGAAGGTGTCGGCGGGCGAGCTGCTGCGCCCCGGCGACCTACTCGATCCCGTCTGCGCCAAGCGCGGCGATTTCGTCAAGATCGACTGCAAGTCGAAGAACATGGTGGTGTCGACGATGGGCAAGGCCCTGCAGACGGGACGCAAGGGCGAGTCGATAAAAGTGGAGAATCTCACCTCGAAGAAGGTGTACGGTGTGCAATTGACGGGCGATCGATCGGGATTTGTGAGCCTTGAGTAGGCGGAGGGGGGCGTTTCTCATGAAGAAGATGCTGATGCTGACGGTGTGCGGGCTGATCGCCGGGGGAAACCTCTTGGCCGTCGGCGAGGGGGGGCAGGAGAATGTGCGGCTCGCCATGAACATCTACTCGTGCCAGAGGGCGCGGACGGTCGGCGACCTGCTGACGGTGCTGGTGACGGAAAAAACGGCGATGAGCAAGACGGACAACATCTCGACGAGCAAGGACGCCAAGGCGAAGGCCAAAATGCCGTGGTTCGGCGGCTTCGGCTTCCCCGACACGAATCTGTATATGGAAGCCATCAGCGACAAGGTCGAGTTTCCCAGCTACACCATCGAGGGCGCCAGCAGTTTCAAGGTCGTCGGCTCCGGCAACTCGTCGGAGCAGTTGACCGCCAGCTACGGCGTCCGCGTGGTCGACGTGCTGGAGAACGGCGTGCTCGTCGTCCGCGGCGAGCGCCGCATACAGATCAAGAATGATTCGGTGAACATGGTGTTGACCGGGCTGGTGCGGGTCAGGGACATCTCCGCCGACAACACGATCTATTCGAGCCAGCTATCCGACGCCCACATCTACTACGAGAACGGCGGCGAGATCACCCGCGGGTCGAATCCCGGCTGGGTCTGGCGCATATTCCAATGGGTCAATCCATGGTAAGTCGAGGAGGGGGTTGTATGAGGACGTTTACGGTCAGATTGTTGTGCCTGGTGGTGCTGCTGTTGGCACCGATCCAGTACGCCGAGCAGAAGTTGATGGTCCGGATCAAGGACGTCACCCGGCTTAAGGGGCAGGAGAGCTACACGCTCACCGGCATCGGCATCGTGACCGGCTTGGACGGCACGGGCGATAGTGACAAGCTCTTCCCCAAGCGCATGCTGGCGAATGTGCTGCAGGCGTTCAACATCATCGTCAACGAGACCGACCTCAAGGCGCAGAACATCTCGGTCGTCTCGGTCACCGCCACGATCAACCATCCCGCCCACAAGGGCGACATGATCACGGCGACCGTCGCGGCGATCGGCGACGCCTCGTCGCTGGGCGGCGGCGAGCTGATGCTCACTCCGCTGTGCGGCCCCGACGGCGATCCCTGGGCGTATGCGCAGGGGCCGGTGGTGACCGGCGGCTTCAAGTTCGGCGGACTGAACCAACAGCAGCTTGCGGGCGGCGCGGTCGGCGGCGGCGAGACGCAGCAGAAGAACCACGCCAACGCCGGGCAGCTCAACAATGGCGCGAAGCTGATCAAGGACGTGGGGCTGCGCATTGACGAGAGCGACGTTCTGACGCTGATCCTCAAGCAGCCCGACTACACGTCGTCCGTGAAGATCAGCGAATCCGTCAATTCGAAGTTCTTCGGCAGCGCCGTGGC
>CAYTFM010000374.1:226-7880 GCA_964436735.1 uncultured Victivallales bacterium | reverse complement strand
ACATCGTTGGGTTTCGGATGTGGAGTCACCCCGACATGAGGAGTGCCGAGCTGCCCAGGCAGCCAGCGGCTTCCGGACTGACCGTTCCCTTTGGAATGGCGATGTCCGGAAGCCACTATGCGGAGGCGGTCTTCTCGTCGAGGCGATGATCCTTGGAACAAGGTCCGATCGGGTTGCATCCTCGTAACGCGTCTTCCTATTGAAGCGCATTGATCTTTAACATCTCAGATGGCAGAATCACGATGAATATCCGAGGACTGACAAAGTTCTCGCTCGTCGACTACCCAGGCAAGCTCGCCTGTGTCGTTTTCGTCGGCGATTGCAACTTCCGCTGCCGCTTCTGCCACAACCCCTACCTCGTCCTCGATCCCGAGAGCCAGCCACTCCTCGACGAGGACGAGTTCTTCAAATTCCTCAAGGCGAGGCAAAGAAAACTTGACGGCGTGGTCATCAGCGGTGGCGAGCCTTCGCTGCGCCGCCAACTCCTCGTCTTCGCCATGCGAATCAAGGCGTTGGGCTTCATGGTGAAACTAGACACCAATGGCACGAACCACAAGACCGTCAAGGCATTGCACGAGGCGGGCGCGCTGGATCATCTCGGCGTCGACTACAAGGCCCCGTCCTACCGCTACGCCGAGGTCACGGGCATCGACCGCAAGGATCTCGTGGGTCACGTGCAGGCGACCATCGGCTACGCCCTCAAAAAGAGCATCCCCCTCGACGTGCGCACCACCGTCCACCGCTCCATCCTCTCCATCGAGGATCTCTTCGACATCCGCGAGGAGCTTGACCTCATCGGCATCAAGGAATGGACGATACAGCAATTCCATCCCGTCGAGCTCATCGACAACGGCCTCCTCAGCATTCCGTCGTACAGCGACATGGAGCTGCTGAAGATCTCCCAACGCATGAACAACACGAAGGTGCGCGGCCTCAAGGGCGTGTTCCTCGAGGAGACCGCGTGAGAAACGGTTTCCCGCAGTTGGGTGTGGTTCGGCGCGGCGCACAGTCTCCTCAGCTTCACAAAATATTCCTTTCCGGCTTCCTGCGGCTTGCCGTCGTCGCCGCCGTCCTCGCTCTGACCACGTGCCGCAGCCACTTCTCCTCGCATGCCCTCGAGTATGCGGCGTGGCTGGGCCTTCCCACCGACGTTCCCGTCTATCTCGCCCACAACGCCTGGATCAACCCCGACGGCACGCTCACGGCCGTCAATCAGCAGCAGACTGGACGCCTCATCTCCTTCGGCACCGAGCTGCGGATCGTCAGTTCGAAGGAGGGTGAGATTGTCGTGAAGATAGCTGGCACCAACGAGATGATAAAACTTGTCAACGACCACGCCGAGTCCTTCCTGCCCGACCAGACCGCCTTCGCGCGGATGCTCACCAAAGCCAACAAGTCCTCGCTGGCCGAGGGGATCGCCCCCGAGACGCTGGCGAAGATCGAACTCGGGCAGGTCACAGTCGGCATGACAAAAGAGGAAGTAATACTCTCCCAAGGATTTCCGATGAAAGGGCGCACGCCGCACCTCGACACCACCACCTGGTCCTTCCGCCTCAACGACAAAACGCTCCGCCGCGTCATCTACAAAAACGACAAGGTCGTCCATATCGCCGACTGAGGAAGAGAACGTCGACAACTCACCCTCCACGGTGCCCCCCCCATGACGAACAAAAGCCTCTCATACTTCAGAGGCGTCTGCATCGGCTTCTCCTTCACCATCGTCGCCGGCCTCTGCGCGCCTCTCCTGTTCCGTGACGCCCTGAAAGGACGCTACTTCAACGAGGACCGCGAACGAGACGCGTTTGAACACGCGGCTGAGGAGATGGCGCGGGACCGTTTCCTGTTCACCTATGCGAGGCTGGGGGACAAGGCCTATCTCTCCGCTCTCGATAAACTTTCGAAATGCTTTGACATGAAAAAAATGGCCAAAGCGGTCCTGCTGGGAACCTATGATTCGGACGCCGAGTCCTTCGCCGCCCGGCCGCTTGAGTGGTCCTCCTGGGGCACCACCATACGAATCATACCGCTTGAACACTTCTTGTTAGATGGAATCCGGCTTCCGCCTGATCCTAAAAACATTGACCGCATCATCTCCCGCGCGTGCACCCGTCAAGGCGTGACCGAGACAAGTAGAAAAATTCATCTCGACCCCGGCGACGCGTCTCCGGTTTATGTGTACCGGGGCAACTACCTTTCGTTTTGCATGGCCGGCGGGAAAAGTTTCGTTGTGGAGGCGCAATCCCAGAGCGAGTCTTCAGCTCTCAACGCCATACGCGGCATCCGCGACGCGCGGATCCACGACGACTAGCTGGCAGGATTGAATTTTGACGCAGGCATGATGCAGGAAAATCAAAAAAACTTTTCCAGAGGAGCGCTTGTCGGAATTGCCCTGGCTCTTGTGCTGGAGGCGTTCCCTCTGCTGTTTCTCGGCTCGTGGATACGAGAGTCATATGCTCGTGAATATCTCTCCCGAGAATCCACCGCGGGCATGCTGCGCACCTCGGCGCAAAATGTTCTTTTCGGCTTCAATCTGCAATTAGCCGCCCCCGAGTACCGCACGGCTCTTAGTCGAATCTCCAAGTACTTCGACTTGAAAACGTTTGTCCATGCGGCCCGTCTCGTCTCCTCTCTCCCCAATGAGAAATGCTTCAGCGCCACGCTGCTTGGCAGCCCCCATACCGGACTCAATCTGAAACCGTTCGACAGGATGAACGACAATGACGAACTCTCCGCATGCCCGCCTCTGCCTGAGAAAATCGAGGAGGCTCTCGCAAAGCGATATGAGCGCAATTACCGGCAGGAATTCCGCAAACGAAAAGCGACAACCAAGGAGGGCGAAGACTTTTTCGTTTTTGTCAGCGACTTCTACCCACACAAGTTCGGGCACCACATGTCGACCGCCTTCGAAGCAGGCGGCAGATGCTTCCTCGTCGAAGCGATCGCCTATGATTCCCGATCAGAGGAACTCGCCTTCAAAGCGATGCGCGAGCTCTTCGAGACGCGGATCAGACGCTGAATCCACGCTCACTGGCCGCTAGGCTTCACCTGCACGCGGAGCTCGTCGATGAAGCCTTTGAAGCCGCCAAGCTGCAAAGTGGTCTTGCCGCCGGACTTTCCTTGCGCGAGCGGGAACTCGACCTTCTTGTCGTCCATCTGAATGAAGCATTTCCCCGAGGGCTTGTCGAAGCCCATCGAGACATAATGCCAGCCGGGACGCGGACAGAAAATGTCCGTCATCTTCTTTTTAAGGCCCTCGTCCTTCACGCCCTGCGCGATGCGGCCGTTCCACATGTCGCGGGTCACGCCGAGCGCGCAGTCCCAGCCGTCGGTGTACAATTGGAAGAGCCGTGAATGCTCGGTCCCCCGCGGAAAGTCGTCGGCGTAGTTCACGATGGCGTCGATGCGCATGCCCTCGACCTTGGGATTGGTGAAGCAGTTGCCCTCGAAGACGAGCGAGACGCCGTCCGTTGGTCCAGCGCACTCGACCGACTTCCCGGCGGGTTTGGCCATCCACATGAGGTTCTTGTCGGAGAGTTTGGCGTTTCCGGTAAGCGTGATCTCCTTGCCGGTAATGAGATCCTTCGTCCCTTCGTCGAAATGCCAGAGGTAGGTCGTGCCCTCCTCCTTCGCCAGCGGCTCGCCCTTGTTGGGCAGATCAGCCGCGGCCTGGGTGACATTCACCTCGAGATAGTCGTAGGCGATCCATCCGTCCTCGTCGGTGGCGGTGCAGCAGACCTTGTAGATGCCGGGGATGGAGAAGGTGTAGTCGAAGTGTTTGTCACAGCCGAACTCCTCGTTGTCCAAATCCCAGTAGTACCCGCTGATCCGCTTGCCGTTCGCCCCTTTGGCGTCGGCGTTGAAGGCGACGCGGAAGGGAGTCGGTCCGGTCGTCGACTTCTCCTTGCCGTTTCCGGTAAGAGCAAGCGTGGGCTTTCCCGCCTTCTGCGCGGAAAGGTCGGAGAGGAAGGCGTAAACGACCGCGGTGTCCGCGAGCTGCGGGCACATGAACTCCTGCTCGACCCACCAGCTGTCGACGTAGCGGTAGGCGATCGGCAGGCCACCCTTCGTGTAGGAGGCCATGAGCTCGCGGGCCGAATTACCCATGTTGTAGCCCGACGGATGGAAGCCGAGCGGGATGCCGGGTATCGGCTCGACGACGCCGTCGAACCGGCTCAGCTGGTGGACATGGTCGACGATCCGCTTGTACCCCGTTCCAGATATGCTGGAGACGTCGTCCGCGCTGTTGCCGAGCTCCTGGTCTGCGTTGAAGAGCGCGGCGTCGATGAAGCGCTTCCGCTCGGGCTCGCCGACGAGGACGCTCGCCGTCAGCAGGTTGTACGAGGAGATTTCGGAAAGGTAGTACCAGCCCCATTTTCCAAAGCGGTATGGATCCTCGGCGAAACTGCAGCGCGTCGCCCAGCCCTTCTGCCAGTCGGCGGTGGAGCGGGCCGCCCCGACCACGTAGCTTGTGCATTCCTTGAGCATCTCCGGATTTTTGCCCTCCCGCGTGCCGAACACATAGGCGCGGACAGCGGCGCCGGCGTGGACGAAGAGCGGCCACCACCCCCACTGCGTGCTGTCCTTCGGCTTGAAGTGCTTGAGGAAGTAGTCGTGGTATTTCTGCTCGCCGGTGGTGAGCCAGAGCTCGACCGCCGCCCAGCAGTACTCATCCTTCGCCTTGAGGTAACTGCCTGAATGATGCGGCCCCTTGACCATATCGTTCGGCTCGCCATCCTTGTCGGTGTGCTTCATGCAGGCGTCCCACGCCTTGCGCGCCCGCTCGAGGTACATCTTCGCATCCGCGGGGTAGTGGGTGACGATGTCCGGCGTCCGCGCGGCGCGGGCGAGCGCGGCGGCATACGCCCCGGTCACGTGCAAATCCTTCCACCAGAGGCTTCTCTGCTTATCAAACTTCGACGTGGGGCGTCCCGCCACGGCGTCCTCGTAGCTCATCCCCGGGTCGGGCTTCACAAGCAGGAAGACCAAACCGTCGTCGTCCTGCATGTTGGCGAGCCAGTCGAGTTCCCACTTCGCCTCGTCGATGAGATCGGGAATCCCGTTGCCGGCGTTCGGCAGGGGTGAGTTGTCGAAACGCATTTTCTCCGGAAAGACTTCGAAGGGCAAGAGGAGGTTGAAGACGACGAGGGAGCCGTTGCTGACGTACTTGCCGTAATCACCGGCGTCGTGGTGCCCCTTGGCGCAGGGATGGGTTTTGCCAGCCTCCTGCGGATAGAAGTCGGCCTCGTCGCACTTGTACTCCTCGACGGCGGGGATGCGGGCGTCGTCTTTGTGGCAGAGCGGATGCGGGAAGCGGGTGAACTCAGTGGTCAACTCGGTGCCACAGCGCTGATGGTAGAAACCGCGCATCAGCGTGCCAAGCACGTGGTTGTAGGCCTTGGCGTTGATGGCGAAAGGATACGAGGCGCCTACGCCCGGAACGACGATCCGGTAGCGTCCGGGGGTGTCGAATCCGGTGAAGCACAACTCCCAGACCCGCGAGTCGCTGAGGCGGTCCTTGACGGCCGCGCCGTCCTTCTGGCAGACTGGCGACAGTGCAATCTTCCCCTCGAAGGCGTCCTTCCCCGTGTCGGCGTCGACGATTTTGAACATCTTCAAGTCACCGAAGTCGACATCGAGCGTGGCGTTGTCTTGTCCGCTCTTCCATCCGGCGTACTGCGTCAGGTAGGCGTACTTCGGCTTGCCCGGCAGATAGCCGGCCTGGTTCACATGGATGGCGGAGCTGTGGCTGGAATCGCCGTTCCACGTGAAGGTCAATTTCGGCGGATTCGCGTCGGCGTCCTTGTCGCGCTTGCCCGTGAGCATGCTCAGCGGCTCGAAGGCGAGCTTGTCGATCGCGATCGTGTATGTCTTCCCGGGTTTGACGCGCGTGTCGAGAAACAGATAGAACCATGCGCCCTTGGCGTAGAGGCTCTTGCGGAGCGTGAAGCGGATGGGTTTGCACCAGTACCCGACCTCGCGGGGATGGACGCCGTCCTTGAAGTCCGGGTCATCGACGCTGCTCACGAGGAGATTGTCCGGGGTGAGCTCCTTCTCGGGCTTCTTCACGACGAGATTGCAGAGCTTCGCCACGACGACGTTGTCGCGCACGGCGTAGGCCGAGTTCGCAAGCACGCTCGTGTCGCTGTCGCGGAACGGCGGCTCATTTCCGGCCCGGGCGACACCCGCGGTGGCGGCGAACAAGCAGGTCAACAGGATCAGACTCCATTTCATGCTTCAATCTCCTTTGTTTTGAACGAACGATGGATGATCGACAGTTTGTGCAACACACCGCGCCATTACCTCGCCGACGAGCAACTCAGTTGTGGTATAGTTGTGCCTGAAGGAGACGAGGAAGCCGATGGCCACCATCTCGCCTGCCGCAGGAGCGGACTGCTCTTTGAAGTGCTTCCCCGAGATGTCGCCCTGCCCGTAGCAGCAGAGGAAGTCGCTGAGCGGAAGCAGGAGTCGCGTCCACTCGTCCGGCTTGACCGCTCTTCTGCAATGGAAAAGGGCGAAGTCCTGTTTGCCCGGAGGCCTCCCGCCAAGGTAGCAGTTGAAGTCGAGTTCCGGAATCCCCCGCCAGGCCGCCGAGGGGACGAATTCGCCCCAGTCGAATTTCGCGGAACCTTTCGACGACGTCACAAGAAGCACGTCCACCACTATTTCCTTCGCCTTTTTTGATTCCTGGCTGGCGCGGAGTCTAATCTCGATGGCGTTGGCGCCCGGTGCGCCATCAACCTTCACGCCACCGAACACAATCTCCTCGCAGAACCTTTTCTTGACGCTCAGGCATTTTTTACCGTTCTCCTCCTTCAGCGAGATCTCCGGCGGCGGATGCATGATCTGTGTTTTGCCCCCCCCATATTCGACGACGATTCTGCCGTCCTTGAGTCTTTCCCGCACGGTGGGGGGGGGGCCATCGACCGACAGGATGTCCTGCAGCGAGCACGTGAAGATTTTCCCGGCGGCCGACGCGGCCGAGAAGTCCGCACGCGCCACCGGCTTTCCCGCGTCTTCCACGTCGGCTGCGGCGTAGGGTCTGCCTTCCCCCTTGGCGACGAACTCAATGGCGGAAATGGCGATTTCGCCACCGGCGCCTTTCGCCATGTACAGAAAGACGGGCTCCTGAATCCACCGGGTGTACTGAACGAAGGGAAGATCCTTCGTCCGTCCCGCCCTCCGGAAGTTTCTCGAAAGCCCTTTGTTCAACGAAAATTCGTAGGTTTGGTAGTCGCCCGATTCCGTCGCTTCGATTTTCCGCGACACGGTCTTCACGTCGCTGCACCCGAAATACACGGTCGGGCTCCCGAAGCACACCTCGAACTTCCCTTCAAGAGCCTTCGCCCGCAACCTGATCGCGTCGCACTCCGGGGGCAGATAGTCATACGACGTCCGGTAGATGATGAAATGATCATCACTCCAAGGGAAGTCGGGCGCGATGCGGATGTGAAGCGCGGCGGAGCCACCCTCGCGCTCTGTGCGGATGTCCACCCCGCTGTACGATGCCGCCTTCGCCTTGGTCTCGGCGGACCAGCGATAGTGCGAGAGCGGCTCCAAGACGGCAGGCTTCACCGTGCCGAAATCGACCGAGAACAGCACCTTGTCCTCGGCGGGAACGTGGCATCCTAAAAAAAACATGGCCGCACTGACCTCA
>CAYTFM010000374.1:0-216 GCA_964436735.1 uncultured Victivallales bacterium | reverse complement strand
CGCCGCGGCGACCAGTTCGAAAGAGAATCTGCCGACCGGGAACGGGCGCACCTCTAAAAAGTGCGACAGGAGCACATTGAGCGAACCGCCATGCGCGAACACCGCGATGGAAAGATCCTTCGCCACCTCGTCTACCACGTAGCCGCCCATTCTGCTATGGACGCCGACAAGATCAAGCTCCTTGAGGAACGGCGGCACGACGCGCGCGTACATCTC
>CAYTFM010000373.1:0-7917 GCA_964436735.1 uncultured Victivallales bacterium | reverse complement strand
CCGCAGTCGAAGCCCGCCGCGCTTGACTATTACGCCGGCAAGTTGACCGTTCCCGGCGTGCCTCCCCGCGGCGAGCGCCTCGTCGGTGTCCGCTTGTATTGAACGGATGTGAAACGTGAAACGTATTCTCAAGTAGCTACTTATGGTTCAACAACCGCTAAGAGAAGCAAGAAGTTCAAGACCACATAATGCGGACCCTTCGCATTGTCATCGCAAAACCGATGTACGCCGGAAAGGTTCCGGATTGGGTTGCGGGAAGGCTCCGCATTATTGTGATATGAGTCCACTCAACTGTCTTTTGAAAAGGGAGCTGCCATCATGGAGGGGAAGTGCGAAGTGATCGCGTTTGGCGACGAGCGTGTCGAGGTTGTGTTGACGAGATCTGCCGAGGAAGTCACGCTCGCGCTGCGCGACCGCGCGAATGGATGCGAGTGGGGGCCGGTTCCCCTGCTCGCGCTGGAGGTGCATGACAAATGCGTCCGCCGCACGGACCGCTTCGAGAAGCTCCGGGTCGATGCGGTCGAGCGCGTGGGCGGCGGCGTCCGGGTGACGGTTGGACACGGCGCGCACATCGCCGCCAGTCTATGGATCGCCGTCGACCGCGGCGAGATGGTCGTGCGGCTGGTCCCCGACGAGGTCTACGAGCGGCGTGCCGACGTCTTCCGCCTTTTCGCGATCGACATCCTGCCGGGACTGTTCACGGTCGGCGGCAAGGGAAGCCGCCTGCTTCTGCCGATCAACCAGGGGATGCTGTGCGATCCGTCCGACAAGCCCGAGCTGGCCGACCGCTTCCTTTTATACATGGAACAGGCCCGCTGGGAGTTGACCACCATGATGCCCGTCTGCGGAGCCCACGGGCCGAAGGGCGGCGTGGTGATCTTGGCCAGCGGCGTGGCGGAGGACGCCGAATGCCGGGTCGCCACGGACGGCAAGGGGAACGGCCGCGTCGGCTTCGCCTTCTCGCTGCGCCGTCATTGGCCGGATCCGGTCGATCCGAACATCCGCGAGCTGCGCTATTCACTTCTCAAGATCGATGCCGACCTCGTCTTCGCGGCCGCGCGCCGCGCCCGCCGCCACGCCATCGAGGACTTTGGCAAGGCGACGCTTGAGGAGCGGCGGAAGCAGAGCCCCGAGGTGGCCTATCTGCTCGACGCCTACATTATGAAGTTGTTCTACGGCATCGAGAACGAGGGCTACCTCGCCGACCAGAAGTTCGCCGGCGACAAGATCAGCTACCGCGACTACATGACCTTCGCCGAGGCGGGCGACGGACTGCGTCGCCTCAAGGCGGCCGGCGTCGACAAGATCCTCACCGAGAGTGTGGGATGGAATCCGCGCGGCCATGATGGGCTCTATCCCTCGCGCTTCCCCATCAACGAGCGCGCCGGCGGCGAAGCCGGCTTCCGCACACTCATCGCCGAGGGCAACGCGATGGGCTATCACATGAACGTCCACGACAACTACATGATGAACGTGCCGCATAGCCCCGACTGGGACGCCGACTGCGTCGTGCAGGACATCCACGGCGAGCCGCTCGCCCACGGCTGGTGGGCCGGCGGCGTCGAGTACGCCAGCTGGTGCCTCGCCCTGCCGCGGCATCGGCTCGAGGGGCATATCGAGCGCATCAAGGAGCTGGGGCTGAAGGGGATGTACTACGTCGACTACATGATGCAGCCGCTCGAGGTCAACTACCATCCGCGGCACCGCGGCCCCCGCGGCGACTACAACCGCGGCATGCTCCGTGTTTTGAAAGCCGGCCGCGAGGCCTTCGGTTCGGTCGCCACGGAGATGGGATCCTTCCGCGGCGCGGTCGCCGCCGACTGCATCACGAACTGCGGCGGCGAGTTCCATTTGAAAACCAGCAGCCCCGATTGGCCGATCACGCGGCTTTTCGGTCCCGTCGTCCCGGTCTGGCCCATCGCCTTCAGCGGTCTCACCGTCCTCGAGGGACATCCCGGCATCAGCTGGAAAGGCGCCATGGAGTGCGTCCTGCAGGGACGACACCCGCGCGACGAGTGGTCGGCCCGCCCCGGCATGCATCCCGTGATCGACGCCGCCCGAGTCAAGGGACTGGCCGCCATCTACGGCCTCTGCGTGCGCCGCTTCGGACATCTGCGGCTCCAGGAGATCACCGCATGCGACTGGTCCGGCGACCAGCGGCGGACCGTCTTCGCCGACGGCACCACGGTCGAGGCCGATTTCTCCAAGATGGAACTGGCCGTCGACGGCAAGAAGATCGCAAAGCCGGAAGGACTTGAATAAGCAAGGAAACGTGACGCGAATCCCCACGGCATCGACAACATCGCGCGTGAACGCCGGATCTCATCCGCGCAGGCAAAAAATGCGTGGATAAGTTCTGCGTGCGCGCGCTTCGGATTCATATGCGGAGAACCTCGAAGCAGTGGGAGGGTGAGTGGACTCATTCCCCCAATCCCACTCTTGCTTTTCCTTATTCGTCGCCTTGACAGGGGCGTCACCCTCGGCTACAATAAAAAAGAACACAGTTTAATATCACATAATACTTAACAATGGAGGCGTTATGGGCAACCAAGGACTGTCGGTGATGGTGGCCGCCATGGTGGCGATGGGCGCGTTGACGGCGCGCGGAGCGGCGGTGTTGCAGGTTCCGTTCGACGGCGATCTTTCGGCTGCCGGATCGGGGGGATGGACGGCCGCCGAGGGACAGGGGAAGTTGTCGTTCGTCGACAAGCCGACGCGGCTGGGGAAGGCGGCGCTGGTGCCGAAAGGCGTCGGGCCTCTGCGGTTCGGTTCGAAAAGCCCCACGCTGCCCGCCAAGGGCGCGCTGTCGGTGTGGATCGCCTCGGGAGACGTGAAAGGCTTTGACGGAACGGAGCTCAACCTGCTTTCCCTCAAGACCGCTGACGGATCGATCCAGCTGCGCAAGAGCGCCGACGGACGGCTCACCGCCCGCGTCGAGCGCGGCGGCGCGGTCAGCGGCTACGCCCGTCCGTTCTATGACTTCCTCCCCGCCTATCCGCGATCCGGCTGGGACGACAAGGAGAAGAAGACGGTCGTTCGGCCGGGAGAGCCGGAGTTCCGGCATTTCGTCACGCTGCAATGGGGCGGGGCCGACGAGGGGTTGTACGTCAACGCCATCAAGGCGGACAAGGCTGAGATCGCCGCCGCTCCCGCGGTCGAGCTCGGCGTGTTGGCGCTGGGCGACGCGGCGTCCGCGTTGTACTTCGACGAGCTGCTGCTGACCGATGCGCCCAAGCCGCTCCGCGCCATCCGCGGCGACTACCTCGCCTACGTCACCGGCAAGCGCGACTATCCGCTGCCGATGCTCAACGTCACCGAAAACTCCGGCGCGCCGATCACGATCGACGGCTCGCTCGACGACAAGGCGTGGGACTCCGCCAGCGTCATCCGCGGCATCCACGAGCTCGACGGCAAGAACCTGCTGCCGTACGACGCGGCGTTCTATTTTACGTATGACAAAGAAAAGTTCTATGTCGGCTTGAAGACCTTTGCCGGCTACGACCTTATGAGCGAGGCGGGCAAGGACGGCAAGAAGGACAACACGGGCGTCTGCATGGATGACTGCCTCGAGGTGATGTTGATGCCGTACGAGGCGATCCGGTACGACTACTTCCACTTCCTCGGCAACAGCCTCGGCTATTTCGCCGACCAGCTTGGCACTGATGTGTCATGGAACGGGAAGTGGGAATACAAATGCCAGGTCAAGGACGGCGTCTGGACAGCCGAGCTTGCCATTCCCTACGGCTCGCTGGCGGGAAGCTCGGAGCGCGCCACATATCCCAAGGGCGACGCCAAATGGCGCTTCAACGTGGCGAGGAACTGGCAGCATGTGCTGCCACACTGGGCTGGCTTGAGCTACGCCGGCAACTACGGCGACTACGGCAAGTTCGGTCAGATGAGCTTCGAGTCCGTCGGCGTCGCGCCCCGGGTGTTGAGCATGGAGCGGAAGGACGGCGCGTTCGTTCTGAAGATCGAATTCCTGAACAGCGGCAAGGAGAAGCGGACGCTGGACTGCGCGCTGAGCGCCTTCACGGGGATCCTCCCCTTCGCCGAGGACAAGAAGCGCGTCGAACTCGAGCCCGGCGCGCGGAAAACGGAGGAACTCGTCATCAAGGGCGGCGCGGAAAAGAGCTGCGCCGTCACGTGGGAGGCCGTTGACGCCGCTTCCGGCGCCATCCTTCTGCAGGGATCGGGCAGGCTGCCGTTCCTCGAGAGCAAGCTTGACGAGTACAATAAAAGGAAGGCCGAGATCGCCGCCGAGAAGAAGAAGCTGGAGGAGGCGCAGAAGAGCGCCGACGCCGGACAGAAAGCTGAGACGGCGACCGAGACTGGCAGCGTCATGTGGCCCACGCCCGACGTGGTCGACGCCGAGCTCGTGAAGCGCCGCGAGTGGAAGAACAACGCCATCGGCGTGACCGACAAGGTCCCGCCGCCATGGACGCCTGTGAAGCTTGATGGAGCGAAGGCGTCCGTATGGGGACGCACCTACGACTTTACCGGCTCATTGTTCCTCAAAGGCGTCGCGATCCAGGGGCGTCAGATGCTGGCCGATCCGGTGCGGCTGGTCGTCGAGAAGGGCAATGGGAAGCGGGTCGTCTACGAGGACGCCGAGACCACGGCCGTGGATCTGACCGAGCGGAGCGTCCAGTTCGTGGCGGTCGGCGGCGACGACGACCTGACCGTCAGCGTCACGACCACGCTCGAGTTCGACGGCTGCGCCTGGCTCGAGGTCAAGGTTTTGCCGAAGCGGCCGGTGGCGTTCGAGCGGCTCTGGCTCGAGGTCCCCTGCCGCAGGGAGGAGGCCCGCTGCTTCAGCTACTTCGTCGACAAGGAGTCGGGCTCCAACTGCGGCAAGGTGCCGGAGGCCGGCATCGCCGAGACCTTCCGCCCCTATGTCTGGCTGGGGGACGTCGACCGCGGGCTGTGCTGGTTCGTCGAGGACCACCGCGAGTGGTACATCAAGGAGCCCGCCACGACGACGATGACGCTGATCGACACGAAGCTGGACTCGGACGCCACGGTCATGAGGATCAAGCTCGGCGAGGAGAAGGGCGCCCGCCTCGACGCGCCGATGCGCTTCGAGTTCGGCCTGATGGGCACGCCGGTCAAGCCGCGGCTGGTGAACTGGCGCCGCTACGACAACTTCTGCGGCTGGTCGAAGCTCAAGGGGCAGTTCACCGAGTGGGGCACCGGCTATTTCATCAAGGAGCCGCAGGATCCCGACGACTTCCGTCAACGATTGAAGCAGTTCGCCGAGACCGACAAGTACATCATCGCCACCCCGAACTGCGCCAGCTACTACTTCATCGAGACCAACTACAAGGATGGCCGGACCTATCCCGGCTACTGGATGTGGGGCGACGAGTTCGCCCAGACCGAGCGGCCCGGCTGGAAGGTCGAACGACAGGTCTGGCGCAAGCCCGACGACCCCAAGAAGTACAGCGTCGGCTACACCACCGCCTTCCCGACCAAGGAGTACACCGACTGGTACGTCTTCAACTATCACAAACTCCTCGCCGACTTCCCCGACCTGCGCGGCGTCTACATGGACACCTGCATCCCCGAGGGTGACAACCGCTTGAACGGCACCGGCTACACCGACCGCTACGGCACACGCCACGGCACCATCGGGATCATGAGCAGCCGCCGCTTCCTGCAGCGCGTCTACCAGATGTTCTGGCAGGACAGCGGCGACCCGTCGGCGAACCCCTGGTGCGTCTACGTGCACTGCTCGAACCAGCTCTGCCCGCCGATCCACGCCTTCGCCACCACCATGCTGCAGGGCGAGGGCTTGTCGGTCGGCCCCCGCGCCTTCCAAGAGCATCCGCTCGAGGCGCTGCCCATGGACGCCATGCGCGTCGGCTACAACGGTCACCCCTACGGCTGGAATGACGAGTTCCTCGGACTCTACACGGAGAACCCGGAAATCAGCGCCGAGCTGCTCGCAATGTTCCTGCTGAACGACGACATGTTCTGCGGCCGCGGCGTCGGCGCCGTCAACGAGCGGTTCGGCCTGGCGGCGAAACAGGCCGGTCTGGCGGCGGGCGACGACGCCATCGCGTTCGTGCCGTACTGGAGCCCCGAGAAGGCTGTCGCCGCCGCGCCGGCGGGCGTCTACGCCAACGCATATATAAAGAAGAAGGAAGGGAGGACGATTCTGGTGGTGGGCAGTCTGAAGGCCGGGGACGCCCCATCCGCCGCCGCGCTCACGCTCGATCGCGCAAAGCTCGGTCTGCCAGCCGACGGCGCGTTGGCCGTCCGCGACCTGTACACCGGCGAACGTCTCATCGTCGACGGGACGACGCTCCGTCTGCCGATCCTGAAGAACGACTTCCGCATCGTCGAGATCACGCCCGAGACGGGGAAATGACACGTATGAGACTCAATCTCGACCGCGTCTCGTTCAGCCGCTTCGGCTCGTATCTGGCGTTCCGGAAGATCGACGAGTCGTATTCGCACGGCAAGGGACTTGTTCCAGGCGTGCACCTGCGCAGCCACCATGGCGGCGGCGCGGCGGCGATCATGCGGCTGGAGCTGACCGCCGCGTCGGGCGGCGCGCCGCTGAAGGGCGTGATCGAGGCCGACGCCTCACTGATGTCGCTGCGCGCCGGCACGGCGCGGGCGGAGTTCTGCGTCTCGGGGCAGGACGAGGTTCGGCTGCGCGTCCGCGGCGGCGCGCTGCGGTTGTTCGTCGCCGAGGGGGCGTACAACTATGTCGTGCCGGTCGAGAAGCCGCGCTGGCTCGTCAACGCCAGCTCGGCGCGGCAGCAGCTGTCGCTCACGCCGCTCTCGGGCGAGCTTCGCGCGGTGTCGGGCTGGCCTGTCGTGAAAAAGGGCGGAGCGATCATCCTCGAGATGCTGCCAGATCCGGCAAAGGGATGGGCCGAGGTCGTTGTGGAGGAGTTCGAGAAGGAGCGTCCGAAGAGGTCCTACCGGGGGACATTCGAGGAGCATGCGGCGTCCGCGGCGTCCGACTTCGAGGCGTTCTGCGAGGGACAACTCGACGTGCCTTCGAAGTATCGGGAGGCCGCGCGGCAGGCGGCCTACGTCAACTGGTCGGCGGTGGTGGGGCCCGACGGCCACTACACCCGTCCCGCCATGCTGATGGGCAAGAACTGGATGTGCTGCGTCTGGTCGTGGGACCACTGCTTCAACGTCATGGCGCTCGCCGGAAGCCATCCGGCGTTTGCATGGGACCAGTTCATGCTGCTGTTCGACAACCAGGGGCCGGACGGCCGCCTGCCGGACTACGTCAACGATCTGCTGCCGTTGTGGGCCTACGTCAAGCCGCCCGTGCATGGCTGGACGTTGCGGCGGATGCGCGAGGCGTCTCCGACATTTTTCTCCCGAGCCCGGTTGAAGGAGTGCTATGCGCTTCTGTGCCGGTGGACGGAATGGTGGCTGCGCGAGCGCGGCATCCATGGCGATGGACTGCCCACCTACTATCACGTCAACGACAGCCGCTGGGATAGCGGCACGGTCTGTGACGCGGGGGTCCCGCTGATCGGCGCGGACCTCGCGGCGTTCCTTGTCATCCAGGCCGACGTCCTCGCCGGAATCGCCGACGAGCTGGGGAAGAAAGGCGAGGCCAAACGATGGCGCGGGGTCGCCGACGAATTGCTGACGAAATTGCTCGCGCGGTTGTGGGACGGGCGGCGCTTCAAGAATCCGAACGCCTTCACGGGAAAGACGGCCGAGAAGTCGGACAGCGTCTTCACCTGCCTGCCGGTCGTGCTTGGCCGCCGTCTTCCCGATGAGATCGTGAACGCCTTGGCACAGGAGATCCGCCGCCATCTGACGCCTTTCGGTCCGGCGACCGAGCACCCGGCGTCGCCGCTCTACGAGCCGAACGGCTACTGGCGCGGTCCGATCTGGGCTCCGAGCACCTTCATCCTCGAGGATGGGTTGCGTCGCGCC
>CAYTFM010000372.1:5397-7929 GCA_964436735.1 uncultured Victivallales bacterium | reverse complement strand
ATTCGAGTCCGCCGGTGACCGCCACGCATCCCGATGCGACGAGGAGTCGGGCGAGGTCTGGCGTGAAGCTTTTGTCAAAACGGATGTTGGTCCACCACTGGATGTCGACGCCTCTGGCCAGAAGCCGTTTCGCCATCGCGGCGAGCAGGGCGGGGGGAGCGGCCTCGTCGACGAAGTGGAATCCGTTCGAGCCGGTCTCCGCGATCATCTCTTCGATCCAGTCGACGACGGTGTCGGCGTCGGCTGGGTCGAAATGTCCAATGTAGTCTAATTTGGTGTCGCAGAAGGCGCATTTCCGCCAGTAGCAGCCGTGGGCGAGCATGAGTTTGTTCCAGCGGCGCTCGGTCCACAGCCTGCTCATCGGGTTGGGCGTTTCGATCATGGCGAAGTAGCTGTCGAGTGGAAGTCCGTCGTGAATGGGAGCGGGACGGTTGCGGTGTTGGAGCGGCTGCTCTTCAGTACCCTCGATCCACACAACTTTTCTTCCCCGACAGACTCTCGTCCGGAGCAGGTCGCTGTCGCCACTCTGTTCCGCCGCGTGCGCCACGATGCGCTCAAGCGGAACCTCTCCATCGTCGTACGACAGATAGTCGACGTGGTCGAAGAATGCGGGATCGGTGAGCGTGCGGAGTTCGGTGTTGACGAAGCCGCCGCCAAGGACAGTTGCCGTGCGGGGTGAAATGGTCTTGACGCGCTTTGCTATGCGGAGGGCGCCGAGCAGATTGCCGGGGAAGGGGACGGTGACGCCGACCAGCGCCGGATGGTGGCGGGCGATGAGGTCGTCCACGAGTGTGTCGAGCATGTGATCGAACATGCCGGGAGGCGCCGCGAGCTCCGCGGCGATCGGCTTGAACGACGTCGCGCTTTCGGCCAGCCGCTCAGCGTACCGGGAGAGGCCGAACCGTGGATCGATTCCCTCCTTGAGGGCGTCGGCGAGATCGTCGATCAGCAGGCTGGCGAAGTAGGTGGCTTTCAACCGTCCGCTCCGGAGCCAGCGCAGCGCGCCGGCGGAGCGCATCGCCGCGATGACGTCAAAGCGCGGGCCTTCGGGGAGACGTGTCCGTGAGGCAAAGGACGAGGCGCTGTTCGGCGAGTTGCCTTGCAGAAAGGCGACGACTTCGTCGATGACCGCGATGTACGCGTCCGCCTGGCGCATAAAGGAACGCACGCTGGCAGGATTCTGTCGGGCGTTCTTTGAAGGGAAACGCCGCCTCATCTCATCGAATGCCTGCCGCAGTCCCTCCTCGCAGAATATTTTCAATGACAACTCAATAGAAAGATCCGCCTGGACAGCTTGCTGGCCTCGGGATCTCAGCCACGCCGTCAGCATCGGTGTCGCGGGGTAGGGGCAGTTGCATTGCAGAAGGGGTGGCGTGAGAAGCAGAATGGTCACGAAAAGCGTCTCCGAAGTCGGCGTGTTTTTTGTCGTACGCAAAGATATCGTGAGAGGGCTGATAGTCAAACGTAGTGGCGCTTCACGCGCTATGTGGAATTACAGGAAATAAACGATAACAGGCAAGATTATCCGTCGGGATATGGGGTTCGACGATGAAGTCAGACGTCTCGACCCCACGAAAAACTGTCTCTTCCACCATCGCCTAACCACCACTGGCGAAAGTAAAAACTCATATACTCCCCGGCAAGACAGACGGCCTAGTTCAACGCCCGGGTCTACCGTGGCGCAACGCCAACGGTAGCACCCTTTTGTTGGGCTTTTAATCTGGAATGGGTAAGAGCTTCGACATACGAACGGAGCACAGCATTGATCCGAGTCTGGTATTTGCGGCCATGCTGCCTAAACCACTGGAGTACATCAGGGTCGATTCTGATAGAAACCAACTCCTTGATGTGGCGGAGCCGGAGCATTTGCCGCAGCGCTGCAATGGCGATGGATAGTGGACGTTCGTTACTTGTCGGTGTCGGCGGGGGACGAAGTCTTGTCGGCGTCCGCTGCAGATTCTTTCGGGGCGGGGTCAACAACTTTCCGTTCGTGCTTCACCGAGCCGTCGGGTTTGTATTGCTTTATTGTGCCGGTGGGCGCGCCATTGTCGTAGCTCATCTCGATCATCTTGGTCTCGTCTTCGTAGAACTCGGTCCAGGAGCCGTCAAGCGCACCATCTTTGTAGGTGTAGGCGAGTTTCTTCTTGCCGTTCTGGTGCCACTCGGTGAACGGTCCGTTCTTCTTCCCGTCCTCGAAGGAGCCTTCGAGGGCCTTCACGGGATCCTTGGCGTCATACCAGCAGAGGAGTTTTCCTGTGGGTTGATTATCTTTGTATTCAACCTCGCAGAGTTTGGCCCCGCTTTTATAATACTCGACGCAGGCGCCATGCTTGACATCTGGCTTGTCGGTGTAGACTTGGTACTTTTTCTTCAGTTCTCCTGAAGAGTATTTCTCGGTGACCTCTTTGAACTCTGGCTCCTCGACGAGTGGTTTCTTGGGGGGAGGAGGAGTTTTTTCAGCCGGTTTGGCGGCGGGAGCGGTGGCGGGAGCGGTGGCGGTCGGCGGTGGGGGGGTGTAGGCGGGCGGGGGAC
>CAYTFM010000372.1:0-5387 GCA_964436735.1 uncultured Victivallales bacterium | reverse complement strand
CAGCCATGCTGGACTCCCGGGCTCGGGGGGTGGGCGGGGGGGTGGTGTGTCTGGGGGGGGGACGGCTTCGCGTGCTGAGGAAGATGATCAGTGCGAGAATGATGAGTCCGACAGCGACGCCGAGTTTGATGAGTTGGTCTTTTTGCATGGTTACAGCTCTACTTTGAAATCTTTTTTCGTGTTTTTTCTTTGCGTCGACTTGGGGATGGTAAACGTTCCGTTGCTGAGTGGGTTGGCCATCGAGGCGCGGTTCACGTAGCTGCCGGTTTTGTCGGTCGCATTCCACTTCTGGAGCTGGTCGGTGTATTTCCCGTCGGGGAAGAGGGCATTTTGCGGGACGACTTCCTTGGGGGTGGAAGGGCTGCTCCATTCGAAGTTGATCATTCCTGGGCCTAGACAGTCACACATGGCCAGTTTGATGTCGTATTTCATGCCGGCGGTGAGCTTCACGTCGGTGGTGAAGGTGCCGACCTGCTCGGCCCACTGGTCAATGAGGAGCGCGTCGCCGATCCACAGGCGGGTGCCGTCGTCGACGGTGATGGAGAACTTGTACGTCTCGCTGTACTTCGGGACGATTGAGCCCGTCCAGATGATCGAATAGCATTCGCCAGGGATGAGGGGGTCAGGACTTTCTTTGAGCTTCCATTGGAAAGATATCTTCTTGTCGGTTTTTGTGACTGATTTTCCCGTGCCGTTGATTTTTGAGAAATAGGAGGCGGAGAGGCCGGAGCCCTGTTCCTCGAAGAGGGAGGAGATGGAGATCTCGCTGTCGTTGAACTCCGGATGGAAGGCTTTGGCTTTGACGGGGGTTCGGGGGCTGCTCAACGCAATGGGCTCCGAATAGGCGGGGGAATCCTCCGTGGGGTCCTTGCCGTCGGTGGTGTACTTGATTTCAGCGCCGAGCGTCGAACAGGTGATCTCAAGTTTCAGCCCGGAAGAGAAAAGCCCGCCATCCGGTTTGAACACGGGAGAGGCGGTTTTGGGCAGAAGGGATCTGTCTTTGCTCCGTTGTTCGGCCACCTTCCTCAACTCGTCGACGCGTTGCGCCTCCGCTTCCGCCTGCTGTTTTTCCTCTTCCACCTCGGCGAGGGTGCGGAAGCATTTGCCATCGAAGATGAGTCCTCTTTTCAGACTGACGAAATCTTTCGCTACTTTCGCCACCTGCTCAGCCTTCGCGGCGGCGAGCGGGAGAGATTTGTCGTAGGCTTCAGCGAACTCGGAGGCCAGGGAGTCGGCCTGCGAGCGGTCTTTGAGCCGGGCGAAGAGTTCCGTAAGCTTTTTTTTCCCAAGGGCGGGGTATTTCTCAAGGAGTTCCTTGCGGCTCTTTTCCGCGAAGGATTTGAGTTCCTCCTCGTAGGCTTCCTGCTGCGCCTTGAGGTATGTGGTTCTCAGATCCTTGGTCTTCTCCTCGGAGAAGCGCGCGAGTTCCTTCTCGTCCATGTCGATGAAGAAGACACTTTTGTCACCGATTTGGATGCCTTTTTTGTCAATGCTCCGCAGGACGCCGGTAAGCTGTCCCTTCCGGTGCTTGACGGTGACCTCGTCGCCGACTTTCACCAGTTTGTATTTCGCCTCCGCCTCTGTCTTGAGTTTCGCCTCATCGAAGGGCGCATAGCTCTTCAGCTTTTCCTGAAGCAGGGCGAGGCCTGGGGGAGCGAGCGGATCCTCCTCTTTCTCCTTCTCCTTTTTCTTTTGGGCGGCGGAGGCGAAGGGAGGGAGCGAGCCGATGAGAAGGACAGAGATGAGAGTCAAAAGGCAGTTGCGGGGGAAGCGCCACATGGAACGGCCTTTCTATTGTGGGAGCTTGCGACGGGTACTAATAAATCCATTTAAAAGATTTTGAAAGAGGCGGTGGTTAAAAAACGTCGTTTTTACCGATCAACCCGTCACTCGAGTTTGTAGTATTTCAAGGGATCTTGCCGAGTTGTCTTCGGGACAATTGTCTTTCCGTTGCCAAGGGGGTTGGCCATCGATTGGCGGTTCACGTAGCCGCCGCCCTCCTTGGATGCCTGATTCCACTTCTGGAGCTGCGAGGTGTATTTGCCGTCGGGGTAGAGGTTTGCCGAGGGGATGACCTCCTTGGGGGTCGAGGGCGAGCTCCATTCAAGAACCACTTTGCCGGGGCCGCCGCCGTTACACATCGCCAGTTTAATGTCATACCGCGCCCCCGCCGCCGCCTTCACCTCGGCGGTGAACGACGTGACCTGCGGATCGTTCCACTGGTCGATCACAAGGTTGTCGTCGATCCAAAGGCGGACGCCGTCGTCGATGGTGACCGTGAATTTGTAGGTCTCGCTGAACTTTGTGGCGACTCTTCCCGTCCATATGATCGAGAAGAACTCAGCGGGCATGGTTGGTTCGGGGCTTTCCTTGGTCTTCCAGGTGAAGTCGATTTTCTTGTCGATGCGGTTGACGGTTCTTCCCGTGCCGTTGATTTTTGAGAAGTAGGAGGCGTAGAGGCCTGCGCCTTGCTCCAGGAACGGCGCGGAGACCGATGTCTCGCTGTCGTTGAACAGGGGGTGGAACGCCTTCGCCTTGATGATGATTTTCGGCGTATCGGCGGTGATCGGCTCGCTATAGGTGGCGGAATCCTCGGTGGGCTCCTTGCCGTCGGTGGTGTATTTGATTGTCGCCTCGGCGGTGGGGCAGGTCAGTTCGATTTTCTGGCTGGGGGTGTAGAGGCCGCCGTCGGGTTTGAAGACGGGCGAGGCCGTCTTCGGCAGCAGGAGCCGCTCCTTGCTCCGCTGCTCAGCGATAGTTTTCAGTTCCTCGAGACGCTGAGTCTCAGCCTCGAGTTGCTGCTTCTCTTCCTCGACTTCGGCGATGGTCCGGAAATTCTTGCCATCGAACAGAAGGCCTTTTTTCAGGGCGACGAGCCCTTGCGCAACTTTTGCGATGTGCTCCGTTTTCGTCCCCGATAGAGGCAGAGATTTGTCGTAGGCTTCGGCGAATTCGGCCGTGAGTGATTCCGCCTGCGAGCGGTCTTTGAGGCGGGAAAAGAGATCCGCGAGTTTCTTTTTGCCGAGCGCGGGGTATTTCTCCAGAAACTCTTTGCGCGTCTTTTCCGCAAAGGCCTTCAAGTCGGACTCGTAGAGTTCCTGCTGCGGTTTGACGTAGTCGGTGCGCAGATCCTTGGTTTTGTCTTCGAAGAACCGGGCGATCTCTTTCGCGTCCATGTCGATGAAGAAGACACTTTTGTCACCTATCTGCACGGACTTCTTGTCGATGCTCCGTAGGACGCCGGAGATTTGCCCCTTGCGGTGTTTGACCGTGATCTCGTCGCCGACCTTCGCCAGCTTGAACTTCGCCTCGGCATCGGCCTTGACCTTCTCCTCGTCGAAGGCTGGATAGCTTTTGAGTTTTTCTTGTAGCAAGGCGAGTCCGGCAGGGGCGAGGGGATCCTCTTCCTTCTCCTTCTTCTCTTTCTTCTGCGCCCCGGAAGAGGGGAGGCAGAGAAGCGTCGCGAGCAGCAAGGCGGAGAGCGAGGCGAGAGGCTTGTGGCAGGGAGCATGTCTCACCCAGAGCCAGATAAACGAACGGCACGGCATAATTTCCTCCCTGGAGTTTCCAGTTGCGCACTGGTGTCGCTTTTACTATGATAATACATGGCTGAGGAGTATTTGTTGATTTGAAATATGACCCTCTTCGTCTGCTGGCAACCAAAATAAATCTTCTTAACGGGGCATGAAAGAGGTGGAATGAAAAAAACCTCATTTCACCGCATGTGGGAGCAGATTCGCCATTTTTTTGATTTACCTACTTGTGGAGAAACAAGGAGCACGATAGAATACTAATCATGTAGGGATTGTTTTCGGCGATGGCGTTTGTGAGTGTTAACTAGTGGTGCTGAAGATGGTGTGGTGAAGGTATAACAGCGCAAGGGAGGTGTCCGATGGTGAAGTGGAAGGCGTGTCGAGGCGGTGTGCTGGCTGCTCTGATCGTGGGGCTGTGGTGCATGGAGTCGCAGGCGTTGGTCTACTCGCTGGCGGGGGATCCCGCGAATGCGGCGTATTACGTCAATGGTGATCCCGTCACTGTCGCTCCCACGCCGATTCCATTGGCCGACTTGGGGTTGGTGCCGGGCGATGACGTCGCTGGTATCGGTCTTGGCGTCGATCCGCTTCCTGGCGAGACAATGCCGGGCATGGAGCGCGCCGACATATTCAGCGTCGCGCAGGGCACTCTTGGCACGGGAGGCGATTTGAAGACCCGCTCCAGCTCGGGGGCTCCCGTGCAGCGCGACGTCTACTGCGACAACAAGGCGAAGCTGAACGAGCTGCTGATTCCTGGTCTCGTCAAGGAAGGCAGCATCGACGCGCTCGACATGCATGACATCATCACCGAGCAGGGGGCCGTTCAATGGATATATTTCACGCTCAAAGCAGGGTCTCCCTCACTCGCCGCTAAAAGCCTCAAGACAAACGATGTGCTGCTGGTCAAGCTGAAAGATCCCTCCTCGCTCCGCGTCTACGCCCCCGCCGGCGCGATCGGCAACCCCGGCGCGGTGGACTCCATATCGATCATGGACAAGGTGAGGGACGGTGCGCCCTTTGATCCCGTCAATGACATGGTGATTTACATCCGCTATCCCGACGATGGCAAGATCTGGCATTTCGGCGCCGGGGCTCCTGTGGGAAATATCGCGCACGACAACGCCGTCTTCGGCGTGGGCAATGCGGAATACATCACGGCGCTCGGTCATGCCTTCCTGCCGATCGAGCAGCTGTTGCTGGCCCAGCAGCCGCCGGAGGGAGGACGCGGCGAGATCGTCTCGTCAACGGGAGGCATCTTCAAGATCAAGGCGATCGTCAATCCCGGCTGGTATTTCATCGACTGGCGTCCCACCGCGGGCGCCGTGCGGATCGCCAACCCGGTGGCCGTGGAGACGGAAGCAACGTTGATGTCGGCGACGGCGACGGTGACCGCCTACTTCTCGCAGCAGCAACCGCCGCCGCCGAACGAGGCGAAGCTGACGATCGCCGTCAATCCCGCCGACGGCGGAGTGACGATCCCCGCGCCCGGAAGCGTGATCAGCGTCACCACCAGCTCGTCTTTCAGCCTGAACGCGTTTCCCAACGCCGGCGCCGGATACTTCTTCTCCAACTGGACGATCGAGCCAGTAGACGCCGGGTTCTTTTCTCCGCCTGAGGCCCCCAACACCATCATCACGCTGCGCAACGGCGTGACCGCCGCCAAGGCTGTCGCCAATTTCACGAAAACCCCGCCGCCTGTCCTGAAGGTCAAGCTGTCGATGGCAGTCGTCCCCGGAGATGGCGGCGCCACCAAGCCTGCCGTCGGATCGGTCACCGAGCTCGACGCCGGCAAGCCGTTCTTCATCGACGCCGCTCCCGCCACCGGTTACTTTTTCAAGGAATGGGTCATCTTCG
>CAYTFM010000371.1:0-7952 GCA_964436735.1 uncultured Victivallales bacterium | reverse complement strand
TCATAGCGGAAAAGCGTGACTCTTTAGAACTGCTCCTTTGCTTCTTCCTCTTGCGTATGAGCTCATCATGGCGTATTTTGAAAGAGGAGTACTCTTTGATGTCGAACGCTTCTATGACGCACAACCTGCCAAACAGACTCACTATCGCGAGGATCGGGATGATCTTCGTGGTGTTGTTTTTGGCGAACATCGACGACAAGTTCAATCAGCCGACCGGACATATCATCCGCGTCGCGGCCTTCTGCTTGGCGGTTCTCGCCGGCTTGACGGACTTTCTTGACGGGTATCTCGCCCGCAAGTACAACCTCATCAGCGACTTCGGGAAATTGATGGATCCTCTGGCTGACAAGGTGTTCGTCGCCACGGCGTTCATCATTCTGGTCGACGCCAAAGTCGAGTTGACGGACGGCAGGTTCGTCTCCATCCTGCCGGGATGGGTGGTGGTGGTGGTGCTGGCGAGGGAGTTCCTTGTCACCGGTTTGCGCCTGCTCGCCGCCAACAAGGGCGAGGTGATACCATCGGACATGTACGGCAAAGTAAAAACCGTCGCGCAGATGGCGTGTCTTGGCGTCGGTGGCTTGATTTGGATCGATGTGCTGCCTTTGGCAAAGTTCCATCTTCTGTGGAGCATCACCATCTGGGTGCTCGCCGCCTACACCGTCCTCAGCGGGGCCATCTACTTCGTGCGCCACCGCTATCTGTATCTTGATCAAACGTAATAGTTTTTCCGGTAGCCGGGAAAACTCATCTCTCCTCAATGAGCTGCTTGATCAGTTCGAGTCCGCGGATGGTGCGGGCCATGTTTTCGGCTCCGACTGAGACGCGGATGAAGCGGTCGCAACTCTTGCCGTAGCCGATGCCGGGGACGGTGGCGACGTGATGCTCCTGGAGAAGTTTGTTGCAGAAGGCCTCAGAGCCGAGGGAGGAACCCTCGATAGAGACGAAGAAGTAAAACGTCGCGGTGCCGGGGAGATAGCGCAAGCCCATGTCGTCCATGACTTTGCAGAGATTCTTCCGTTTCTCGATGAGGGCGTTGATCTGCGGCTTGGTGATCCGGATGATGTCGAAGAAATGCTTCGAGATATAGTGCTCGAGGATGGTGGCGGGACAGGTGATGAGGTGCTGGTTGACCTTGAGAATCTGGTTGATCATCTCGGAGTTGGAAATGACGTAGCCGAGACGCCAGCCGGAGATGCCGTAGTTCTTGGAGATGGAGTTGACCAGGATCAGATGTTTCTTGGCGCGGTCGAGGTTGCCGATCGAGATGAACTCGTCCTCGTCCAGCAGGAAGTCGCTGTACGCCTCGTCCGAGAGGATGAAGAGATTGTACTTCTCCGCCAGGCGGTAGAGGTGCGAAAGCTCCTCAAGCGTGAAGACGCGGCCCGTCGGGTTGTTGGGGCTGTTGATGATGATCGCCTTGGTCTTGCTGGTGATGTAGTCCTCGAAGTCGTAGACGTCGCAGTTGTAGGGGACGTGGACGGGCACGCCGTAGCAGAGTTGGAACTGTTCGGGATAGCTGACCCAGGCGGGTTCGTGGATGATCACCTCGTCCCCGGGGTCGAGGATGGCCATGAGCGCCATGTAGATGGCGATCTTCGAGCCGGCGGTCACGATGATCTCGGACTCGGGATCGAAGGCCACGTCGTACTGGTCGAGGAAGTACTTCGAGAGGTTCTCGCGGAGCTCAGGGACGCCGCGTGAGTGGCTGTAGTGGTAAAGCTCGGGGAAGGGCAGGTCGTCGAACGGGTACAGCGGGATGTCGAAGAAGGCCTCGCCGAGCGACAGCACGATCACGTCCTCGCCGCGGCGCTTCATGTCGTAGACCATGCAGTTGTACTTGATGGACATGGCCTGCGTGGCGTGGGCGACAACTTTCGAGGGCTGATAGTGGATCTCGCGGTGTTTCGTGTGGATGTTCTTCCACTTCAGATGGATGTCGCCGCCGTCCGCCTGCTTCAAAAGGGCGTCGAGCCAGGCCCTGATCTTCGCCTTCTGCACTTTGCCGCTGGAGGTGCGGGGGAATTCGTCGAGCTTGAGGAACAGAGATGGCTGCTGGACTTTCGAGAGCTCCGCGCGGCAGAGCGTGGTCAGCTCGGCCTTGACGACGTCGAAGTCCGCATCCTCGGCGACGCGCACGACCGCCGCGACGTCCTCGCCCATGATTTTGTGGGGGATGCCGACGACGGCGCACTCAAGGACGCGCGGGGTGCGGCAGATGACCTTCTCGACGGAGGACGGGCTGATGTTGATGCCGCCGCGGATGATAAGATCTTTTGAGCGGCCGGTGATGGCGAGATGTCCTTTCGCGTCGAGCGTGCCGATGTCGCCGGTGGCGAACCAACCGTCGTCGAGGGCGATGTCAGGCTGTCCCGTCTCGGTGTTGTAGTAGCCGCGCATCAGGTAGGGGGTGCGGATCCAGATCTCGCCTTTGCGGCCGTGCGTGTCGTCGTGGAGTTTCCGTTCGACGAACTTGAGTTCGATGCCGGGAAGCAGGCCGCCGACGCCTTCGGTGGTCGGGTCGGAGGGCAAGTTGCTGGTGAGGAAAAGCGTTTCGGACAGCGCGAAGTTCTCCATGAGGCGGAGATGGTAGCGCTCCTCAAAGCTTTTCTTCAACGCGGCGGGCAGCGGGGCGGTGCCGACGAGCGTCAGACGGACGTTGTCCTTGCAGTACGCGGCCCCCGCGTCGGTGCGGTCCATCTCCAGCAACATCGACATGATGGTGGGGACGACCCAGAGGGTGTTGACCTTGTGCTTGATGACCGGTTCCCAGAAGTTGAGGATCATCTGCGCGCTGAAGGCGCGGGAGAGCACGACGGACGAACCTGCCACATAGGGCAGCATCATGAGGTTGTAGTAGCCGCCTAAGTAGGTCATCGACAAGAGATTGTAGAAAACATTCTCCGGGCCGATACCGAGCGTCTCGGTGAACATCTTGGCGTTGCCGAAAAGGCTTCTGATCCGGTGGACGACCCCCTTGGGATCCGAAGTGGTGCCGGAGGTGTAGACGATGATCAGGTCGTCGTCCTCCGAAACGCCCTTGAACGGCTCGAAGCCCGGCGCGGCGGGCAACTCGTCGAGGTTGGCGATCTTGTCCGCGCCGGAGGGGTCGGCGTGTCCACGCCCCGGTTCGGCGACGGCGAGGCAGGTCAGCCCTTTGCCGGCAAGCGCCTCTCGGTCGACGCCGTTGGCGAGGTGCGCCGAGTAGATGATCAGCTTCGCCCGGCTGTTGAGCGCGACAAAGGTGACCTGCGGCTTCGACATGATCGGATTAATCGGCGCGACCGCCGCGCCAAGATAAAGGCAGGCGAAATAGAGCTTCGCCAGTGCCACGGAGTTGTCCATGATGACGGCGACACGGTCGCCGCGCCCGACGCCGAGACTGGCCAGATACGCCGCCACGGCGCAGGACTCCGCATGAATCTGGGCGTAGGTCAGTGTTCGCCCCGAGATTGTATCAGTCAGAAAAACTTTGTCGGCGTGGCATTTCCGGACGTCGTTCAATACTTCGATTGTGTTCATTAGATGGGGATCCTATGGATTTTGTCAAGAGGAAAATATAGCGCGGATCCGCCTGTTTCGCTCACCGCGTCGGAGAAATGTGGAGGGATCTTGCGGGACTCCCCCGCCTCTGGGAACGCCGAGATCCAGCTCGGCTCTACAGGCGAGTCCGCGGAGCTCACCGCCCCGCCAAAGGGCTTGGAAAGCCCTCTGGACCCACATGTTTGGGCGTTCCAGCGAGACTTCGTCTGCGCTGCAGCGCCCCAGGGCCATCGCCTGCGGCGAAAGCTGCAGATTTTCCGCAAGCTGTGTGGGACTCCAAAGGGATGTCATTCCTTTGGAGGGGTGATGGGGCGGAACCCCGTGAGTGGGGGAGTAGCTATGCCGTCGCCACTTCCATGGCGATTTTGGCCCATTGGTCGATGCGGGTGGCGTCGCCTCTGACGGTGGTGATGTCTTTGAGGATGATTTCGACGCGGTTGCGACGGGTCTTCTCGACGGCGTTGCGCAGGTAGTTTCTGACGAGATTGTCGTCGAAACTTTCCATCGCCAGATGCGCGGGGGTCGGCTTGAACGAGAAGACGTAGTCGGCGCCCATGGTCTCGGCCGCTTCGTCGATGTTGATCCAGGTGCTCATCGATATCTTGCGCAGGTTTTTCACGCTTTTGAGTATCCCGATCTTTTTGTGGAGCGGCTCACAGCAGCCGTAGTAGGAGAGGCCGAAGCGCTCCATGAGTGGCCGCTCGTATTGGAGCGTGAACTCCTCGTGCATCGTCGGCGAGACTTCGGAGAAGATCTGGGCGGTCGAGCAGCCCCACTGCTCGTGCGTGGCGACGCGGTGGCCGTCCGTGTTTGACGTCGGCAGTTCGTCGGTGATGCCCAGACCGCCGGAGCCGACACGCCAGTTGCCGTTGCCGACGTCGAGCATGCCGAGGGCCTGCTGCTTGTCGACAACCTCATGCAGAGCCCGCATGAAGTTCGTCATGATCCGGTGGATGAGGTCGGGGGTGTCGCACATGTCCATGAAGAGCTGTTCAATGCCGTACCAGTGGATGATCTGATCCCAGGGGGAATGCCATTGGGTGACGATGCCGCGTTTCTTAACTGGGATGACACCGTCGAATATCTCTTTAATTCTAAGATAGTTGCGTTCGGTGGCGTCTGTGTCGAACCAGACTTCGGGCGTTTTGATTTTGTCGGCGTCGGCCAATTCGTGGATGATCGGGATGTAGCCGACGTCATGGCCGCCCTCGGCTTTGTTGAGTTTCTCCTCGAGCCCGTAGTTGGCGTAGCTGCCGACGGGGCCGCCGACGATCCCGGAGTATATGACGGGCTCGACGACCATGTCGCAGGGGAAGTGGCGCCACTGGTAGAGTTCCATGCGGAGGGATGACTCGACATTTTTGAGGAATGGGTCAGCGCAGCGGGGTTCGAGTTCCTCGGGGAAGGCGGCTTTGAGCTCGTGCCACGGGATCTCGTTTATCCAGACCAGAGGGCGGGTCGGTTCGAGCCGGTTCAAGCGCCGCCACAGCTCGGACTTCTCCTTGTGGACGGGCAGCGAGCCGATCTCGAATTTCCTTTTGGCCAGTTCCCTGAGAATGGCAATGTCGTTTCCGCCGCTCATCTGGATATCCTCCCGTAAGTTATTTCCGCTTCGAGTGCTACGTTTGATTCGTCTGGATGATTCCGTGTCATACATTTCCTTTGCGTATTCTATGGCCTAAAGCGTTTGTGAAAATAGTTGGCACAAGTGCCACGACGGAAATGTATTAGAATAAAATTTTGACGACAAAATTTTCTTCGGTACTATTCTCTCAACACTTGGGTTGCGGGCTTGACCCGCTTTGGGCGTTACGTTACCTCCGTGTTTTACGTTTCGGAAATAACTATCTTTGTGCTTGTTGCTGAGTATAGGCCACAAAAGAAGTCTCTGCCATGTCGCAAAATCGCAAAAACATGTATATTATTAACATGCATTAATTATTTTATAGCTTACATGGATGTACAAAAAATACAATTAGCGCTTGACGGCTCGGCGCCACGGGTGCTCATGGCGCGGCGGTCTGTTCTTGGCCGCGCGTGGAGCCAGTCGAGAGAGAAGACGGATCCGCACGGGAGGATCTATCATGTCGAGTCAGGGCGGGCCTGGGCGTCCATCGACGGCGGCCGGGTCGAGCTGCTGCCGGGCGTGGTCTGCCTCGTCCCTGCGGACACGCCGTTCGCCTATGGCTGTCCGAGGCGGGTCGTGATCAACTGGGCGCATTTCACCTTGACGACCGGTGACGGCGTGGACTTCTTCCGCCTCTTCCGTTGTCCGTGGTGGTTGAAGGCGGATGACGAGGCGCGGACGCGGGAGGCGCACGAGCGTCTGCGTTTGTCCGACGCCGACAACTCGCCCGCGGGGGAGTTCGAGCGGCGCGCGTGGCTGTACCTTTTGCTCGCTCCCTTCATGGCGCGCGCCGAATCGGTGGGGACGGTTGGCGGGCGGTCGCTCGCTCGTCTTCGGCCGGTGTTGGAGCACATCGAGCGGCATGTGTCCTCGGGAGTCGATCTGCGGACGCTTTCGAAGGTCGCAGGCATGGCGCCCGGGTCCTTTTCACGGTTTTTCACGCAGTGCATGGGGACGGGGCCGGCGAGATACATGATGGCTCGTCGCGTCAGGGCGGCGCAGCGGTTGCTCCGGCAGACGGACAGGAAGCTTGACGACATCGCCGGCGAGCTGGGTTTCTCCGACGCATTCCACTTCTCGAAGACCTTCAAGCGGCTGGTCGGTGCGAGCCCGCGCGACTACCGCCGATCGGGGGCCGCCGTCGTTCCGTGACATGTCGCGGCGGCGGGTGTACTGTATGGTGGACTTCAAAGTGACCTGGGGTCAGGGTTCAGGTGGGAAATGTGCTGAACCCCGAACCCAGAACCCTTGTAGTGAACTGCGGCGGAGCCGCTAACCAGGGCGCGCGCATGAGATTTCTGCGGATAGGCACGGCGGGGATGCGGGGTCGGGTGGGGGTGGCGTTGACGCCGCAGCTCGCCATGGACTTCGCCAGCGCGTTCGGCACCTACCTCGACGGGGGGAGCGTGGTGGTCGCTCAGGACACCCGGATCTCGTCGACGATGTTCGCCAACGCCGTCATCTCCGCCCTGCTGAGCTGCGGCTGCGACGTGTTGAACGCCGGGGTGGTGTCCGCGCCGGAGTTGCATTTCCTCGTGACGCACATGGATGCGGACGGCGGGATGCTGATCGGGGCGCAGCATCACCCCATGGGATGGAACGCCCTGGCGCCGGTCGCCCGGAGCGGAGCTTTCCTCAACAGCGCGCAACTCCAGGAACTGCTCGACATCTATCACAGCCACAACTACGATTTCCGTCCATGGGATGAGATCGGGCGTGAGACGTGTGTCTCCGAGGTGGAGTCCGAAGCCTACCTCGACGCCGTCTGCTCGCGGCTCGATCTGCGTTCGATCGCGGCGGCGAACTTCACCGTGGTGGCTGATTTCTGCAACGGCTCGGGATCTCGTATCGCCGAGAAATTCGCCGCGCGCCTTGGCATACGCCTGATCGCCATCAACAAGGAGCTCTCCGGCATCCTGCCGCACGATCCTGAGCCGCGTCCGCGCAGCAGCTTCCAGGTCCGTTCCATCATCGAGCCGCTCAAGGCCGACGTCGGATTCGTCTTCAACTCCGACATGAGCAGGACCGCGCTTGTCACCAACACCGGCGAGACGCTGTCGGAGGAGTTCACCTTCCCGATCGTCGCCGACCACTGGCTGCCCAAGTTCCCCCGGGGCGCCAAGGTGGTCACGAACGTGTGCACCACCCGGACGCTGGACGAGATCGCGGGGCGGCATGGAGCCGTCGTGATCAAGACCAAAGTCGGCGAGGCGCACATCATCGACCGGATGATCGAGTTCGATGCGGTGCTCGCGGGTGACGGGAGCGGCAGCGCGGCGTTCGGTGGACACATCCTCGGCTTCGACAATCTCATGCTCGTCGGGCTGGTGCTGGAGGCGATGAGCCTCAGGCGTTGCTCCTCCGCCGACCTGGTTTCGGCGTTGCCGCGGCGGCATATCGTCAAACGATCAATTCCGTGCCCCTCCTACAAGGCCTACTCGCTGCTCAGGTCGCTGCGGGACCACTTCGTCGACGCCGAGGTGACCGAGGAGGATGGGTTCCGCTTCGACTGGCCCGATGGGTGGGTGCATCTGCGGGCGTCGATCACCGAGCCGATCGTGCGTATGATTGTCGAATGGGACACGAAGGAGAAGGCCGAGGACAGGGCGTCGATGGTGCGAGGGCATTTGGAACGGATGGGGGCGGCGGCGGCGAGGGGGGGCGGTGGGGGGTGGGATGCGCGGGGGGTTGGGGTTAGAGGGTGAGCAGGGGGGGCCAAAGTGGCAAAGGGGGGGGTATCGAGCCAGTCTGAGGGGGATTGGGGCAGTCAGTAGGCAGGTGGAAC
>CAYTFM010000370.1:5824-7978 GCA_964436735.1 uncultured Victivallales bacterium | reverse complement strand
CGCGAGCGCGCCAAGAGTCCGCTTCATCTGTGAGATGCGCTGTTTCCGCGGGAGTCACGCGGTGTCGCTCAGCCATCGCCAGAGAAGCCATGCGAGGGCGAGCGCTGACCAAAGGACTCCGGAAAATCTGAGCAAGGGGGGAAGCGCCATCAGCGCTCCGGCGAGTGCGAGTTGAGGTGGTTTGAAGTTCTTTTTTGCCGCCCACAGAACCGACGCCAGCAACAAGACGTGAAGGAAAAGATTTGGCGACTCCTTGAGGACGGCGGTTTCGTAGATCAAGGGGGGGCCATACAAGGCGAACAGGCATCCGGCGGCAAGCGCGGCCCATGCGCTTCGTAGCGTCCACAGGCAAATGAGGCTGACGAGTCCCGCTGTCGCCGCCCCGAGAGCCAACTGGCAGATGACCGTCAAGGTCGCCGCCCCTTGGGGACTTGTGAGAAAACGTGCCGCACCAGGAAGCAGAATGTAGAAGTTTATCAAGGTTCCGGAAGAGGCGAACGCTTCAGCCCATTGCATGTGCGTCGACATGTCGAGGCCGGGAAGGAAGTTGTACCAGGAGAAGGGCGAGACCGACCAGCAGGCGTAGTGGATGCCTCTGACCGCCAAGGCGACAAGCACGGGAATGCCGACGACCGCAAGCCTCGAGGGAGTCCGCCGCACATCAATTCTCGTCGTGGCGCTTATATTGGTCATGGGGAGGCATCCGGCGACGGCGATGGGCGCGTATGTTTATGTTTATGCTCAGGGAATTCAATGTGGCGCCGCGTTGCGGCTGACCCCTCCATTACTGTCGGGGCTCGGTTCACGCCGTCTGAACAGAGCCACGAGCGTGAGCGAGTGGCTGCAGCCGCGGTCGTTTCGGTAGCCTTCTAATTTAACGGAATCCAATGTGAATGGTGAATAGCTGCGGCTACCATTCACCACTCACGATTCACAATTCACAAGTTGCGGGGGACGTCGCCTACTTCAGCAGTTTCTCGAGGTTTTGATCGGCTGGAATCCCAAGCTTCTTCGCGGTCTCGTACCACTTCCTCGACTCCTCCTTGCGCGGCGGGTCAATGGTCATCAGAATCACGGCGAGGTTGTAGGCGGTCTCGGCGGACGAGGGGTTCATCTCGAGCGCCTTTTTAAGGTTCTTCACGGCGGCCTCACCCCATCCGGCGTTGCCGCAGGCTATGCCAAGGTACTTGAACCATTCGGGGTTCTGCGGCTCGATGCTTGCCGCCCGGCTGAAAAACGACACCGCCTTGAGCGAGTTGCCCTGCTTCAGAGAGACATAACCAAGTGCCGAAAGCACCCCGGTGTCGTTTGGCGTGGTGGTCGCCACCGTCTCAAGATAGCCTGCCGCCTTCGGGTAATCTCCCAGCTCCGAGGCGAGCAGGCCCGCCTTCCTCAGTGACACGGTGTCCTTTGGCGAGAGCTTGACGGCGTTTTCGAAATTGTACAGCGCGATGTCCTTTTTCCCCTCTTTCTCCGCGGCTTCGGCCGCTTTGAGGAAACTCTCGAGCTCTTTGCTTGGCGGAGCCTTCGAAGTGTCGACCGCCTCGGCGCTGGGTGCGCTGATGTTGGCGCGGAAAGCGAGCACCTCATCCTGCTTTTTGATTTTCTCGGCCTGCTGGGCGGCGAGGGCGTTCAGCCGCGCCACTTCCTTGTTCGATTCGGTCAGCTTCTGCTGCAGCGCGGCGTCGGCTGCGGCGGACTGCGCAACCGTCTCGGCCGCCTTCAGTTGATCCTGAAGAGTCTTCACAAGCTGCTCGGCGTCGGTGGCTTTTTTCTGCAGTGCCTCCTTCTCCTTGCCGAACGTCGCGTTCTTTTCAAGAAGCGAGTCAATCGTCTTGAGTTTTGGATCCATCTCAGTGATTTTCTTGTTGAGATCGGCGAGAGCCTGCTCCTTGGCGGCAAGCTGCGACTTGATGTCGGCCGCGGCCTTTTCCTTCTCGGCCGCGAGGGCTTTCTCTTTCTCTTTGTCAGCGGTCTTAAGCTTGTCCTGGATAGCGGCGAGCTCCTCTTTGAGCTTCTTCTGAGCCGCTTCGGTGTCCGCGGCGGCTTTGGCCTGCGCCTCGGACTTGGCGTTGAGCTCTGAGAGTTTTTTATTTGCGTCGGCGAGAGCCTGCTCCTTGGCGGCAAGCTGCGACTTGATGTCGGCCGCGGCCT
>CAYTFM010000370.1:4777-5724 GCA_964436735.1 uncultured Victivallales bacterium | reverse complement strand
TTTCCTTCTCGGCCGCGATGGCTTTCTCCTTATCTTTGTCGGCAGCCTTAAGCTTGTCCTGGACAGCGGCGAGATCCTCTTTGAGCTTCTTCTGCGCCGCTTCGGTGTCCGCGGCGGCTTTTGCCTGCAGGTCGGTCTTCGCGGTGGCTTCGGCGAGTTTCTTGTTCGTCTCGGCGATGGCCTGATCCTTGGTGGTAAGCTGCGCCTGGATGGTCTTGGCGTCCGCCACCGCCTTCTCCCGCTCCGCGTCGACGGCCTTGTCTTTTTCGGCGGTGACGGCTTTGAGTTTGTCTTGAGCGGCCGCAAGCTCCTCCTTAAGTCCCTTCAGTGCGTCCGTTTCGGTGAGGGGGGCTGTTCTCGCCTTGGCTTCGGCGAGCTTCTCCTCGCTTGTCGACAGTTTTCCCATCAGATCTTTGATGGACCGCTCCCGCGCCTCAATCTGCGATTGAAGCGCCTTGATCTCCACGGCGGCTTTCTCTTTCTCGGCGGCAGCGGTCTTTTCCTTTTCGGCGGTGACAGCTTTTTCTTTCTCTTTGTCAGCGGCCTTAAGCTTCTCCTGGAGGGTGGCGGTTTCGGCCACTTTCGCCGCCGCCTTCTCGAGCTCGGACGTCAGCTCTTTAATTTTGGCGTCCTTCTGCTTCACCATATCGGTGGGGACGGCGTCCATGGTGGCGATTTCCGCGCCTTTCATCTGCTCCTGCATGGTCTTTACGAGCTGCTCGGATTCGGCGAGTTTCTTCTGCAACGCCTCCTTCTCCTTCGTGAGGGTGTCGGCCTTCTCGGCGGCTGGTTTGAAAGATTTGAGGATCTCCGTGTCCTGGGAAGCCTTCTTCTTCAATTCCTCAAGCGCGAGCGTTCGCGCGGCGAGTTCAGTCTCGAGGGTCTTGGCGGTGGCGGCGATTTTCTCCTTCTCCGCGGTGACGGCCTTGAGCTTCTCCTGGGTGGGG
>CAYTFM010000370.1:0-4767 GCA_964436735.1 uncultured Victivallales bacterium | reverse complement strand
TTGTCGGCCGACTCTTTGGCGACCCGCGTGAGATTCTGCTGGACTGTGGCGAGTTGTGTGGCGAGCGTGTCGATTTTGGCGTTGGCCTCGGCGAACTTCGTGTCCTTCATCTTGGCCGCCTCGATCAAGGCGGCGTCCGTCGCCTGTTTCTTCTTGAAGTCCTCGGTTTGCGAGGTGAGTTCGGCTTTGACGCCGGCGAGTTGGGTTTCGAGGAGGGCTTTGTTTTTCTTAAGTTCGGCGTTCTCGGCGTCGATCTTCACGGCATTGCCTGAGGCGAGCTGCGAGGCTTCGAGCTGGTCGCCAAGCGACTTCGCCTTGTCCTCAAGTCCCTTGACCTTGGCGGCGAGGGTGGTCTTCTCCGCCTCGGCCGCGGCTGCCTTCTTCTCGTTTTCCTGTGTCGAGGCGGTTTTGGCGGCGAGGGCTTTGACGGCCTCCTCGGCCTTGCTCTTCGCCTGTGCGAGTTCGGTCGATTGCGCCGTGTATTTCGCCTCGGCGTCCTTCTTCTCCTTCTCCATCTCCTCGCACTGTTGGGCGAGCTGTTTGATGATAGACTCCTTGCGCTCAAGCTTGTTGCATTTCTCGGCGAGGGCGTCGAACTCCTGTTTCCGCGCGGCGGTTTGCGCCTCGGCCTGCGCCGCCTTGTCCGTGGCGGTCTTCGCCGTCAGCTCGAGCTGGTCGAGCTTGATCCGCAAGTTGTTGTTCTCATCGGTGAGCGTCTTGCGTTCCATTTCGATGTTGGCGAGCGTGTCGTTGGCCTTCTCGAACCGGGCTCTCGCCTCGCCGAGTTCGATCTTGGCGGCGGCCCCCGACTTCGCCGTGGTGTCGAGTTTGAGTTGGCAGTCGACGAGATCCTTGCGGAGCGAATCGACGTCCGAGGCGAGTTTCGCCATCTTGGCGTCGGGGGTGGAATCCTTGAGGAGCTTGCGCAGGGCGGTGGCTTCGTCACGCTCCTTGGCGAGGCGGTTGTCCTGCTCCATCATGTTGTCCTCGAGATCCTTCTTCTCCTGCCGCAGTTTCTTCACCTCGGAGACCAGCAGCTCGATCTTCTTTGACGTCTCGACGAGCCTGTTGTCGAGTGCCTGGCTCTTGTCGAGGGCGTTATCCGCCTCAAGCGACTTGTTGAGCTTGTCGGCGTTGACTTTCTGGAAGTCCTGTTTAAGCTTCTCGAACTGCTCGGCGAGGGCGGTCTTCTCGCTCGTGGATTTGTCAAGCTCGGCAAGGGTCTTCTCCAGCCGGTTCCGAAGATCTTTGGTGTCCGGAGCGGCGTCCTTTCCGCTCCGCGCCTTGTCAAGCTCTTCCTGAAGCAGGGAGCAACGCCGCTCCAGTTCAGCCTTGTCCTTGATCATCGCCTTTAGTTCGTCCGACTGCTTTGCGGACGGAGCCGTCGGCCGCTGCTCCTGGTTTTTAAGGGCGTCGAGCTCCAGCGATGAGGTGTCGAGTTTTTTCTGCAGTGACAGAAGCGAGGTCTCAAGCTCGATGGCCTTGAGCAGGAGGCGGTGGTTTTCCCGCGCGAGATCGCCATGGGGCTTGGACTCGATGGACTTCAGGATGTCGGCCTCGATGATCTCAATGTTCTTCTCGCAGGTTTTGAGGCGATAGCGAACGAGGGAGCTGTTCCAGGTGGGGAACTTGTCGGCGAGTTCTTGAAACCGTTCGAGCGCCCGCTTGAAATAGGCCAGAGCCTTGGGCAGGTTTCCGGCTTTCTGCGCCTCGTCTCCCTTGCCAAACGACTCGTAGCCGTCAAGCCACATGTCGTGGGTCTGTCTCTGGGCGTCCTCGGCGTCGGCCGCGGCGGTGGCCTCAGGCGGCGGTTGGGCCTGTGTCTTTGGCTGCGGCTGCGCCGCCGGGGCAGCCGGCTTGGCGGTCTGCTGGGGCTTTTTCGTCTGTTGCGCGGTGGCGGGGAACGACAGAAGAAGGAGGGCGAGCGAAAAAATAACGGCATATCTCATGTGGCACCTTTTAGTTATTTCCATTTCGAGTTCTATGTCTGATTCTCATGAAAGACTTTGTTTCGCAAGTGACGCAACATCTGTAGGTTAGATTCGGAAATAACTATATCATGGCGACTCGCGAGACGCAAGGCGGACGAGGCATGTTATGGTTGAGACGCTTCCTGCTCACTTGATGATCATGCCGAGCCGGGTGGCGGCGTCGATGGCGATGATCTCGTCGAGCAGCCTGTCGAGCTCGCCCTCGAGCAGCGATGGCAGATCGAAGACGGAGACGCCGTAGCGGTGATCGGTGACGCGGTTCTGGGGGAAGTTGTAGGTGCGGATGCGCTCGCTGCGGTCGCCGGTGCCGACCTGTTCGCGCTTCGAGGCGGCCTGTTTCGCCGCTTCGGTCTGGCGTTTCTCGTCGAGAAGGCGTGTCCTGAGAATGCGCAGCGCGGTCGCCTTATTGCTGTGCTGTGACTTCTCCTGCTGGCTCGCCACGCTCAACCCGGTCGGCAGGTAGGTGACCCGGACCGCGGAGTCGGTCCGATTCACGCTTTGCCCGCCGGGCCCCGATGACCTGAAATAATCGAACCGAAGATCCTCGGTGCGGATCTCGATGTCGACCTCCTCGGCCTCGGGCATGACCGAAACGGTGATGGTCGAGGTGTGGATGCGGCCGCTCCCCTCCGTCTCGGGAACGCGCTGCACGCGGTGCACGCCTGACTCGTAGCGCATCCGCGCGTAGGCGTCAGCTCCTGAGAGTGAGAAGATCATCTCCTTGATCCCGCCGAGCGAACTGCCGGTCAGATCAAGCACCTCCTGACGCCACCCCCGCGACTCCGCATACTTCGTGTAGGCCCTTGAAAGCTCACCGGTGAACAGAGCCGCCTCCTCGCCGCCGGCCGCCGGCCGCATTTCGACGATCACGTCCCTCCCATCATTCGGATCCGGAGGCAGAAGGGCGATGCGGATCTCCTTCTCGGCGATGGGTGTCTCCTTCTCGAGCCGCTCGATCTCGACCGCCGCCATGGCGCGCATTTCGGAATCCTCCTGCTCCTCGGCGAACAGCTTCCTGTTGCTGTCCAGTTCTGCAAGGGCGGACTTCCATGCGTCGAAACGCCGCACAAGGGTGGAGAGCTTCTGGTGCTCCCGGGAGATGTCACGGAACTCCTTTTGGCGGGAGAAGATGGAGGGATCGGAGAGGCGCGACTCAAGTTCGGCGAACCGGGAGCGCAGGGTCTCGATGTGAGGAGCTATTTCGTTGGGCGTCATCTATGCAATGCGGAATTGTTCCGCAACACAATTGATTGTCGTGCCTTGATCATCAAAGATCCGGGTGATGGACGAATGCTCCGCCGCGCTGTGGCGTGGTGGCTGTCTTCTATAGCGGGTATTGAGTGGCCACCTGGAGCGAAAAGCTCCAGATGGGAACTGCTCACGCTTCGGCTTCGGGGGCGGCCTTTATGCCGTAGCGCTTGCGGAACTTGTCGACGCGGCCTGCCGTGTCGATGAATTTGTGCTTGCCCGTGAAAAACGGGTGGCACTTGGCGCAGATGCCCAGTTTGATATCGGGAAGCACCGACTTGATGTCCCATGTCGCCCCGCAGGCGCACGAGGCCGTCGACGGGCCGTATTTCGGGTGAATTTCCTTCCTCATGTTCCTCTTCCTCCTGTTTTATCCTTTTTTGTCGTCGAGTGCGTGTCGGATGTCAAAATCGGTTTTCCAATAGAAACAAACTCTTAATCTACCTTCAAACTCTCTGGCAATCAAGATGCGGATGACATATTTTAAAACTGAGTCAAACGAAAGTGAATGGTAAATGGCGAATGGTGAATAGTGAGCCACTCACGATTCATTATTCACTAAGTTGCGGTGAAGCCGCTACCTTGAGGGTGTGGTATGCCGAAAAAGACAGCGAAAAAGCACTTGTGGGCTCCGTGGCGCATCGAGTACGTCACCGCGCCGAAGGCGAAAGGCTGCTTCCTCTGCGAACGGAGGAAACCGTCGAAGGTGTCGGACGAACGGATGATCATCGCCCGCGGGAGGAGCGTCTTTGTCATGCTCAACGCCTTTCCCTACAACTCCGGGCACCTGATGATCTCACCCTACCGGCATCTGGGCGACATCTCATTGCTCGACAAGCGGACGTTGGCCGAGTTGATGGAATTCACCATCAAGGCCAAGGAGACACTCGCCAAGGTGATGCGTCCGCACGGTTTCAACATCGGCTTCAATCTCGGCACAGCCGCCGGCGCGGGGCTTGAGGAGCATGTGCACCTCCACATCGTACCTCGATGGAACGGTGACACAAACTTTATGGCGGTCCTCGCCGACGTCCGTGTCGTTCCCCAGGCACTCAAGGACACCGCGGAACTCATCAAAAACGAGTGGTAAAAAGCATTCTACTATCGAACATTCATGACCACTTCCAGTAACCTGACGCAGGCGAAGTCGCCCGTTCCTCCCGAACCATGGCTCGATGAGATCCTCGATGGGTTGACGGACGAGCAACGCCTCCAGTTCGCCGCGCACTACTATCCGCTGCGGCGGGACAAGAATGTCGCGCTTATTCTTGCCGTCACCATCGGTCCTTTGGGGGTCGACCGCTTCTATACTGGCGACATCGCCCGCGGCGTCATCAAACTCCTCACGTTCCTGCTTCTGCTCGTGGCCATCGCCGTCTATATCCCCGTCGTCGCCCGCGCGATCGCTACCGGGAAGTTCATCGATATGCGGTTGTATATTGGCTTGGGCCTCCTCGGACTGTTCTTGGGAATCCTCTCCTTTGTTCTGACCGCTTTTGACATCTGCGTCATCATGCGCCGGGTCGAC
>CAYTFM010000369.1:5905-8013 GCA_964436735.1 uncultured Victivallales bacterium | reverse complement strand
CGGAGGAGGAGCGGCGGAAGCTCTATCGCCCGGAGTTCCTCGCGTCGGTCGAGGGGGAGGGGCCGACATGGCGCCGGCTCATTCCTTCGATTCCGGACAGGCCCGACGACGCCACCGAGCGCTTGATGGGCATGGAGATCGCCATGAACCTGCACGCCGACTATCTGCGGAAGGTGGACATCGCCAGCTCGGCCCATGGGCTCGAGGTCCGCGTCCCGATCCTCGACGTCAACGTGTTCAATTTCGCCTCGAAGCTTCCGCTCAACCTGAAGATTGGCGGCAATGGCCACTGCAAGCTGCTGCTCCGCGAGCTTGCCTCGCGGCGCATCTCGCCCGCGATCGGCAGGAAGCCCAAGCAGGGATTCGGCATTCCCTTCGACAAGTGGTGCGGCCCCGCGATGACCGCGTATCTGCGGGAGACGTTGTTCGACGCCGCCGACGGGGAGGGCGTGTGGATGGTCTTCGACAAAAAGAAGATGGACGACTTGTGGCGGCTGTTCCTTGCGCCGGACGAGGCGCGGCACGGCCAGCTCAGCCGTTACCAGGTGTATCAGCGGGTGTTCATGCTGGCCGCCGCCCAGATATGGTTCAAACGAGCTTGTGCGGATCGCCATCCGCTCAAACTGTAGGTATAGAGGTGGTGTATGAGAATACTATGTCTCATCGGACAGTTGGGGAACGGGGGGAGCGAGAAGCAGTTGTTTCTCTTCCTCAAGCATCTTGACCGGACGAAGTATGAGCCGACCGTGGTGGTCAGTTCATATATCAACGAGCATTGGCGCGGACGCTTCGAGCAGGAGCTTGCGGTGCCGCTTGTCACGCTCGGCGGTATGCCGTCCCTGCTCAAGCTGGCGAAGTTCCGCTGGCTGGTCGTGCGGCAGAGACCGGATCTCATCTACTCGTGGAGCTTCTTCACGAACGCGTTTCTGGCCGCGTCGGGGAAGACGCGGTTCATCGGCTCGCACCGCGGCGGTATCGAGGAGGAGCGCGCCGGTATGAGTCAGCGTCGCTTCCGCATGTGCCTCGCGCCGCCTGTCATCGTCGTCAACTCGTCGCTGCTCGCCGACGAACTCCGCGGGGAGGGTTTTTCAGATGAACGGATCGCCGTGATCCACAACATCTTCGAGCCGCTTGCGGCGAACGTGGCCGGCGAGGCGCTCGCCGAGACGCGGAAGACGGTGCGGGCGAGGTTTGGAATCGCGGATGACGAGATCCTCGTCATGGGAGCGGGCAGGAACTCCGTGGGCAAGAATTTTCCGTTTTGGGTCGACGTGTTCGACAAGGCGGCGCAAAGCGTGCCGTCGCTGAGGGGGTTGCTACTTGGCAGCGGCGGTCCGGCGATGCGCGGCGAGATTGTCCGCCGCGGGCTTGAGAGCAGGATTCAAACGCCGGGGGAGATAGCCGAGGGGCGTACGCTTCTGGCCGCCGCCGACGTGTTCTTCCTCTCCTCCACCCGCGAGGGGATGCCGAACGTCCTGCTGGAGGCGGTCGACGCCGGCTGCGCGGTGCTCTCGACGGATGCGGGGGGCGTCAAGGAGATCCTCGGCGCCGACCACGACTGTCCCGCCGGTTTTGTCGTGAAGAGAGGCAACACGCAGGCGGCGGTTAAACGGCTCGAGACGCTCGCCGCCGATCCGGCGCTGCGGCGGGGCATGGCCGCCGTCGCCCGCAACCGTCTCGCCCTCTTCTCCCCCGAGGCCATCGCTCCTCGCTATCAGCTGCTTCTTGAGCGGGGGTCCGCCGCCGTGAAGTTCCTGCAACTTGCAGGAGGGCAGGGGGGCAGGGTTCAGGGTTCAGGGTTCAAGGTTCAGGGTTCAGGGTTCAGGTGCCTCAATGGACTTCTGCTGCGTTTCGTGGCATATTTCAGGAAGTTCAAGGTGAATAGCAGGTGGCGAAGTGTGAATAGTTGTGGCCACCATTCACCACTCACGATTCACTATTCACAAGCCGCTTAACCCATAAAGGGCATTGCATGGGATCACGTACGTCATTTCCCGTTTTCATCCTCGCCGTTGTCTGGGCCGTCTCCGTCGCGGCCGGCGACATGACGGCCCTGTTGAAGGAGGCTACCTTCACAAGGGCGCTTGCGAGGCTTAAAGGACCGGCCC
>CAYTFM010000369.1:0-5891 GCA_964436735.1 uncultured Victivallales bacterium | reverse complement strand
TTCATGGGCGAGTTCGGCAAGAACGAGGGATTCCGCTGGCTGAGCGACGCCCGTGAGGGCGCGAGATCCGCGGCGAAGGGGCTCTCCTTCGTCGGGATCGAGGCCGCCGAAGCCGTGGTCTTCTTCGAGGACGGCAAGGTGGCCCGCCTTGAGGTCTCCTTCTACAACCGTGGCGACATGGTCGATTTGCTGCAGGAGGAGTTTGAGACGCTGGTGGGTTCCGTCAAGCGCGAGCTCACCACGCTGGCCGGGAGGGAGGGCGTGTTGCTGCCCAAGAAGAACCTCATGCGGAACGCCGATGTCTCCGAGATGCGCTGGGAGCAGCCGGACAAGTACATCTACCAGTTGAAATGGAGTTCGACGGGGCTCAAGAAGGACTTCAAGTCGGAGTATGTGAAGCTTTCCGTCATACCGTTCGATCCGAAAAAGAAACTCCAGCAGGTCGGGACGAAGATGGTGGCGCAGAAGGAGCAGACCGCGTCGGCGAAGGAGCTCAAGAGCAATGTCGACCGCACCGAGGACGGGGACACGTTTCTGAAGGACTTCCCGATGGTTGACCAGGGGCAGAAAGGATATTGCGCGGCGGCGACGGTCGAGCGGGTCCTCCGCTACTATGGCAGCAGCGTGGACCAGCACGTGATCGCCCAGATCGGCGAGACGGATCGTTCAGCGGGTACCGACCCGATGAAGCTGATGGAGATGCTGAAAAAGGCCGGCTTCAGGTTCGGCGTGGTGGTCAGGGACATCGGTGAATTCAATATCTACAAGTTCGCCAAGCTGGTCTCGCTCTACAACGGCCTGGCAAAGCGGGAGGGCAAGAAAGAGGTCGTGATGGGCAACAGCGTCATCAACATAGGGCAGATATATGACTCGTTCGACCCCGATCTGCTTAAAAAAGCCAGAGTCGAGAAGATGAAAGCGGAATACCAGCAGTTCAAAAAGGATGTCTTCAAGCACATCGACTCCGGCGTTCCGGTCATCTGGTGCGTCCAGCTCGGTCTCGTCAAGGAGACCCCTGAGCTGCCGCAGATCAAGGGCGGACACATGCGACTTGTCATCGGCTACAATAATAAAACCTCGGAACTGATCTACACCGATACGTGGGGCAAGGGGCACGAGTTCAAGAAGATGTCGCTTGACGACGCCTGGACGATCACCCAGGCGTGGTACGTGCTCGATCCACAAAAAAAGTAGGAGGGACGAACAATGCGATCCTTACTTCTCCATAGCGGCTCGGAAGACGAGACCATGCGCCTCGCAGGCAGGCTCGCGACGGCCCTCGAAGCGGGGGCGGTGGTCGCCTTGTCGGGAGACCTTGGCTCGGGCAAGACTGTTTTCGCCCGTGGTTTCGCCAGAGCGTGCGGCGTCTTGGAAACTGTCGCAAGCCCCACGTTCACTTTGGTGAAGGATTATCGGACGAGCGATGGCACGCGTCTTTTCCACTTGGATTTATATCGGATCGACACGGCGGAGGCGGCGCTGGCGTTCGGCGTGGACGAGATGCTGCCCGACGCCTCGGCTATCACTCTCGTGGAGTGGGCGGAACGCGCCGTGGGGCTGTTCCCCGACGCCACGGTGTGGGTGATGATCGAACCTCTCGACGAGGGAAGGCGGCATCTGCGGATACGCTGCGGCGACGAGGCCGTCTTCCGACGGATCGAGTGGGCACTCGACGCGGAACCGCGGCGATGAGCGAGAAACTGCACGTTCTTCTCATCGAGGATTCGGAAACCGATGCCGAGATGGTCGTCCGCCTTCTCGAAAAGTCGGATTACGAGCTCTGCTGGGAGCGGGTTGAAACCGCCGCGGAGTTGCGCACCGCTCTCGCCATGAGACGGTGGGATGTCATTCTGTCCGACTATTCGCTGCCGCAGTTCAACCCAACGGCGGCTTTGGCGGTTCTCCAGGAATCGGGGCAGGACATTCCGTTCATCGTGCTGTCCGGCACCATTGACGAGGAGACCGCCGTCGCCTTGATGAAGGCTGGCGCGCATGACTATCTGCTGAAGGACAATCTGATCCGCCTGGCTCCTTCGGTGGCGCGTGAACTCGCTCAGGCGCGGATCCGTCAGGAGAGGACGAAGTCGGAGGAGCGGCACCGTCGTCTCTTCGCCGCCGCGCGGACGATGGTCGTGTCTGTCTCCGTCGAGGGGGTTGTGACCCATTTCGACTCGGTCGCCGAGGACATCACCGGGTACAAGAAGGACGAGATGCGAGGGCGGAGCTTCGTCGATCGGTTCATCCCCGACGACGAGGCGGAGCGGTTCAACGGATTCCTCAACGCGATCTTCGTGCTCGGCAGGGGCGAGATGAGGAACCAGGAGTTCGTTATCCGCATCAAGGCGGGCTTCCAACGGCACATGATCCTGAACGCCATCGCGGACATCGACAATGCGGGAACGGTCCACGGCGCGACCATCTCGGCGTTGGACATCACGCCGCTGCGTATGGCGGAGCAGGCTCGGATCACCTCGGAGAAGAAGTTGAACGAGGTGTTGAGCCAGGTGCCTGTGGTGCTGTTCAGTTATAATCTGAGGGGCGAGCTGACCCACGTCACCGACAACCTCAAATACGTGCTGGGCGTCCCCGCCGACAAGGCGCGCCGCTCAGCCGACTTTCTCACCCCTTTGGTGCATCCCGAGGACCGGCCGCGGGTGCGGACCAAGCTGCAGATGGCGTTTCAATACTCCCTGCCGTTCAACGAGCGTTTTCAGCTCATCAATCCTGAGAACAACCGCACACTGTGGATGGAGATCAGGCTGTTCGTGATGCGCGACGCCGCGGGGAGGCCGCTTTCCTTCGAGGGGATGATGACCGACATCACCACGCAGGTGGAGCGGGAGCGGGAGCGGGAGAAACTTTTGTCCGAGCTCGAGCAGGGGCGTCGATTCCGGGCGCTGGGGCAGATGGCGGGCGGAATCGCCCACGACTTCAACAACCTGTTCGGGGCCATCGTCAGCTTCATCGACCAGTTGTTCGTCGAGGAGGGGCTTTCACCTCGCCAGCAGGAGTTGCTCGGCAAGATCGTCATGACGGCCGAGCGCGCGGGAGGGGTCACGGGGAAGCTGCTGTCGCTTGTCAAGCAGCGCAGCCCCATCACGGTGCCGGTCGATCTGCACGCGATCGTCGAGGATGTCATTTTCCTCGGCATGGAGACGTTCGATCGTCAGATCATCTTCGAGAAGGTGCTGCGCGCCGACGCGCCGCGGGTACTGGCCGATCCCGGAGAGCTTGAGGAGGCGTTGCTGAATCTTGCGCTCAACGCCCGCGACGCCATGCCTGACGGGGGGATCATCACGGTTTCGACGCGGCTTACCCGCCTCGGCGTGGTCGCCGCGCAGGAGTTGGAGTTGCAACCCGGCGAGTATGTTGAGATTGCGGTGGCCGACACGGGCATCGGCATGCCTCCCGAGGTGAAAGAACGGCTTTTCGAGCCGTTCTTCACCACGAAGAGCCCCGACGCTGGGATTGGTCTTGGTCTTGCCGGTGTTTTTTCCTTCGCGAAGGCCTGCGGCGGTGGCGTCAGTGTCCAAAGCGAGCTGGGCCGCGGCAGCGTTTTCACGGTGTTTCTACCCGTGTGCGAGGGAAGGATGAGCGAACTTCCCGAGAGCGGTTCCTCCCTCTCCGCGGCACCGGCGAAGGGCAGGGGACGTCTGCTGCTCGCCGACGACGAGCCGTTGGTGCGCGAGCCGCTGGCTGGCACCCTTCGCAAGCTGGGGTACGAGGTGGTCGAACGGGCGAACGGCGCCGAGGCCGTCGCCTGCTACGAGGTGGAGCCACAGGCGTTCGACGTGGTGATTCTTGACATGCTCATGCCGGCGATGAATGGCCTCGTCGCGTTCCGCAGGATCCGCACGATCAATCCAACGGCGAAGGTCGTAGTACTATCCGGTTTCACTCAGCCAGAGCAGCGGAAGAAGGCGCTTGACGAAGGCGTCGCCGCGTATGTCTCCAAACCCGTCCGCATCGCCGCGCTCGCGAAAATCATCGAGGGGGTTATTGAAGGATGTGCCCAGGAATCGGTGCGGACATGACGGAGCGCGGGGAAAAAGGTTTTGGCGAGCTTTCGGAAATCATCGCCGCTTTTTCACACGAGCTGAACCAGCCGCTTTCGTCCATCAGCCTGACTGCGCAAGGGTTGCAGTTCAGCCTCGACAACGCGCTGCCGATCCCTGAGGACGAGTTGAGGACTTCCCTCGCGTTGGTGGTGGAGCAGGCCGACCGCATTGCGTCGCTGGTCGAGCACGTGAGATCTTTGTGCGAGGGGGTGGCCAGCGCCTCGCGGGAGAGCGTGGATCTCAGATCCGTGGTCGACTGCGCGGCGGAGCTGTGCGCCGCCCAGCTCAGAAGCAGGGGGGGCTGCCTGGAGGTTCGCCCCGCCTTGTCCCCGATCAAGGTCGTCGCCAATCCCCATGTCGTCGAGGGCTGTCTCATCAAAATGGCGCGGCTGGCGGGTGATGCCGTCGCTCGGACCGCGCTCGACGTGATGGGCGCTCCCCCGCCGGTTGTCGTCTTCTCGGTCCGTCAGGATGAGTCTGGCTTGACGGGGCGGATCGAAGTCGCCACCGACGTCCCGGGCCTCCGCGGCGACAACTCCGTCGAGGTGGAGCTTCTCGCGGACGTCGCGTCGGCGGCTGCTGCGGCATCCGACGGCACAGTTGAAATGTATGTGGGGACGAAGGGCGAACGGGTGATGGCCCTCGTCTTCCCGCTCGCCAAATGAGCGGGAAGGTGGTATCTTGAGGAGAAAATCGAAATCCGAATCTCGAAATCCGAAGTAATTCCGAAATTCGAATCGGCAAGAATCGGGAACAGTTCACTAACGTTCACCGCTATTTCGGATTTCGTGCTTCGATTTTCGGATTTAACCGTTTGACCGATTACGAAATCTTGAATCCTTTCACGGTTCTCCATGCGCATCCTGGTCGTCGACGACGAGAAGATTGTCAGACTGCCCCTTGTCACGCTTTTGGCGAAGCTGGGACATGCGGTCGAGGAGTGTGATCGGGCGGAAGGGGCCCTCGAGCTCTTCGCCCGGAATCCCTTCGACATCGCGCTTGTCGACGTCAGGCTTCCCGGCATGGACGGTCTGACGCTGCTGGCGAGGCTCCGCGAGCTGCAGCCCGACGCGTCGGTCATCATGGTCACGGGGCATGCCACGATGGAGACGGCCATCTCGGCGCTCCGCGAGGGGGCGGCGGATTTTCTCGCCAAGCCTTTGAACATCAAGGAGGTGTCCGCGGCGATCGAGAAGGCGGCGCGGCTGAAAAGCCTCCGGGAGGAGGGGCGGCGCCTCCGTCAGACGGTTGGTGATCTGCAGTTCCCGTCGGGGCTTAGTGCGGACGTGGAAAGCGTTGTCCTCGGGGAGAGCGCGGCGATCCATCAGATCCGCGAAACAGTGTGCCTGGCGGCGTCCGGCTCCTGCCCGAGCGTCCTCATGACGGGGGAGACGGGGGTGGGGAAGGAAGCCGTGGCCCGCGCCCTGCATCTCCGGGGCCATGCGAGGTCGGATCCCTTCATCGCCGTGAGCTGCCCCGCCTTACCCGACACGCTCGTCGAAAGCGAACTGTTCGGACACACGAAAGGTTCCTTCACCGGCGCCATCGAGAACCGGGCGGGAGCCTTTGAGCTGGCTAATGGCGGCACGCTCTTCCTCGACGAAGTCTCCGATCTCTCGGCTCAGGCGCAGGCCAAACTGCTCCGGGCACTGGAGACACGGACGGTCAGACGCGTCGGCGGCAGTGTGGAGACGCCTGTCAAAGTGGAGATCGTCGCCGCCACCAACCAAGACCTTGAGCGGTTGATCGCCGAGGGATTGTTCCGCTCCGACCTCTATTATCGTCTCAACACGGTCCACATCCACATCCACCCCCTCCGCGACCGGCCGGAGG
>CAYTFM010000368.1:2987-8019 GCA_964436735.1 uncultured Victivallales bacterium | reverse complement strand
ACGGGCACCGTGTACGAACTGACAATCGACGACGGCGTGCCGAACTGGACGCCCGTGACCTCGTAGGAGTTTCCATGCCGACGATAATGATCGACAAGTTTGACGGACTGCGCCCGCGCGTGGACCCCGAACTACTCGCTAACGAGGAGGCGCAGGTCGCCCACAACGTTGACCTCGACCACGGGAAGCTCGACATTCTAACAGCCCCGCCGACCCGCCCGACCGAAGACCCGTTCGTGGTCTGCGACGAGGACGCGATCATTGCAAAGCCAAACGCCCCGACGCCGGATTCCTCCGCGGCCTACGCCTTCGATGGAGCCGCCGACAAGAACAACGCTCAGTTGACGTGGTACGGGTGGAGCACGTATGGAACGACAGCAAACCCGTGGATGGTCGGCCCGAGCGTCAACCCAGCCGACAACAAAGTCAAGTACATCGGCACGGTCTACGGCAATTCGTCCGTGCAGATGTCGTTCAATTTCCCGGGGTCACCACCTCCATCAACAACCGCTCTGAACAATTGGATTCTATGGTTGCAGTCGCATTTTGACGATGGTCACTACTCGCTATCATTCAAAACGAAGACCGGTGCCGGTGCCGGTAGCGGATCGCCCGTAACCATCCCAGCCGCTGGCGAGGAGCAGACGATAGGTTTGCCTCCCGCCTCGTTCATCGGGCAGACGCCCGTCGCCCTGTACCTCAACGACGGCGTGACCGAGTTCAAGTACGCCGACCTAACGCTTACCGACTTCGCCGCGCAGGACTTGTTTGAAACCCTGCGTGCCGACCCCGAAGAGGACGACCCCACGCAGCTTGAGCACTACGACCGCACGCGGGCGCAGGAGCACGGCGTTTCGATTTGGGCCGACATGAACTATCAGAACACGTCCATTGACTTCTGTTCATACTGCATGACGGTATACGATGACTCAAGCGGCACTCTGTGGGAAAGCCCGCCAAGCGACACGACCGACCCGATCATGCGCCGCCCCGGCCAGTACGTCCGCGTTAAACTGTCTCAGACCGACAAGACGCGGCGGCTGTACAGGTACAATCCGGCTAACGGAAAGTATTGCCTCCTCGCCGTCGTCGCGGCAGGTCTTGAATACTACTATGACATGAAGCCCGACCGCTCGCTTACCGACGCTCTTGAGCCGGAGGATAAATCATACGGCAACCCGCCAGACGTGATATCGTACACCACCGGCGGAGCCCCCCCCGTCGTCACAGCCGGAAAGTGCGCCGACCCGACGCGGGCGGTCTACATGCCGGGAAACTACTGGATCGCCCACGAATACGACGACGCCGCCGACCCGAAGGTAAGCTACCTGTGGTTCTCCACGCCGGGCAAGGCGTGGGAATGGCCAGAGAAGTACAAGGTCACATTCAAGGAGAAGATCCTCGGCCTTGGCGTGGTGGGCAACGACTGCGTTGTGATGACGAACGACGAGCCGTATGTTGTTTCCGCCTCGCACCCGCGATACGCCTTCCCGCAGAAGATCATAGTCAACCAGCCATGCGTGTCCAAGTACACGATATTCCGCACGAACAACGTTGTCGGCTACATGGGCCTCGGCGGCATCGTGGTGGTCCGCGGGTCTTCGGCGCATGTCATCAGCTTATCACACTACACCATCCAGCAGTGGAAGGCTCTGCTTCTCGCGTCCTTCACGGTGGCCGACACGGGCGACGACAAGGCGGACTACGCCACTCTGGCGACGGCTGTTGGCGACGACGACGACTACACGCCCGACACCGCCGTTCTTTCCATGTGGGCGCGGCACACGAAACTCATCGTCGAGATTCCAAGCTGGCTCGCCATGTTCGAGTTCAACGGGACAGACCAGCTTTCCCGCCACGTCACGTTCGACAGGGAGCCGACACGGAAGCTGACATGGATGAGCAAACATTTCTCATGGAACCGTCCAGTGACCTTCGCCGCCGCCCGCGCCATATGCGACGACTACGATTCCGCGAGCGTTCTGACGCTGTTCCGCAGGACTTCGCGGCTCGCGGCGTATGCGTCCACCGCATGGGTCACAACGCCGCTATCCGGCCCCCGTGACGCGGCGTTCCAGTTGGCAGACAATGACGTTCCCGACAAAAATTGGGACTTGCAGATCGAGTCGAAATTCCACGTTGACCAGATAGCCGCCTCGTCCCGCCTGCGCTCGCTTCGGGAGGGATAAGGCATGAACACGTCGAACGGACAATTCCGCGGCCGGTCAGACGCGTCTCCCGCGAACATCGACGACCCTCAGACCCGCTACGCCCTTAACGCCATCATGGAGAACATCCGGTATCTCCTTGACCGCGACGATCAGCTTCGCAAAGCTGGCATCGACAACGTTCTCGGCAACGCGGCCTTGGCTTTCCACTCGCCCGTGAAGCTAATCGAGGGCAAGAACGTCAACATCAAGCAGTTGGAGCCGCAGACGTTTCAGATAGGTTCTAAGGATTGGAGTGATGGAGACGGCGGTGGCGACGGGGATGGCGACATTGTTCCCAACGGCGTCAATGTCCATGTCGTGATAGGCGCCTCGTTCCGAAGCGACAGTGGCGGCATATACGCCACGCTCAACTTCCAGCCCGTAGAGGTTCTTTCCTACGGAACTCCGTATGATGGGCCAGAGATGCAAGTCGTAGCTTTCGAGCCCTGCACATGACGCTCTACAGCAAAAACGGAGGAGTGATAGCCCATGGCGAAAAGCCCATAGACTCTTCAAGCGGCAAACCCTGCCGCCAGTGGAAAGCCCACTGGGAGGCGTACTGCCACAATGGAGAGATGGATTGGGTGGCATCGAGCGACCCCGAGATCGTGAAGGACTGCACGCTCAAAGAGCCGGGGCTTGACAACTTCAAAGAGTACGACTGCGACGCGGTAAGCTACGGCGACAAACACGACTGCATCGACGTGCCGAGCGAGTCCGACGCCGACCCCCCCGGCAAGGTTTCAGACGAGGCGTGGATACGGAAGTGCTGTCCTCCGAAAAAGTGCCTGTACTTCCTGACGATTGAGTACGACTGCGATTATGAAGTGTGGACGGGCAACGAGGGAGTAATCACAAGCTGGAGCGATTTGAAAGTGGACTACAGCCTGTGCGTGTCCGAGTCCTTCATCAACGCGATGGACGCGCAGGGGCACATCGGCAAATGGAAGCGGCAGGGCAAATGCAAGCTGTGGATGCAGGTGGTTGGAGATGAATGCGACGACGAAAACCTCTGCGAAAGCAGGGCTTCATTTCCTCAACCATCGGATACCAACATCGTTGACAAGAATTGGGATTCCATTACGCTCGCTGACTTCCTGTCCGCATGTTGCAACGTGTGCGTGAAGCAGTGGGTAAGGACGGAAAGCTTGTGGTGCGCTGGAACATATGGAGGAGGAGACATTGATTGCAGGAACCTACCTTCTTCTGACGAATATTGGTGGCATAGTCCGTCAGCGCATCTGCATGGCAACAACGAAGACAACACGTTGTGGCTGAAGTCCACATCGTGCGTGTCCATGGCGACCGCCCAAGCGATGAACCTGAACAAGCTGTGCTATTCTTATGAGGCTGCTTTCTGCAACGGTGCGAGAGTGGACTATAAAAGGTGGTCGTACACCGAGATGATAGATGACGACACCGAGTGCGACACAACCACAAACTGCATGTGCGACGACGACATGACGCGTCCCGGCCCAGCCGGTGACGAGTGGGATGCTATACCAAACGGCGGGCCACCTAACTCGGGGTGCTTGTAATGGATCACAATTCACGACTCGTATTAGCGGATGGATTAAACTCGAAGGCGATCTTCGCGGCACGCGACGACATCGCCAATGCCGTGCCCGAGCTTTCCGACGACATCGCAAAGTTGTACGAATTGCACGGCGACCGGACGTGTTGCGGCGGTAGATCGAAAACGGGAAGCGAAATAGCGAAACACCTCGTCAACTTCAAGGCTGGCGGAGGCGACCTGTCACCATTGGCGCCTATTATTGGTGACACCGTGAAGGCGATTGACGGGGCGTTTACGATGCAAAACGCGCCAGCCGCTACGTCGTTCGGTAAAAGCGTGTACGAGCCGTCGTGCAAAGCGTGCGTCTGCGAGCATATCGGAGACGCCATTCTCTACGCTCAGGAGTCCGACATGGGACACCCTCTAAAGAAACACCTCGCCGTGTCGTCCCTCGGTCTTGCCGCCGCCGAGGCGTTGGCCGACTACCCCGACTTCGCCGCCGACATCCGTGCCGTGAAACTATCCTACCGCGACGGCGGAAAAGTCAACCTTTGGGAGCTTCTTGAACGAGCCGATTCACTGCCTGTTACTATCACTAAAACTTAAAGGAGAGAACTGCCATGACCACAGCCCTCACATACGACGGAATGCCGAGTCTCAAGGGAGCGGGTTCAAACACCGCCATCCCCCGCGCCTACTCGTCCGCCGTCGCCAACCAAACGCTCAACAAGACCGCCGACTTCAACCCGTACAGGGCGAACCCCGGCTACGGCGGCGACATGGCGTCCCGCGCCCGCGAGGTCAACAGCTTGACCGCTGCTTTCGGTGGGCCGACGCAGGCCGACCGCCACCTCACTGGCGAGATGATGGGATACCTCAACCAACTCCGCGAGCTTCAGAACAAGTCGTTCCACGACCAGCAGGCGGCGAACATGAAGAGTTCGATGCAGCACGATTGGCAGCAGCAGTACCTCAAACAGCGCGACCGGCGGTGGCGCGATGAGGGGCGTGGCGGTTTCGGGCTATCCGGCGGCTTCGATCCGAAGGACACGTTCAATGGCGTGGGCAATATGGCGATCCCGCAATCCGCCCCACAGGGAAATGCTCCCATTGGAGAGAACGAGAGTTTGATACAGTACGGCGACAGGTTGGCGGGCGGCAACGCTCTGCCAAGCACCCCGCTCGCCCAGATGACTCCCGAGCAGGCGTACGTGTCACGCCTCGCCAAGAACCAAGCGGTAGGTGGCGACTCGTATGGGCAGGAGGTGGCGGGAAGAAACGCTGAGTGGAGCAAGTCCATCAGAAA
>CAYTFM010000368.1:0-2977 GCA_964436735.1 uncultured Victivallales bacterium | reverse complement strand
ACTGGAGCAAGCCGACATCGCAGGATAGTCAATTCTCACCAGCCGTCAACCCGACAACGGCAATGTACGGGTCTTTCGGCAACCAATTCATCGACAAGGATAGATCGACGCCGGGAGAAACGATAGTGAAGATGGATCAGAACTTCATGGACACGCTCAATAAAGTGTTCGGCGGCAATATCCCACCCGCAATGGCTCAACGTATCGCGCAGGATTACGCCGATTATCTCAATGGACAAGGACAGCACCAATCTTATCATCCGGGGTTTTAACATGCCTGTCAATCCTTCGATACAGTACGCGCTTGAGGGCGACAAGGTTCGCAGATACAACCAAGATCAGGACTTGCGTGACGCCACGTATCAGAATCAGATGGCTGACTACGCCGACCAAGACCAAGTGCGTCCGTTGGCGATTCAAGCCCGCGTCGGAGAACTGCGTAACAGGGTTGGTGCCCTTCCCATGCAAGGGGAATTGCAACGTTCTGAATTGCTCAACGATATCAACACAGCCCCCGACAGATTCAAAGAGAGGCAACTTCGCCGTGATGGAGCGCTGCGAACATTGCCGTACACGAACCAACTTGACGAGATCAACGCGCGTGAAAACCTTGCGAACTCATCGGTGCGCAATGATTAGAATAGAAGCAATCTTCGTTTTTCAGCGGAAACTCTTCCAGCACATCAAGCATTGGAAAAGCAGAAGCTATCAACATCCACTCTCGTTGGAGACATGGGAGCATACACCGCCCAACGCGCGCTTGACAACAGAAACACCGACGAGGTCACAAACCGCATGGGAGATGAACTCGCCAGGCACGTTTACGGTTATCAAAACGGGGTTCCAATACCACAGACGGTACTCGACAAGGCCGGTCTTGCGGAAGTGCGCAACGAAGACGGAAAAATCATAATGACCAAAAAAGACGGAAAGACGGCTTTCATCGATACGTCAATGCCATCTTGGCAGAAGAAGGTTACATCACTTCAACGTCTCGGTCTTGAGACGGAGAGAATAAGACAACGCGACGACAAGGCGGATCAGCGTGATTTGTCAAACTTCATCATGCTCCAAAATCTAACTGGCGATCTTGGAGACATTTCCGCCATGGAACCAGCCAGAAAGATCGAGCAGCGAGCCAAGTGGAAAACCGCCATGCAGTTACATGGTTACGCAAAAACTGGAACACAGAAGGCGTATAAGAATGACGTATCCACTGGTAGACCAATGATAGACCCAAACACGCAGCAACCAATCGTGGAAAACGTTGCCATATTCAAGAGTCCTGCTGGCCCAGACATCTACGTCAAAGAAGAACCGTGGCTTTCCCGATAGGAGGACACAATGCCCTTTTCCCCATACACGTTGGTTGACGACACGCCCGCAGAAGAGAAGCGTCAAGTGGCGCAACCTGCGCAGTTTTCTTTATATACTCCCATCAGTGAGGATGAGGCCAATAGGGTTGTAAACAAAAACGAGAGCGGGCCTACGGAGATTCCGTGGTATCTCCGCGCTGGCAAGTTCGCCGCCGACACCCTGTACCGCGACAAGGCGCAGGCGGCGCAGGAGGGAGCCGACGTTTCGGAGTGGGACAAGCATGGAGCGGCGTTCAACGCTTTGCGGTCTTTCGCCGAACCTGCCGCGCAGGGTTTCTACAACGCCGCCATGTACCCCGTCAAGGTAGCCGCCGACACGATGGGCGGCAGAGACAACGCCGTTTCAGATTACCTTGAGGAAGTGAAACGCGCCGCCGAGGCGAACCAGCAGAATCACCCGATAGCCGCCAGTGGCGTATTGTCCGGTGCGTTGAACAACGCCGCAGGGCTGGCGGGGGCGATTGCCCCTGGGTTGGCCGCTGGGCCAGCATCCACATACATGTGGGGAGCCATGGGTGGCTCCGAGATGTACGACGCAATGAAGGACGGCGGGGTCAATCCGCTGGTCGCCGCTCCGGTAAGCGCGATAGGTGCCGTTCCATACGGCTACTTGATGGGTAAAGGTTTCGGAAATCTTCCCCACCGGCTCACACAGCCTATTGCTGGCGCGTTGGCGACCGAAGGCACCGGCATCATTGGCCGCGCGCTTTCGCAGACCGGACGCACCGCTCTTGAGGCCGGGAAAGAGGGGGCGATAGGCGGTGCCATCATGGGCGCTGGAGCCGAGATAGAGGGTCTTGCCGAGACGGCTGGACGCGGATTGTCAGACTTCGCCACTGGCACCGACACGTCCCATGATCCAAACTTCAGCGCCTATGACGCCATGGTGACCAACCCCGCCCACTCCGCGATAGCTGGCGCCATACCAATGGCGGGACTTGGCGCATTGAAGTCGGCGGCGCACGCTCCGTTCACGAAGTTCAAGGCGAAGGAGCAGACTCCCATAGTGGAACAGGCTGCGCCAACAGCCACGGCTCCGTCCGCTTCCAAGTCCGTCACCGTTGAGGACATCCCCAGTGGGTTTGACGAGGTTACCGGCAAGAAGGCGTTCACCGCCAAGGCCACCGCGTACGGCGACCCCGCCGAGTTTTTAGGGGCCACCAAGGAGGAGGCGCAGGCCAAGGCCGAAAAGTGGTTGGGCGAGCAGGAGGTGCCGGAAGGGTGGGTTGAACCGGACGCACCAGCCGAAACGGTAGCCACGGAAATGCCCGAAGCGAGAGCGGAAACGGAAACTCCAAGAGACGCGACGGAGAGCACTCAAGATCGTTCCACCGCCAACGATATACCCCTTGCCATGGGAGAACAACTTGAACGCGGCGTGTCACAGGTCAACCGCGAGCGACCGTTCGACAGGGCATCGTTTGACAACAAGACTATTTTTAATTCCAAAGCGTTCAGTGACAACAGCATACTTGATTATTTCCATGAAAACTACGGATTGACTCCACAAGAGGGGATGATTGTAGGCGTGGACAAACTGCGCCGAGCCATGAGGGGCGAAGAGAACATTGACGAGCTTCTCGCCACCGGCGATGTCGCTT
>CAYTFM010000367.1:0-8076 GCA_964436735.1 uncultured Victivallales bacterium | reverse complement strand
TCTGGGGGAGCCTCTGGATGATGGGGTTGACGGTCGTCGGGAATCCCGCCGCAACCGTGACAACCTCGTCGCCAGGCCTGATGCGACGATCCAGCAGCTTGGGGGAGGTGAGAGCCGAGAACGCCACCAGGTTGGCCGAGGATCCGGAATTGACCGTCATGGCCGTCTCAACACCAAGAAAGTCGGCGAGGGTCGCCTCGAACTCCTCGGCATAGCGCCCGGCAGTCAGCCAGAAATCGAGGGACGAGTCGACGAGATTCACCAACTCGCGTTCGTCGAAATGGCGTCCGGCGTATCTGACCCAATCCTCTCCTGGACGGAACGGCGCCTTCTCGGTCTTGCCTGCGTCATGATACTCGCGGACCATCGATAGAATTTTCTTGCGAAGCTCTTTTTTGTCAGCCATGAGGATGCGCACCTGGGATGAATGTTTGTTTCGGAGCGGGTGGTAAGATAGCCGAACGGTTCGGGAAAGTCAAAACACGCGGCATGGTCATCCGGGAAGTCACCTCGAGTTGCAGATCTGGCGGCCATGGAGGCACCCTTTCACCGAGTGCCACAGGCTCACATACAGGAAGGCGATGTTTACAAACGGCAGCAGGACGATCCGCGGATCGCGCCATTCGCTCTTATATACCTCCTTGGTATAGAGGAACGCATACAAGAGAACGGCAGGCGCGCAGAGGATGTTGAGGCCAGGCACCAGCAGCGCGAGCGCCATAAACTCGCGGAAGAACATGTGGATGAACTGCTCCACGCCCGGAACACCGTGGATGCGCAGCAGCGCGCCCTGGGCCTCGGCGTACTGAGCATGCTTGTGGAGCAACTGCCGCAGCCCGAAGTTGTCCCCGCGGGTGTGGAGGTGGATGATCTCGGCGTCCGTAAGGGCGATCCGCCCCCGTTTGCGGAGTTTCACGATCATGTCGCCATCCTCGCCCGCGCTTTTGAATTTCAGGTCGTCAAACATCCCGATGTCCATGAGAACCGAGCGGCGGAAGCAATCGAACTTCCCGTCAAGCCCCTGCAGTTTCCTGCGGACAAGCCGGGCGAAAAGGCATTTCTGCCAGAAGCCGTAACTCTTCCACAAGTCGTAGGGATGATCCACGACATGCGTCGCCGCCACGACCGCGCCGGCCGCGTCTTCCTGGAAGGGAGCGAGCAGCAGCTTCAGCGCGCCAGGCCTCACGATCACGTCCTGATGGACGATCACGACGAGATCCCCCGTCGAGGCGAGAATGCCATCATTGTACGACTTCGCCAGTCCGAGGTTCACCTCGTGCTGAATGATCATCGCCGGCAGGGAATGGCGCTCGATGAATTCGCGGACAATGCCCTGCGTGCCATCGGTGGAACAGTTGTCCACCACGACAAGCTGCTGAAACGGAACGCCCTGCTCAACGATACTGCGCAAGGTGTCGGTCACCGTCAACGCCGCGTTGCACATGGGAAGCAAAATGGTGACTGTCAGTCCGCTCATGCGCGCCTTGCCTTCCGCCCTTTAGTAGTTGAAACGAATTTCCTTGAGCCGCTCGTCCTTGGCGGCGACGCTGTTTTTATAGGCGTCCACAAGTCGGCGCAGAAGCCAGCGGGGGATCAGCATCGACCCCAGGGAGAACAGGTAGAACGCTGGATTGAGCAGGTTGGCGGGATACTCCCGCGCCATGAAAAGGATCTCGCGGCGCAACACACCGGGACGGGCGAAATTCCTCAACTGCGCCAACCCGACGAAATTCCCGGTGAGATGCTTCCGGCCCCACGCCCGCTGCCGTTCGAATTCCGGCCCCGCAAACACCGTCTCGTACAGCCCCAGCCACGTCGATGCGGGGGACAGATCATAGATCGAGGACTCCGACCGCGTATGGCTCTCCTCAATCCCCACCGCCACCGTGAAATCTTTGAGGAACACGCACTTTCTCCGCCGCAACACGCCGGCGAACGGATAGATGTGCGCCGTGAAGCACTCCTCGCCAAACGGCACCTCAAGGTGCGCCCTGCGATACGCCAGCCCGGAAAGCTGGCCGATGGACTCGAAGATCTTCTTGAAGGCGCGCTCGCCGTCGAAGATCGTGAGAAGGGCGTCCGTATCCTCGTCATACGGATACACCGCCCGGACGGGGACGCGCATGTCGCCCATGAACCAGTAATAGGGACGGGTGACCACGCCGACCTCCGGATCCACGAGGAAGGCGTCGTGGGTCCTCCGCAGCGATTCCATCGACAGGATGTCATCGTGGGCCATGAGAAAGAGGATGTCGCCCTCGGCGAGCGAGACGATGTTCTTGAGATTCCGGGCGTACCCGAGGTTCTCCTTGTTCCGCACATGGCGGATCCGTTTGTCGTTGAACGAGGCGATGATCGCGTTGGTCCGCTTGACCTCCTCCACGTCCGTCAAGTCGGTGTTGTCGCCGATGATCAACTCGTGGAAGTCGAAGTTCTGGCGGAAAATGCTTCCCAGTGAGTTCCCCAGCTGGTTCGATCCCCGGTAGATCGGCATGCAGATGCTGACTCTCAATTTCTGACTCATGTTCGCGTCCCGCCATTATGACCATACAATATCTCCCGGTGACGACCGGCGATAGCATCCCAGGAGTATTTCCGGACGAACCGCCTCGCCTGTTCGACCGCCGCCTCGACCCGTGGCTCCGACCGGCTGTGGATGACCTCCACCACCTCGCGGGCGAAGGCGGCGACATCGGCCTCAGGCACGGTTCTGAGGTGCTGCTCGAATACCTCTTTGTAGACCGGGAGACTCCAGGCGACCACGGGCAGCTCCGCCGCCATGGCCTCGGCGATGGCGATCCCAAACCCCTCCTCGTGGCTGGGAAAGAGGAACACCTTCGCGCCGCGCATCAACGCTCTGGCCCGCTCATCGGACTGGAAGCCAAGCACGTCGACCGTCCCGCCGAGTCCGGCCGACTCGATCCTGCCTTTCAATTCTTTGATCGTCTCCTCCGCGCCGCCGCCGATGATTCCCAACCGCGCCGCCGGCTCCTCGCGCGCAACCTCCTTCCATACCTCCACCAAGTCGAAAATCCCCTTGCTGGGATTCAGCCGTGCCAGAAACACCCCGTCATAGTTCCCCTCCCTCGCCGTCTCCTTCTCAAAGACCTCCAAGTCAATACCCGGCGGATTGATGACGATTCTTCCCGCCTCAAAGCCCCGCTCCAGCAATTCGGCCCGCACCTGCTGGTTGATGTTGATGATCGTGTCCGCCCGGCGGATAAGACGGAGAGAGAAACGCTGCAGCAATTGCCCGACGAGATTCCTCAGCCTCCCGCCGGGGCGCGTCCGCCAGTCCGGATAGATGTGGAAGACGCACGAAAACCACTCCGCCCGCGGGTGCGTCAATTTGTACAGATACGCCGGCACCACGTCGGGGAAGAAATCGGATCCCGAGTAGATGATGTCCATGTCCTTGATGAAAACGCACCCCACCGCCTTCAACGTCCTCAGCGCATAACTCGCCAGGAGATTGCATCTATCACAGATCCTCCAGGCGACCTGGAAGGTGAAGCGCCGCGTCTCTTTGTTGATGGCGTCGCGGCCATCGCTGTTGGTATAGCAATGGATCGTTCCGAAATCCCCCTCGATCCTCTTAAACACTTGGATGAGCATCTGGTCGCCGCCGCTCATCCCCTTGCCGTAGTTCCAGAAGGCGTTCAGGAAAATCAGAACATTTTTTTTCGTGTACAACATGGCGCTCACGACAATTCAACCCAGTTTCCGCATGAGGAAGACGACACCGACGAAAAACCGCAAGGAGAACATCCCGAAGGTGAGGAGGGGATGCGCCACCAGCCGCAGCCATTTGCCGTCCTCGACGAAGACGCCAAAGAAGCGGTAGGCCATCCCGAGCTGCCGTCGTATGTCAGGGTCGCTCTTCCCCCACTTCTGCACATAGCCGTCGAAACTCCGGGAGTAGTACGCCTTTTTCCGCAGATAGAGCGGCAGGTCGAACTCGGCCTCGTTGTGGTAGATCACCGCGCCAAAGCGGGACGGGGAGACTCCCCGCTCCTCGACGAACGACCGCAACGGCCAGCCGCCGCTACCGTCATCCGTCGCCGGACGCCACTCAAGCAGGCCGATCGTCCCGATCTGCTTGATCTTCTTGTCGATGTCCCAGTCCTCCGGACCACTCATCGCCTCGTCGAAGCCAGTGACCCTCACAAACGCATCTTTCCTGAAAAAACGGGCCCCATCCACGACGGTGCCATCGTAGAAGCGACGCTCGAAACGCCTCACCTTGCTGAAGAATCTCCGTCCGAGCACGATCTCGGGGACATGCAGGGCGGCGACGCCCTCGGCAACGGCCATCGCCGCCACGCACCGCTCCACGACCGTGGGGGCGAGCACCATGTCGGCGTCGAGGAACATCACAAACTCACCCGACGACTTGTCCCGCATGCCGAAATTGCGCTGGGCGGAGCGCTCGGGCCCCTTGTCGAACACTTTGTCGGTAAAGGCGGAAGCAAGTTGTTTCGTCTTGTCGGTGGACGCATTGTCGACGACAATGACCTCCATGCGCTCGCGCGGGTAGGTCTGCGCGCGGATGGATCGCAGGCACGTCTCGATATTCCGCTCCTCGTTCCGCGTCGTGATGGTGAGGGAGACAAGAGGCGGTTGGGGGCGGGGGGCAGTCACAAACAATTTCCTCATTTCTTTCCGCAGCCGCACTGATCCTTCTTCTTGAAGTCGGCAAGGTGGCCAATCAATTTGCCACCGGCGCGGAACAGGAACGAGAGGTCATCGATATTTCGTATGGAGAGCAGCTTCCGCATGATGAAACGCGGAGAAAGCGCCGCCTTGTACAATTCCTGGGTGAACCGCAGGACATCGTTGTTGTCGATGGGACTTTTCCACACCGACTCCTTCATGTCATACCGGTCCCAGTCCTCGGTCAGCAGCCAGCCGTTGCGCTTCGCCTCGTCGAAGAGGGGAGTGCCGGGGTACGGCACGACAATGGTCGCCTGGAGCGTGTCGAGATACCCCTTGGTGAACAGGCGCTTGGCGAAGCCGATGGTCGCCGCGGCGTCTTCGCGCGTCTCCCAGGGATAGCCGACCATGGTGGTGATGTGCGGTTCGAGTCCGGCGGCCTTCGCCATGCGGACCGTCTCCTCTATCTGCTCGACCCTGATTCCCTTGACCAAGCGGTCAAGGGTTGACTGGTTGATCGACTCGAGACCGATGAGGATGAAGCGGAAATTGGCTTTTTTCAGCGCGCGGAACTGGCTCTCCGACAAGGCGCCGACGCGCATGTTGCACCCCATCACGACGCGGCGGTGGTAGCCGCGGGCGACCATCCCTTCGCAAAACTCGTCAAGCCACTCCCCCTTGGGAAAACACCCGCTATCATCAAAGATCTCTTTGACACCGCACTGTTCAATCAATGCGCCGATCTCGTCAAGATGCCGCTGCGGCCGCACGGTCTTATAGGACTTGCCGGGGCACAGGGTGGTCCAACTGCAGAAGGTGCAGCGTCCCCACCAGCAGTCGCGGCCAGCCATCACATAGGTGCCCGGCGTGTATTTGAAATTGCCGTTCTTATAGGCGTAGTGCCGCCACCGGGTCAACTCACGGTCGATGAAAGGCAATTCATTGAGGTCATGCGCAAGGTTGACCGCTCCTCCGTTGATGACCTGTCCTTCTTCCCTGCGCCAGACCCCGAGGGGAAAACTCCCGCCTCCACGGATAAACCGACATAGGTCGCGCAGCACAAAGTCATAATCCCCACCGGTCGCCACGTAATCAACCAAGCATGCGCCCATCGACTCCGCCGGCAGCGCGGTCACATGATCTCCGACAAGAACCACGATGGTCTCGGGACGCCACCTTTTCAGCTCGTCGATGATCCGCCAATGGGCTTTGATCACCGGCGTCTTGCTTTCGATGACCATGACGTCGGGGCGACCTTCCTTGATCCTGGCCAGCCAGGCGGCATAGGATAGCCCTTCGGCGATACCGTCGTCCCAAAGGACCTCGAAGCCATCCTCCTTCAGAAGCGTGGCGGCATACGCGGGGACCACCGGGTAGATGTAGGTCGGATTCGAAAACCACTGGAACTGACGATTCTGCGCAAGCAGAGGAACCCCTTTGGCTGACTCGAGGGGAGGATAGGATATTGAAACTCTCATGCGTCACTTAATGTGGATTGGTAATAGACGTCCGGAAACGGGTAGACGTCTCCTTGAGTTGTTTGCCATGCGTAAACTGAGCGAAGCACCGCACGCGACACCAGATCCTCCCCCGCAAGCCAAGCTCGGATCCGGAACGGAAATGAATAAGGTAGCGCAAGAGAGGGCAACCGCAAGCGGGATATGCGCGAAAGAACTAATCGACAAATTCGAACTTGTAGTTTATCACCATGAAAACAAGATAACGGGGATCAGGGCAGACGAACCGCGGAGCGTCCGAGCCGATGGAGAGGATGAACGACTCGTCCGCCTTCATCTGGAACACTCTCACATAATCGAAGTATCCCGAGTCAACGATTACCTTCCTCTCTTCCGAGAAGGCGGGGCACTTCAGCGACAAGATCGATCCCTTCGGAGCGAAAAAGACTGCCTTGAACAGACACAATTTGTCGGAGCCAGTAGTGTTTGTCAATCTGAAAAAACCCGTGGGATTCGGTCCAAGGCACCACCGCAGATACGCACCATCGGCGTGCGCCTCGCGGTCGCCGAACGCCCCACCCACCCCGAGCGCCGGACCTTTGCCCGAGACCGGCTCCGCCACGCACGGCACCTGAGTCCCCCGTTCCCGCATAAGCATCTCGAGCGGTTTCTCGGTGCCGCAATCAGCTTGGGGTACCACCTCAAAAATGATCTTCTCCCCGTTCTCCGCGATCATCTTCAATCTGGGTGTTTTGCCCAGTGCCGCGAAATCATAGGGGAGGTCTTTCCGGATCACAAGATAGCGGACGCCAACTCGGCGCAATTCATCACTCATCCCGCTCGACAGCCAGCTGTTCACCTCACAGGCGAAATCCTCCAGCGCCTCGCCCAGCTTGCCTGGCACCGCCGGGACGTTGGCGATGGGAAGGCCATGGACTATTCTGTGATAAAAGTAGAAGTATCCATCCTCCGGAGGCTTCACGACAACCGGCAGTTCCAGCACTGCCCCCTCCGCCCTCCCCGCCAGATGCTTGTAGAAAGAGGCGTCGGGTAGCTCAAAGCTTTCAGCCTTCCAGAGAATCCTGAGGCCTGCGAAGTCCCAGGCGGCACACCAGGCGAGCCCAACCAGCGCCACGACAAGAGAAAGCGCGAGGAGGCGCCGGAACCAGCGGGACGATCCGCGTGCCCACTCTCTTGCCGCATAGAAAAGCAGCCTCCCACAGCATAGACAAAAGAGAGCCACCAGCGCAATGTCGACATAGACGTACGCTCGGGCCGAGACGCGGAACATCGGGGCGATCGTATACGTCAACGGCACAAGGGACCACCACTTGCCGGGCGGCACCGAAAAGAGATACACCAGCGCGCAGGCGACCGACCACGGAACAATAGTGCGCACGAAACGACGGGCGCACATGCCGCGGGGACAATACGCATGGACGAGCGTCCACAACAGGCACAGGAGCAGGAATGCGGGAATCACGAACCCCGTTCTGAAAGTGAACTCGCCGTTGTTGTTCAGGAGGAGCGGGTGGGAATTGAGGCTGCTCAGCGGCTCGATCGCCGTGGCGAACATGGCCAAAGGATTGCCGACGCTGTAGCATTCAAACTCAAGTGCCTTGTGTCCCGCCGCGCTCACGTCAAGCCCCCCGTGCCCCATCTGGAAGCCAAGCCTTCTCCCGACGCCGTTCACGAGACTCATGAATATCATGTTGGGATAGAAGAGGCACATGAAGACGAAAAACGCACTGGCGCCCACAAGCAGACTGCGTGCAGTCCGCGCATGACTTCTCAGCGCCTCACACCCGTGCAGGGCGATCAGGTATCCGGCGAGAAGAACCGTGGCGAAAATGACGCCGAAATAACCATAATATTCGTTGACCGTGTAGTTGCCGGCCAAACAGAATGAGAAGACGATCATCCGCGGCACTGTCGGCTTCCTGCCCGCCCTCACCGTGGCCCACAC